>NZ_JBITZP010000024.1:0-49363 GCF_044546945.1 Kitasatospora sp. NPDC053057 | reverse complement strand
GGCGGGGGGGGGGGGGGGGGGGGGGGGGGGCGGGGGGGGGGGGTCCCCGGGGGGGCCCCGGGGGGGGGCGGCCGCGGGGGCCACCCCCGGGGGGGGGGGGGGGGGCCCCCCCCCCCCCCCCCCCCCGCCCCCCTTCCCACCGGACTCGAAGGGACGTAGAGCCATGTCCGTATCCGGCTCCCCGCCGGCCGCCGGCCCGCTGGCCGTCGGCGCCTGGGGTGACGCGGCGGTCAAGTTCGGCAACAGCATCGGCGCGATCGCGGGCTTCCTCGGCATCCTGCTGGTGGTCTTCCTGGCGGCCGGCCGGGCCCGGGGCCGCCTGGCCCGACCGCTGGCCGTGCTGGTCTTCCTCGGCCCGGCCGTGCTGCTGCTGGTGGTCGGCCTGGTGGCGCCGCTGATCCGCACCGTCTACCTGAGCCTGCACAACGCGGACGGCAGCAAGTTCGTCGGCGGCGAGAACTTCGGCTGGGCCTTCACCACCGACTCGGTGCAGAAGGTGCTGGTCAACACCCTGCTGTGGCTGGTGGTCGCGCCGTTGGCGGCGACCGGCCTCGGCCTGGTGCTGGCGCTGCTGGTGGACCGGATGCGCGGCCAGGCCGTGTACAAGTCGCTGATCTTCATGCCGATGGCGATCTCGCTGGTCGGCGCCTCGATCATCTTCAAGTTCGTCTACGAGGCGCGCGGGAAGGACCAGCCGCAGATCGGCCTGCTCAGCCAACTCGCCCACGCGGTGGGCTGGTCGGACCCGCCGAACTGGCTGCTCAGCCAGCCGCTGAACACCTTCCTGCTGATGGCGGTGATGGTCTGGGTGCAGACCGGGTTCGCGATGGTGGTGCTGTCGGCGGCGATCAAGGCGATCCCGGACGAGGTGGTGGAGGCGGCCCGGCTGGACGGCGCGACCGGGGTGCGGCTGTTCTGGCACGTCACCGTGCCGATGATCCGCACCACGGTGATGGTCGTGCTGACCACCGTCATGATCATCACGCTGAAGGCCTTCGACATCGTCCGAACCATGACCGGCGGCAACTTCGGCACCCAGGTGCTGGCCAACGAGATGTACTCGCAGTCCTTCGTGCAGTTCGACGACGGGCGGGGCGGCGCCCTCGCGGTGCTGCTGTTCCTCGCGGTGCTGCCGCTGGTGGCCTACAACATCGTCCAGCTGCGGAGGGAGCGTGAGGTGCGGTGAGCGATCGAAGCGCGGTGGGCGGTCGTAGCGCGGTGGGCGGTCGTAGCGCGGCGGGCGGTCGAAGCGCGGTGAGTGACCGGAGCGCGGTGAGAGGCGGGGGGACCGGCCGTCACCGCAACCCGGTGCGGAAGTCCTTCAGCAGCCCGCTGGCCTCGGCGTTCGTGATCGCGATGACGGTGCTCTGGACGATCCCGACCCTCGGTCTGCTGGTGACCTCGCTGCGCCCCAAGCAGGACGTGACCACGGACGGCTGGTGGAACGCCCTGATCCACCCGGACTTCGGCCTCGGCAACTACCACTCGGTGCTGTTCGAGGGCGGCTCCGGCGGCTCCACCGGGCTGATGCCCTTCCTGGTGAACTCGCTGGCGATCAGCATCCCGGCCACCCTCTTCCCGCTGGTGCTCGCGGCGATGGCGGCGTACGCGCTGGCCTGGGTGCGGTTCCGGGGGAGCGACGCGGTGTTCTTCACGGTGTTCGCGCTCCAGGTGGTGCCGCTCCAGATGGCGCTGATCCCGCTGCTGCGGCTGTTCTCCAGCGGCGCGCACCTGGGCTCGCTGACGCTGATCCCGGCGGTGGACCTGAAGGGGAGCTACGCGCCGGTCTGGCTGGCGCACACCATGTTCGCGATGCCGCTGGCGGTGTTCCTGCTGCACAACTTCATCGCCCAGCTGCCGCGCGACCTGATGGAGGCGGCGGTGGTGGACGGCGCCTCGCACTTCAAGATCTTCCGCTCGATCGTGCTGCCGCTGTGCGCGCCGGCGCTGGCCTCCTTCGCGATCTTCCAGTTCCTGTGGGTCTGGAACGACCTGCTGGTCGCCCTCACCTTCGCCGGCGGCACGCCGGAGGTGGCGCCGATGACGGTCCGGCTGGCGCAGCTGTCCGGCTCGCTCGGCGGGCGCTGGGAGCTGCTCACGGCCGGGGCATTCCTGTCGATCATCGTGCCGCTGATCGTCTTCTTCAGCCTGCAGCGGTACTTCGTCCGGGGGCTGTTGGCCGGGTCGGTGAAGGGGTAGTACGGGCGGCTGCGGAGGGGGAGCACCCGCGGTCAGGTGATTCTGAACATGTTCAGAAGTAACTTTTGAACTTGTTCAGAATGGTCTACAGTCGGCAGCGGCGGAGGCGTTGACACGCCCGCCCGCGGACCGCCCGGAGGGCGGCCTCCGCATGCCCGTCGACCACCGAGGGGGACTCATGACAGGCCCGTCCACGCCTGCCCCGACCGATCCGCAGCCCGCGTCCGAGCCGCAGGCGTCGGGGGACCCGTACGCGCCGTACGCGTCTGCGGACCCGTACGCGCCGTACGCGTCTGCGGACCCGTACGCGCCGTACGCGTCGGCGGCCCCGCACGGGCCGTCCGCGTCGTCCGGCCGAGGCTCGTCGTCTGGCCGGGGTCCGTCGTCTGGCCGGGGTCCGTCGTCCGGTCCGTACCGGCCCGGCGGGCCGGACGGCTCGCCCGAAGCGTCCGGGCCGACGATCGGGGACCGGCTGCACGCCACCGACCCCGAGCGGCGGGCGGCGGCCACGCCCCGGATCCTGCTGTTCGCGCTGCTCACCGGCCTGCTGACGGCCTGGTTGCTGTACGACGGGGTGGGTGCCAACCTGCTGATCTGCGGCGTCGCCGCGGCCGTCGTCGCCGGTGTCGTCGCCCGCGCGGCCGGTCGCCGGATCAGGCCCTGGACGGTCGTCTGGAGCCTGCTGGCCCTCGCTCTGGCCGCCGTCCCGGCCTTCTGGGACGCGGGCTGGCCCGCGCTGCTGGCCTCCGGCTGCGCGCTGGGCCTGGCCTCGCTCGCCCTGCACGGCGGCCGCCGCTGGTCGGGGGTGCTGCTCGCGCTGCCCGCCGTGCTCTGGCAGCCGGTGCCGGGCGTGGGCTGGGTCTGGGGCGCCATGGAGGGGCGGCCGCTGCCCGGCCGCGGCCGGATCGTCCCGGTGCTCAAGGCGCTCGCCGTCGCCGCCGTCCTGCTGACCGTCTTCGGCCTGCTGTTCGCCAGCGCCGACGTCGCCATGGCGGACCTGCTGGCCGGCCTGAGCCCCAGCATCGACGTCCACCAGCTGCCCCTGCGCGGGCTGCTGTTCGCGCTCGGGACGCTCACCGCGCTGGGCTTCGCGCACATCGCGGCCGGCCCGCGCCGCTGGGACCGGCTGGTGGTCCGCCCGGGGCGGGAGCGTCGGCGGCTGGAGTGGGCACTGCCCCTGGTCGCGCTCAACCTGATGTTCGGCGCGTTCGCGGTGATCCAGGCGATGGTGGTGCTCGGCGGTGCCGACGCCGTACTGAGCAACACCGGCATGAGCCGCTCCGCGTACGCCCGTCAGGGCTTCTGGCAGCTGAGCGTGATCACCGTGCTGACCCTGGTCGTGGTGGCCGTCGCCAAGCGCTGGGCCCCGCGCACCACCCCGGCCGACCGTCGGCTGACGCGGATCCTGCTCGGGCTGCTCTGCCTGCTCGCGCTGGCGGTGGTCGCCTCGGCGCTCGGTCGGATGTGGTTCTACGTGGACGCCTCCGGGCTCACCCGGCTGCGGCTGTGGGTGCTGGTGGTCGAGATCTGGCTGGGCGTCGTCTTCCTGCTGCTGATCACCGCCGGGTTCACCCGCGGCGCCCGCTGGCTGCCGCGCGCCGTCGTCCTCAGCGGCATGCTCACCGTCGCGGTGTACGGGCTGATGGGGCCGGACGCGATCATCGCGGAGCAGAACGTGGCCCGGTACGAGCGCTCGCAGCAGATCGACCTGCGCAACGTCCGCGAACTGTCGGCGGACGCGGTGCCCGCCCTGGGCCGGCTGCCGAACCCCCAACGGATCTGTGCGCTCGAACTGATCCGAGCCGACCTGGCGAACGACCCCGGGCCCTGGTACGCGACCAGCCGCTCCGCCGCCCGGGCCCGCGAGATCCTGGCCGCACGGCCGTTGGTCGAAGGCGGGCGCGCGACCGCGAGTGCCTGCGAGCGGGCGGGACTGCACGTCGACCCGTATTTCTGACCGCTGGGCATGCGACGGGCCCGCCGGGAGCGTACGGCTCCCGGCGGGCCCGGGGTGGTGGTACCGGTGGCGGTTCCGGTGGTGGCTCAGTGCATCGCGACGCCGGCGTTGTCGCCGCTCGGCAGGTCACTGGCCTTCGCCTTGATCACGAAGACCGCGATCAGCAATGCGACCCCGGCGAGCGCCGCGCCGACGATGAAGCCGTGCGAAATCCCCTGGGCGAGCACCGAGTTGGCGGCGTCGGAACCCGACGGGAAGTCCTTCTTCTCGTGCAGGTAGGCAAGCTGGTCCGGTGAGGCCGTCTGCAGGAACTTGGGCAACTGCGCCTGGAACTCGGGCGCGGCGTAGTGCGCGAAAACCGTGGTCAGGATCGACAGCCCGAGCGAACCCCCGATCTGCTGCATGGAGTTGAGCAGACCGGAGGCGGCACCGGTCTCCTCGCCCGGCACGCCCGCGACCGAGAGCAGCATCACCGGGACGAAGATCAGGCCCATGCCGAAGCCGAAGATCACCGTGGGGGCGAGCACGCCGTCGACGTAGCCGCTGTCCTTGTGGATCTGGGTCAGCCAGGTGAGGCCGACGGTGACCAGCAGTGCGCCGCCCGCCATGAACGGCTTCGGGCCGTACTTGGCCTGGAGGCTGGACGCGACCTGTGCGGCGATGATGATCGACACGCTGATCGGCAGGAACGATACGCCTGCCTTGAGCGGGCTGTATCCGAGCGGTCCCTGTACGAACAGGACGACGTAGAAGAAGATGCCGAACATGGCCGCGGCCAGGCAGAGCATCATCACCAGGCCGCCGGTGCGGTTGCGGTTGGAGAACAGGTGCAGCGGGGTGATCGGCTGGTCGGTGCGCCGCTCGATCACGAAGAACGCGGCCAGCAGGATCGCGCCGCCGGCGAAGGAGCCGAGCGTCAGGCCGTCCGACCAGCCGTCCGAGGCGGCCCGGATGAAGCCGTAGACCAGGCCGACCAGGCCGAGCGTCGAGGCGAAGGCGCCCGGCAGGTCGAAGCGACCCGGGTGGCGCTCGGACTCGGCGATGTAGCGCGGCGCGGCGATCGCGATCAGGATGGCGATCGGCACGTTGACGAAGAACACCCAGCGCCAGTTCAGGTACTCGGTGAGCACGCCGCCGGCCAGCAGGCCGATCGCGGCACCCGAACCGGCCACCGCCGAGAAGACGCCGAACGCCTTGTTGCGTTCCGGTCCCTCCTCGAAGTTGGTGGCGATCAGGGCGAAGGCGGTCGGTGAACAGATCGCGCCACCGATGCCCTGGAGCGCGCGGGCGGCCAGCAGTAGCGTGCTGTCCTGGGCGAAGCCGCCCAGCAGCGAGGCCAGGCCGAACAACAGGGTGCCGAAGATGAACACCCGGCGGCGGCCGAGGATGTCGCCCGCCCGACCGCCGAGCAGCAGCAGTCCGCCGAAGGTCAGCGTGTAGGCGTTGATGACCCACGACAGGTCGGTGGTGGAGAAGTTCAGCGCGTCCTTGATGTGCGGCAGCGCGATGTTCACGATGGTCGCGTCGAGCACCACCATGAGCTGGGTGGCCGCGATGACGGCCAGGGTGATGCCCTTCCCCCGGTTCTGGCCGCCCTTCGGCGGTGAGTTCTTGCTGAGCGTGTCGGAGATAGCCACGAATGTGCCCCCTGATGGCTACGTGCTTGGGTGCTTGGCGCTCGGGTGCCTTGGGCGCTTTGGGTGCTTGGGTGCTTGGGTCTGACGCGGATCCGCTGGCCCGAACGTGCTGCTGCGCGATGGCGCAGCCTAGGAAGGAACGATGCCGTTCACTAATCTGGACGATATCCTGGTCTTGATAGTGAACGCAAGCGTTCCTTAAGGAGTGGCGATGGATCGGTTGATGCGGCGCCTGTCGGTGGACCGGGCGTCGGTGGTGCCTGGGGCGCCTGGGGCGTCGGTGGCGCCGGTGGTGTCCGACGTGCCTGCGGACTCGGCCGTGGCGGCGGACCCTGAGCCCTGCTGTCCGGTGCGGGCCGCCCGGGAGGCGCTGGCGCGACCGGTGCGGCGTCGGGGGAAGGAGTTGGAGAACGCGATCTTCGAGGCCGCGCTCGACCAGCTCACCTCCGGCGGTTACGCGCGACTGACGATGGAAGGCGTCGCCGTTGCGGCGCGGACCGGGAAGGCCGCGCTCTACCGGCGCTGGGCGTCCAAGGTCGAACTCGTCATCGACGCCCTGGACTCCACTCTCCCACGCCCTCACGGGGTCCCCGATCTCGGGTCCGCCCGGGCCGAGTTGCTGCAGCTCATCGAGCTGTTCACGGACGCGATCTGCTCCCGCGCGGGCGCCGCCCTGCACGCGCTGATGGCCGAGCTCTCCCAGCAACAGGCGGAGGTGTTCAAGGACTTCATCGTGCAGCGGGTGATCGGGCCGATCAAGGACGCCATCCTGGACATCCTCCGCCGCGGCGTCGACCGCGGCGATGTCCGGCCCGGCGCGGTCTCTCCGCTGGTCGCCGACGTCGTCCCGGCGATGCTGATGTTCCAGGTGAAGGTCTTCGACGGGGGACTGGCCCCCGGCTTCGCGGTCCGGCTGGTCGACGACGTTCTCGTCCCGATGATCCGGTAGCCGTAGCCGTAGCCGTAGCCGTAGCCGTAGCCGTAGCCGTAGCCGTAGCCGTGGGTGTTTGCGTGGGCGTGGTCGATGCCGCACCGGGCCCGGGGTGGTCGTGCCGGGCGGCGTCCGGCGGTGTCCGTGAGCGGGCTTAGGCTGGAGACTGCCCCACTGGAGCGGGCTGCCTTGCCCGAACCGGGCTGTCCTGCCCGACGGGGCTGCTTTGCCGAACGGAGTCCGTGATGCCCATCGTCCCGCCGACGCACTCCGTCGAACGCTCGCTGCGCCGGGCGGGCGCCAGGATCGTGGTCGGGCTGGACGAGGTGGGCCGCGGCGCCTGGGCCGGACCGGTCACCGTCGGCGCGGCCGTCACCGGCCTGCGCAGGGCGCCGGAGGGACTCACCGACTCCAAGCTGCTCACCGAGTTGCGCCGCGAGGCCCTCGCGCCCGTGCTCGCCGACTGGGTCACCGCGTACGCGCTCGGTCACGCCTCGCCGCAGGAGTGCGACGAACTCGGCATGACGGCAGCCCTGCGGCTGGCCGCCGTTCGCGCGCTGGAGGCGCTGCCGGTCGAGCCCGACGCGGTGATCCTGGACGGCAAGCACGACTACCTCGGCGGCCCCTGGCGGGTGCGCACGGTGATCAAGGGCGACCAGTCCTGCATCTGCGTCTCCGCCGCCTCGGTGCTCGCCAAGGTCCACCGCGACGGACTGATGGCCGAATTGGGCGAGCCCTGCCCGGAGTACGGCTTCGCGGACAACGCCGGATATCCCTCCCCGGTGCACCGCGCCGCGCTGGACGAGTTCGGCCCCACCGAGCACCACCGGCTCTCCTGGGCGTACTTGGACGCACTGCCGAAGTGGCGCCATCTGAAGCGCGGTCGGGACGTCGTGGGCGCGGGTGAGGGATCCGCCGACGAACAGTTGACGCTCGGTTTCTGACAGTCCGTCTGGAATTGCCCCGGGTGGGGCCGGGGATGCCCGGTGCCCAATGGGTGGGGTGCCCGTGCGCGTTCGACCGGCATTTGATAGATATCCGGGTATGCCTGTCTTCCCCGAGGAGCCGGAGATTCACGAGAGCCTCCCGGGCCCCGGCGTTCCCTTCCCCCGCGAGTCGGACGCACAAGCCCTCCACGCGCCTGCCACCGGCGGCGCACCCGCCACCGCATCCACCACCGCCGCCGCACCGCTCCCGGTGCCCGGCCCGCGTCCGGCGCCCGCGCGTCCGGCACCGCCGCGTGCCGAGCGCCCGGGCCCGCCGCGCCTGATCCCCAAGCCCGGTCCGGCACCGCGCCGCCCGGCCCCCGCCACGCCGCAGGTCGAGGTCCAGCGCATCGCCGCCGCCCCGGCCCAGGCGCTGGAGCACGCCGACGACGCGGTCGACCGCCTGTTGGACTCCGGCCGCAACCCGGGCGACATCCTGGTGCTGACCGTCGGTGAGGCGCACCCCTGGCAGCAGCACGAGCTCTCCTTCGGTGAGGAGCGCTACTGGGCGCAGCTCGCCGAGGGCGGGGACGTGTTCTACGCCGACGCCGCGCTGACCCGGCCGATCCGCCGCGAGGTGGTCGTCCTGGTGGTCAACGGCGGTTCGGCCGCCCGGGCCGCCGAGGCGTACACCCATGCGCTCGGCCGCGCGACCGCGCTGCTGGTGGTCTGCGGGGAGGCCGGCCCGGCTGCCGCGGCGGCGGTCGGAGCCGCACCGGGGCGTCCGGTCAAGGCCTGACCGGAGGTCCGGCTGTCGTCTTCACCCCGGGCCCGGCGCCGTACGGTGCCGGGCCCGGGGTCCGTCCGCAGTGCGCTGACCCGCTGCCCGTTCCCGTGCCGTGGCTGTGCCCGTGCCGGAATCCGATGCCCGTATCGGTCGTCCGGGGCCCATGCCGCTCGTCCGGGGTCGCTCAGCGCGTGCCGGTGCGGCGTCCCTGTTCCGCGGCCGTGACCCGCGCGGGGATCCACGGGGGCTCGGTCTGCTGGGAGCTCGACGGAGCGTCGACCCGCTTGGCCTGTTCGGCCGCCTGCTGCCGGGCACGCTGGCTGCGCGGGGCGTCGTCGAGCGCCGACCGCGGCGGCAGTTCCGTCACGGTGTGCACCGGGCCGTCCGCCCACGAACCCGCGTGCGGATTGCGCCCGTCCCGTCCGTCGCCGAGGATCTGCCAGCCCGCCGGGGTGAGCCCGATGTACGAGCCGCAGCGCAGCCCGTGCAGCCCGGCCGCGTCCCGCAGCGCCCACATCCAGGCGCCGTCCTGCTCCGTCCAGCCCGGCGCGCCGTCGCGGCAGCGCAGCAGCACGGCCGTCCGGGTCGGCGCGGGCCGCCGCAGGTCGTGCGGGGTGACCCGGCGCAGGTGCGCCAGCAGGGCGTTCCGGTGCTGCCAGCCGTCGGTATCGTGTGGCCAGGGCGTGAACGAGGCCGAGGCGGCGAGGTGGTGGAGCGCGTCCAGGACCGCCACCACGACCGTGCCCGGCTGGGGCAGGTGACGCTGGTGCAGTTCCAGGACGAACTCGCGCGGATCGCGCAGCAACGGGATCCCCGAGGCGGTCCAGGTCTCCAGGTCCAGCAGCCGTCTGGGCGCCGAACTCCCGGAGAGGGGATGTTGACCTCGGCCGATACCGTTGATCACGATCCTCCTTCCTGGCCCGTGGGCAGGCGGGTGCCTGGGTACGCCGAAGGGCGGATCCAGCGGACCGGGTTTCGGGTACCTCCCAATTCTCGGGGTAACGGGGCCAGAGCGGCAATGATGGAATGATGAACGCCACCCGATAGCCCATGTTCTGCCGGATATGTTCCCCGGCGACCCGAGTGCGCTTCAGGAGCGACCCGGCCTTGATCCACGCTGGGTGACGGGTATGGCGAACCGTCGTCGGCATGGTGGGCACTCCTTTCTCGGGTCGGGTCTCGGCTGTGATCGAAATCGCCCTGTCGGCTCCTTTCTGTTAGGCCATTCGAGTGAAGGCGGTCGTGTGCGCGGCAGCCGGTCGCCGCCCGCTCACCCCTGTACGGCCAGTACCAGCGGCAGCACCGCCCCGGCCCCCGCCCGGCGCAGCAGCCGGGCGGCCACGGTGACCGTCCACCCCGAGTCCACGAGATCGTCCACCAGCAGCACCGGCCCGCCGGCGGTCGCCACCGCCTGTTCCAGCTCGGGCGGCAGTACCAGGGCCCCGGCCAGCGAGTGGAGTCGCTGGGCGCTGTTGCTGCGGGCCCCGTGCGGGGGCCGCCCGCCGGCGTACTCGATCCGGCCGAGCAGCGGCAGCCGCCCGATCTCGGCGATCCGCGCGCCTAGGCTGCCGACCAGCTGGGGGCGGGTCGAGGAGGCCATGGTCACCACGCCGACCGGCCGGTCCAGCCGGGCGCCCTCCGTCGTCGCGGGACCGGCCCAGCCGCCCGGGCCGCGCGCCCAGTCGGCGAGCACCGCCACCAGCGCGTCCACCGCCTCGCCGGGCACCGGCACGTCCGGCGCCTGCTCGGCGAGCAGGGTGCGCAGCCGGTTGCCCCAGCCGATGTCGGACAGCCGGCCGAGCGCCCGGCCGGTCTCCGCCTGCTCGCCCGCCGGGATCCGGCCCTTCAACGGCACCCCGAGCGCGTCCATCCCGGTGGGCCAGAGCCGGCGCGGTTCGAAGCTCACGCCCGGGCGCCCGAGCGCGGCCCGGGCCGCGGCCAGCGTTCCGTCGGAGACCTCCGGGGTGTGCAGCGGCCCCGCGCAGTTGTCGCACCGCCCGCACGGCGCGGCCTGCTCGTCGTCCAGCTGGCGGCGCAGGAACTCCATCCGGCAGCCGGTGGCCGCGGCGTAGTCGCGCATCGCCCGCTGCTCGGCCTCCCGGGAGGCGGCGACCTTGGCGTAGCGGGCGGTGTCGTACTCCCAGCTCTGCCCGGTGGCCGTCCAGCCGCCCTTGACCCGGCGGACGGCGCCGTCCACGTCCAGCACCTTGAGCATGGTCTCCAGCCGGGCGCGGCGCAGGTCCACCCTGGGCTCCAGAGCGGCGGTGGAGAGCGGGCGGCCGGCCTCGGCGAGCGCTTCGATGGTGCGGCGCACCTGCTCCTCCGGCGGGAAGGCGAGCGAGGCGAAGTAGCGCCAGATCGCCTCGTCCTCGCGCCCGGGCAGCAGCAGCACCTCGGCCCGGTCCACACCGCGCCCGGCCCGGCCGACCTGCTGGTAGTAGGCGATCGGCGAACTGGGCGAGCCCAGGTGGACCACGAAGCCGAGGTCGGGCTTGTCGAAGCCCATGCCGAGTGCGGAGGTGGCGACCAGCGCCTTGACCCGGTTGGCCAGCAGGTCGGCCTCCGCGGTGCGGCGCTCGGCGTCCTCGGTGCGGCCGGAGTAGGAGGCCACCGGGAAGCCGCGCTCGCGCAGGAAGGCCGTCACCTCCTCGGCGGCGGCCACCGTCAGGGTGTAGACGATGCCCGAGCCGGGGAGCCGGTCGAGGTGGTCGGCCAGCCAGGCGAGCCGGTGCGCCGGATCGGGCAGGGCGAGCACGCCCAGGGTGAGGCTCTCCCGGTCGAGCGGACCGCGCAGCACCAGGGCGTGCTCGTCGGTGGTGCCGGTGCCGAGCTGCTCGGCGACGTCCGCGGTGACCCGGGCGTTGGCAGTGGCGGTGGTGGCGAGCACCGGGACGCCGGGCGGCAGGTCGGCGAGCATGGTGCGCAGCCGGCGGTAGTCGGGGCGGAAGTCGTGGCCCCAGTCGGAGATGCAGTGGGCCTCGTCGACCACCAGCAGGCCGGTGGAGGCGGCGAGCTTCGGCAGCACCTGGTCGCGGAAGTCCGGGTTGTTCAGCCGCTCGGGGCTGACCAGCAGGATGTCGACCTTGCCGGCGGCGACCTCGGACTGGATCTCGTCCCACTCCTCGGTGTTGGCCGAGTTGATGGTGCGGGCGTGGATGCCGGCCCGGGCCGCCGACTCGACCTGGTTGCGCATCAGGGCGAGCAGCGGGGAGACGATCACCGTCGGCCCGGCGCCGCGGGCGCGGAGCAGGGCGGTGGCGATGAAGTAGACCGCGGACTTCCCCCAGCCGGTGCGCTGGACGACCAGGGCGCGGCGGTGGTCGACCACGAGGGCCTCGATGGCCGTCCACTGGTCATCGCGCAGGCTGGCGGCGGGGCCGGCCAGCTCGCGCAGGACGGCCTCGGCCTGCGCCCGGACCTCGGTGCGGTCGGCGGTGGCGGTGGTGTGGATGTCGGGCTGCTTCATGGCGTCGATGTAACCCCATGCCGCCGACAAGGGGCGAATGCGGGCGGGGCGGTGCAGGGGAAGATGGAGTGTATTTCATCCGGAGATCAGCTGAACGGCTGCCGAAATCCACTCTCCAGAGCGAGTGTCGTGTGCTCCGAATGGGCGACGGAAAATTCGGAGGCCGAGTTATCCACAGGGAAAAAGAAAGTTCCGGGGTCGCTGTCGGATAGCGCGCACTCTTGCGGCCATGAACGCGATGAACAACGAACACGTCATCCTGTCCCTCGGCCCGGCTTCCGAGCAGCGGCCGGTCGTCATGCGCGGTCCGGCCGACATGGCCGAGCTGTTGCCCTACTTCCTGGGGTTCTATCCCGACGACAGCATCGTCGCGGTCGGCCTCCAGGGCCCCGACCTGCACCAGGGCGGGGTCATCCGGGCGGACCTCCCGGTCTCGCCCGCGGAGTGGCCCGCCGCGGCGGAGGAGACGGCCGCGCTGCTGGTCGCCCTCTCCGAGCGGCACGGCGGCCGGCCGCTCCAGGTGCTCATCTACCTCTGCCAGGATCCGGTCACGGCGCACGCACCGCCGCCGGTGGAGCGCCTGCGCCCGCTGGCCGACGGCCTGCGCGCGGCCTTCGGGCGCAGGGGAGTGGCGGTCAAGGAGTCGCTGTGCGTCTCGGACGACCGCTGGTGGTCCTTCCTCTGCCGCCGCGAGGGGTGCTGCGATCCGGCGGGCAATCCGGTGCGGCGCGGGCCCGACCCGGGGCCGGCGGCCGCCGCCGCGACGGTGGCCGGCCTGGTGCCGCGCGGCAGCCGGAAGGCGATCGTCGGTTCCCTGGCCCCGGCCGGCCCGCCGGAGGACGCACCGCAGCGCGAGGCGCTCGTGCGGGCCGAACCCCTCGCCGGGGCCGTCTCCCGGGAGCAGGGCCTCGAACTGCTGGAGCAGGCCTTCGCGGAGTTCGCGGCTGGCGCCAGGGAGCTCGACGAGGAGCGGACGGCCCGGCTGCTGTTCGCCCTGCGGGACCGCCTCACCCGGGACCGCGGCGTCGAGTACGTCCGGCCCGCCGAGCTCGCTCCCGCCGAGCGCCTCTGGCGCTTCCTCGCCCGGCGTGCCGTGCCGCCGTACGAGGGCTGCGCGGTGGCCCCGCTCACCCTGCTGGCCTGGGCGTCCTGGGTCGCCGGGGACACGGCCACCGCCCGGGTGGTGCTCGGCCACGTCCTGCGGCTCTCCCCGAACTACCTGCTGGCCGAGCTGCTGTACGAGTCGATGAACGACGGCATGACGCCCGGGCCGCTGCTGGCCGCCGTCGAGGCCCAGCGGCGACGGCGCGAGGAGCGCGCAGTCACTGCGCAGTCCGGGGCCGATCCGCAGGCCGGGCCCGAGCCGGAGTCCGGGCCCGTGACGGGCGGCGAGACGGGGCCGCCGGGGCCCGCCCAGGCCCCGGGCGGCGGGCGCCGACGGCGGCGGGGCGGTCGGCGTAAGGGCGGGTCCACGGCCGAGGTCGCGGCCGATCGCGGATCCGGCAGTCCCGGCAGTCCCGGCAGTCCCGGCGGTCCCTCCGGCCCCGGCGAGTCGGGGCCGGAGGGAAGCGGCCCCGGGGCGGTCGCCCTGCTCTCGGCGCCCGGGTGCGGTCCGGTGACCGGGGCAGGGCGCGCCCGGGGCGTGCGGCTGGGCCGGGCGGCGGCCTGCGCCTCGGCCGCCGTCCGCTCCGGCACCGGGCTCCACCGGTGCCGGGGCACCCGGCAGGCGGCGAGAGGAGCCCGCCGTGCCCACTGAGCCGCTCGCCGCCCCACCGGTCGGAAGGCTGCTACGCCTCGCCGTGCGCCATCTTGATCAGTCGGTCCAGCACCTTGCCGCCGCTCACCCGCAGGCCGTCGTGCTCCCACTCGTTGGTGATCCAGGTCCGCAGGCCGCGCACCGCGCGGGCGGTCTCCAGCGAGTCGGCGGTGTCCACGCACATGTCGTCGTGGTACACCGCCGCCACGACGGGCACGGTGTTGGCGGCCAGGCGCGCCGGGTCGTAGAGGTCGGGCCAGTCGGTGCGGGCGGCGAGCAGGTCCGCGGTCTCCTTCAGCGGGCGCAGCGCCCGGTCAGTGTCGAACATCCAGGGGTAGATCATCTCCCCGGTGAACAGCACCGGAGCGTCGGTCTCCAGCGCAGCGCGGGCGTCGAACTCCGGGAACTCCTTGCGGACCCGCTCGGCCGACCAGGCGGTGCCGCCCTGGTCCACCGAACGCTGGCCGTAGATCGACTCGTGCAGCACGGCGTACAGCGGGCCCTCGGCGAAGGAGAGCCGGGCCTGGACACCGGCCAGGAAGGTATCGGAGAGCTCGGCCCCGGCCGGGCCCTCCACCCAGGCCTCCTCCAGCAGGTAGTGCAGGGCGCCGGAGCCGCTGCCTCCGACGAACATCATCCCGAGCACCTGAAAGGCCTCGACGGTGAGCAGTCCGCCGTCCGGCAGGGAGGCGGGGGAGTCGGCGAGGTGGGCGACGATCCGCCGCACCGCCTCGACGTCCTGCGGGAAGCGGCGGTAGTGGTCCTCGTTCTTGCGGACGACGCGCGGGTAGGCGGCGCGGTAGACGTCGTCGGCCGAACTGCGGAGGCCGGCGAGGCCGCCGGTGATGAAGGCCTCGGTCAGGCCCTCGGGAGCGAACGAGAGGTAGGTGAGGGTGCAGAAGCCGCCGAAGCTCTGGCCGAGCACGCTCCAGCGCTTGTCGGCGCCGAGCAGCTGGTGGCGGATCAGCTCGGCGTCCCGGACGATCGAGTCGGCGCGGAAGTGGGCCAGGTAGTCCGCCTGCTCCTGCGGGCCGCCGCGACGGGCGAGGGTCTGCCGGGTCGCCGGCGTGGACCGCCCGGTGCCGCGCTGGTCGAGCAGCAGGACTCGGTAGTCGTCCAGGGCGCGGTCCAGCCAGGTGTCCCGGCCGAGCGGGCGGGCGGCCTTGCCGCCGGGCCCGCCCTGGAGGAAGAGCAGCCAGGGCAGGTCGTCCCGCTCGCGGCCGGAGGCCACCACCTCGCGGGCGTACACCTCGATCTGCTCGCCCTCAGGGGCGGCGTGGTCGAGCGGGACCTGGAAGACGTGGTCGGTCGTGACAATCCCGGGCAGTCGGCTGACGGTGGACATGCAACTCCTCGGTCTCTGCTGGTCACAGCGGTTGCGTCGCGGTTCGCGGGGTCACCGGGTACGGGCGCCGCGACCCCCGCACCGTATCCTGGCGCGGTCGAGCACCGGTTCGACCGCCCCGCCCGCCCGGCGCCGGAGCCAGGCCCAGGACGCGGCCGGTGCCAGGGGGCGTGACAGAGCCTTCCGCGACGGTCCGACGGAGGCGGCACGACCGCCCGGCGGGCCGGGCGTGACCAGCGGCGGCCGCGGCGGGCGTGACCTGGCGGCGGTGCGCGGCGTTCACCCTGGGGGCCCTGTGCCCGGACGGTGTCCGACCGCAGCCCGGTTCCGGGCGGCCGTCCGGCGGTGCGGACCCGGCCGAGCACGACCGCCGGCCTTCGGGTGCGGGCCGCGGGGCAGGGCGTCACGGGCGGGGCGTCACCGGCGGGCCGGGGCGCCGGACCTGACGAGGTGCCGGGCACGATGATGTGCCCGACGCGAAGGCGCGGCGCGCGGTACCGGCCCGGTACCGCACACCGCATGGCACGGCCCACCGCCGGGTACGGCCAGACACGGCACACCCGCCGACGGGGCGAGCCCCGCCGGCCAGGCACCATCAGCACGCGATCGAGCATGCTCGCGGCCCACCGGCCTGAACGGCCACCGGACCGCCGAGGGGAGGAGAGTCCGGTGACCGCCATGAGGCCACTACAGGCCCTGCCGGCCGAGAGCGTGGTCGGCGCGCCCAGACCGGTCGGCCGTCCCGACCAGGGACCGGCGACCGGGCCCGCAGGCGCACCCGTCGGCCCCGGACGGCCCATGATCCCGCCGCGCCCCCAGCCCCCCGCCGTCCACCACGCGCTGCTCTGCGTCAACGCCCCCGCGATGGCCGCCTCCGGCCCGGACGGCCAATTGCGCGGCCACGGCCTGCACGGCTTCTACCGCAACGGCGTCCGGGTGCTGGCCCGGATGGAACTGCGGCTGGGCGGCATGGAGCCGCTGCCGCTCCAGGGCACCCTGACCAGCGCCGCTCAGGCCCGCTTCCTCGGCGCCGTCCGCGTCCCCGGCGACCTCGACCCGGACCCGGCGCTCACCGTCGAGCGGCTGCGCCACGCGGACGGCGTGGAGACGGTCACCGTGCGCAACACCGGCGCCCGGCCCGCCCGGCTGCCGCTGGAGATCGCCCTCGGCACCGACCTCGGCCCGGTCGGCGAGATCGCCGCCGGACACCGCCCGCCCGACCTGCCCGGCCAGGTGCAGTCCGCCGGGCTGCGCTGGTCCGGCCCGGTGCACAGCGCAGTGGTCAGCGCCAAGCCCTCCCCGCACGCCGTCCTGGCCGGGGCCGGGGTGCTCCGCTGGGACTTGGAGGTCCAGCCCGGCGCCCGCTGGTCGGTCGAGCTGCGCGCCGAGCTCCAGAGTGCCCCCGGCGGCCCGCGCCCGCCCGCCGGGCGCGGCACCGGCGTCCCGCTGCCCTGGGCCGAACCGGAGATGCGCAGCGACGACCCGCGCGCCACCCTGCTGGTCGACCGCTCCCTGGACGCCCTCGGCGGGTTGCTGTTCGCCGACCCGGACCGCCCGACCGACCTCTACCCGGCCTCCGGTGCGCCCTGGCGCTTCGGTCTCGCCCCGGCCGACGCGCTCTGGGCCGCCCGGCTGACCCTCCCGCTGGGCACCCGGCTCGCGGCCGGCACCCTGCGCGCGCTGGCCCGCCGCCAGCAGCTCACCCCCGCCCCGGGGCGCACCGAGGGCCTGCTACCCGGCGCACTGCGGCACGGCGGTCCTGAACTGCCGCCCACCTGCACGGCCACCGAGGCCACCCTGCTGTTCGTCACCGTGCTGGCCGAGGCCTGGCGTTGGGGCCTGCCCAGGGCGGAGGTCGCCGAACTGCTCCCGGCCGCAGAGCGGGCGCTGGCCGCTCTGCGCGAGGGCCTGGCCGACGGCTTCGTCACCGATCTGAGCCGTCCGGCGCAGGACCGTGCCGCCCACCCGGTGGCCGCCCGCGCCGAGGTCCAGGCGCAGGCCCACCGCGCCGCGCTGCACGGCGCCGAACTCCTGGAGGCCTTCGCCAGGCCGGGCGCCGAGGAGTGGCGGAGCTGGGCCGCGGAGCTGCGCGGGCGCTTCCGCGAGCGGTTCTGGATCGACGACCTCTCCGGCGGCCGCCCCGCCGCCGGACTGGCTCCGGGCGGCCAGCCGCTCCCGGCCGTCGCCTCCTCCCTGGTGCACCTGCTCGACACCGGGCTCGCCGTCGACGGCGGCCGGCACGAGGGCCTGCTGGACCGCGAACAGACCCGGCTGTTCGCCCAGCGCCTGGTCGCGCCTGAACTGGACAGCGGCTGGGGCCTGCGGACGCTCAGCGCCAAGTCCCCCCGCTTCAACCCGCTGGGCCACCGCGGCGGCGCGGTGCGGATCCACGAGACGGCGCTGGCGATCGCCGGACTCGCCGAGGCCGGCCACGAGAACGAGGCCGGCACCCTGCTGGAGGGCCTGCTCGCGGCGTCCGCCCACTTCGAGGGACGGCTGCCGGAGATGTACGCCGGGGAGCAGCGCACCCCCGGCTGCCCACCCGTGCCGCACCCGGCCGCCTGCCGCCCGGCGGCGGTCTCCGCGGCCGGAGCCGTTCACGCGGTGTTCGCGCTCGCCGGAGTCCGGCCCGACGTCCCGGGCGGCCGCGTCCTGATCCGCCCGGCCAGCACCGCCCCGCTCGGCGAACTCGAACTGACCGGCCTGCGGGTGGCGGGCGAGCCCTTCTCGGTCCGGGTGAGCCGGATCGGGGTCGCGATGGTCGAGGAGGCGTCCGCGGAGCTGCAGCTGGTCGCCCGCTGACACCAGGCCCGGCTGCAGGCGCCCACGCTGCGCGCCGCCCGGCCCGCGGCCGCCCGTGCGCGAACCGTGCCGGGCGGCCACGGTCACCGGTGCTGAGCGCTCCGTGCACATGCCTGTGCTTATCGTCAGAGAGACGACTATGATCGTCGCCATGTCGCGCTACGATCCGTCGGCCTTCCCCCCGTTCGCTGTCACGGTTGACCTGGTGGTTCTGACGGTGCGCGACCACTCGCTCTGCGCCCTGCTGGTCAGACGGGGCGAGCCGCCCTACCAGGGGTACTGGGCACTGCCCGGCGGCTTCGTCCGCCCGGACGAGGGCCTGGCCGAGGCGGCCTCCCGCGAGCTGGCCGAGGAGACCGGCCTGCGCGCCCACTCCGCGCCCGGCCACGAGGCGGTCGGCCCAGGCGCGGCCGGTGCCCACCTGGAGCAGCTCGCCACCTACGGCCACCCGCAGCGCGACCCCCGAATGCGCGTGGTCAGCGTCGCCTACCTGGTGCTCGCCCCCGACCTGCCGACCCCCCGGGCCGGCGGCGACGCCAGCAGCGCCCGCTGGGCCCCGGTCAGCGAACTCCTCGGGGAGAGCCCGGCTGACGGAGTCCCGCTCGCCTTCGACCACGGTCTGATCCTCGCCGACGGCGTGGAACGCGCCCGCTCCAAGATCGAGTACTCCTCCCTCGCCACCGCCTTCTGCCCGACCGAGTTCACGGTGGGCGAGCTGCGCCGCGTCTACGAGGCCGTCTGGGGCGTCGCCCTCGATCCGCGCAACTTCCACCGCAAGGTCACCGGCACCCCCGGGTTCCTCCTCCCCTCCGGCGGCACGACCACCCGTCAGGGCGGTCGCCCGGCCCAGCTCTTCACCGCCGGCGGCGCGACCGTCCTCAATCCGCCCATGCTCCGCCCCGACTCCTGAGCGACTGGAGGCCCCGGGCCCTCCGTCGCGCCCGCACCCGGCTCCGCCCGGGGCGGCCGAACGGCCCCGGCCCGGGAGCCGACGCGCTGGCACCGGCGCACAGTGGCGTTGGACGCTTCGGTCACCGGACCGGAGGCCTTCGGACCCTGGGAGCCCCGTGGTGGCCACCAATGACAACTGCGCCAGGCAGCGGAACCTCATCGAGAGCCAGGTGGCGGACTTCAAGAGCCTCAGCACGACTGTCACCAGCACCGAGAGGCAGCTGGCCGCCCTGAAGGCCGAGCATGCAGAGCCGGCGACGATCGCCTCCGTGCAGGAGACGCTGAGCGCCGAGGAGGAACAACTGGCCGAGATCGCCGCCGCGGGCAAGGCCGCCGTCGAGGAGTTCCAGGGGGAGTGCGTCGGTCAGACCCTCCCGCCCGGTGCCTCGGAGTTCCTGCTGACCGGTCCGCCGACCCCGGACCGGAGCACCGACGGCCCGCGGAACACGCCCGCCCCGTGAATCGCAGGATCGGATTGTCCCCTGATCGGGTGAGGTGGACGGGCGGTGGGCCCGTGGCGGTTCGGTAATGCCCGGAATCGGCGGCGCTGACCCCTAATGTGCTGGCGTCGAGCAGGTCGGCCGAGGGCATGGGAGCAGCCAGCGATGATCCAGATCACCGGACTGACCAAGGTCCGCAGCAAGGGCGAACCGCCCGCCGTGCTCGATCTGACCTTCGATGCCCGGCCCGGCATGGTGACCGTGCTGCTCGGCGACGAGGGGGCCGGCAAGTCCACCGCGGTGCGGCTGATGCTCGAACTCGAACGCGGCCAGGGCATCACACTCTTCGACGGCCGACCCTACCGGCGGATCCGCCGCCCCGAGCGTGAGATCGGCGTGCTGCTGCCCGGGCTGGGGGAGGGCGCCGCGGCGGTGGCCGGAAACCCGGGACGCAAGGCGCGCGGCCACCTGCGGATGCTGGCCGCGGCCGTCGGCGTCCCCACACGGCGGGCCGACGAACTGCTGGAGCAGACCCGGCTGGCCACCGTCGCCGAGCAGCGGCTGCGCACCTTCTCGCCGGGCATGCACCGTCGGCTCTCGCTGGCCGCCGCGCTACTCGGCGATCCCGGCACACTCCTGCTGGACGCGCCCACCGAAGGCCTGTCCCCGCGCAACGTCGAGTGGTTCCACTCCTTCCTGCGCTCCTTCGCCGTCGCGGGCGGAACGGTGCTGGTGACCACCCGGACCCCGCAGGAGGCCGCGCAGCTCGCGGACCGGGTGGTCACCCTGGATCGCGGCCGCCTGGTGGCCGACCAGCCGGTCGCGGAGTTCTGCCGGACCAGGCTCAGCCTCGAAGTGGCCGTCCGGGGACCGCAGATGGCACGGCTGGCCGATCTGCTGGTCAGCCAGGGCGCCGAGGTGCGCCCGGACGGCGGCGCGGGTCTGGCGGTGGCGGGCATCGACCGGACCGAGATCGGCGAACTCGCCTACCGCAACGGGATCCTGCTGCACGAACTGGCCGACCGGGTGGTCGAGCAGCCGGTGCCCCGCGCCGCCCTGCCGGTCGCCTCCGGACGCTCCGGTCGCCTCCGCCTCCAGTCGGAATCGGGGAGGGCACACGAGGAGGCCCACGCGGCGACCTCCGGGGCCACGCCGCCCGCCCCGGAATCGAGTGCCACACCGGGCCACCAGCCCGCGCGCCCCGTACCCACCGTCCCCGTACCCACCGTCCCCGTACCCACCGTCCCCGAGCCCACCGTCCCGGAGCCCACCGTCCCCGAGCCCGTCTCGGAGGGCCGCCCCCGGGACGACGCGGCGGTCCGGTTCACCCGCGCGCTGCCCGTCGCCGCCGTGGCGGCCGCCCTGCCCGCCCTCGCCCGCCCCGCCCAGGCCGTCGAGCCGGTCCGCACTGAGCCGGTCCGCCCGGAGGCCGAGCCCCCGCGCCGCCGCGAGAGCGCCGCCGACCTGCTCACCGACGACACCGTCCGCCTCGGCCGGGTCACCACCGGCAAGGCCCCCGCCACCCCCGACGACCACCGGAGCGAGTGAACCGTGCGTTTCCTGGCCTACGAGCTGCGCCGCCTGCGCGGCCTGCGTTCCACCTGGCTACTGCTCGCCGCCGTCCTGCTCTGCGACGCCGTGGTGGCCGCCGTCCTGGCGAGCCAGGCCCCGGCGGGCCCACTGACCACCCCGGCCGGGGTGCGGCTGCTGACCGCAGCCGTCCCGCTGATCCCGCTGCCCTTCGCGGCGCTCGGAGCCGGAGTGCTGGGCGCGCTCTCGTACGGGCACGAGGTGCGCCACCCGGGGCTGGCGGCCTCGCAGGTGGCGTACTCGCGCCGGGTGCGGCTGCTGCTGGCCAAGCTGCTGGTGGTCGGCCCGGTGGCGGCGCTGCTGGCGCTGGCAACCCTGCTGCTCGACACGGTGGCCGTGCACCTCGCGCTGCCGGGCGGGGTGACGGTGGCGGCCTGGACGGATCCCGGCGCGTTGTCCGACCGGGTGTCCGAGGCGCTGGGCGCCGTCGGGCTGAGCGGGCCGGCCGACCTGCCGGGCGTGTTCGCCCCGCTGGCGCCGGTGGTGGGGCACGGGGCGCCGGCCGCACTGCTGGCCTTCGTCCTGCTGACCGTGGTGGCGGCCTGGACCGGCGTGCTGACCGCCTCGCTGACCCGCAGCGCCGCCGCCGGGGTGCTGCTGCTGTGCGCGCTGCCGCCGCTGCTAGAGTCCGGCGTCGCCCTGCTGCTGCGAGGGACCGGCCGGCCGTGGCCGGCCAGGGCCGCGGAGCTGCTGCCCTTCCAGTCCGGCATCGAGTGGGCCTACGGCTGGGTGTACGGCGGAGCGCGCGAGGCGGCGTCCGGGAGCGCGGCGCTGACGGACCCGGCGCTGCTGGGGGTGGTCGCGGCCCCTGCGGCGGCCCTGCTGCTCGCCGCCCTGCTCATCCAGGCCCGCCGCCGCTCGCTCTAGAGCCGCCTGGACCCGCCTGAACCCGCCCGGAGTCGCCGCAACTCGCGTCAGGGCCCGCCGCGTCTCGCGTCGGGCCCCTGTCATGCGGTCCAGCACCGCGCGCCGCCCCTAAGCACCAAGATCGACCAGCAGTGACCGTAATGAGCGGTTCTTCCTGATAAGAAGTCAATTATCCAGTCACGGTCGATCACCCTTTCGTGTGCTTTTCACGAGAATTCTCAAGCTGCGCCTGCCGATCGCCGACAAAGGAGGCGTGAGTACCCTTGCGCACCCCACCGTGACCCCCGCCCGTTCCACCGAAGGGCCCATCCACGGCCCCGGCGATCTGGACCGCTTCTCGTACGCCGACCGGCCGACCCCGCCGGCGCCCCGCTGGGAGGGCGCCGAGTCCGACATCGGCCGGGTCGGCCGCAAGACCACCAGCAGCCGAGGGCGCGGCCTGCACGGCCAGCTGGTCCAGCAGCTCGGCCAGATGATCGTCTCCGGCGACCTCGGCGCCGACCGTCCGCTGGTGCCCGAGGAGATCGGCCAGCGGTTCGAGGTCTCCCGGACCGTCGTCCGTGAGTCGCTGCGCGTGCTGGAGGCCAAGGGCCTGGTCAGCGCCCGCCCGAACGTCGGCACCCGGGTCCGCCCGGTCGGCGACTGGAACCTGCTGGACCCGGACATCATCGAGTGGCGTGCCTTCGGCCCCCAGCGGGACGAGCAGCGCCGGGAGCTGTTCGAGCTCCGCTGGGCGATCGAGCCGCTGGCCGCCCGCCTCGCCGCCGGTCACGGCCGGGAGGACGTCCAGCAGCGACTGGTCGAGCTGGTCGAGATCATGGGCCACGCCGCCGCCCAGGCTGACCTCTCCACCTACACCCGCGCCGACGCCGAGCTGCACGTTCTGGTCCTGCAGATGGCCGGCAACCGGATGCTGGAGCACCTGTCCGGGATCGTCTCCTGTGCGCTGCAGGTCTCGGGCGGTCCGGCGATCTCCTGCGAGCGGCCCTCCGAGTCCTCGGTCAGCCTGCACGCCCGGCTGGTGGACGCGCTGGGCGCCGGCGACGGCACCGCGGGTGAGGTCGCGATGCGGGCGCTGCTCACCGTCCACCCCGAGATCGAGCCCTCCGTCCCCGCGCCCCGGGAGCACTGAGCGGGCTGTTCTCGGCGAGCGGACGCGCCGGGCGCGGTCCGCTCCTCCAGGGCCCTCCGGCCGCACCGCGCGGCGCAGCCGGAGGGCTTCTGCGCAACAGCGACCGCCCGGTCGGCCGACGGGCGGCAGTGAGGCGGAGCGGCGAAGGCGGAGCACGCCACTTCGATAGGGTGTCCAGTCCATGACAATCAACTCGGCCGAGAGTGCGCGATGATGGATCCTGGCCCCGGGGCCGCGGGCGCCGAGCGGTGTGACCCGCGACACCAAGGCCATGCGTAACACTTGACGAGTAGCAGCGATGTGTCCTGAGCGGAAGCAGCTCCGGAATACTCCAACATGTCAGAATGCTGTGTTGGTCCGCGGCGCTGCTGCCGTCCTGCAAACCCAGTCCTCAAGCCCGAGTCGGTCGGAATCGACACCGCGCGTCAGGCGCGCGATCTCCTTCCCCGCCCGCTCGGGCGGCCGGTACGGGTTCGAGTCCACTCATCGTCCGAGAGGTTGTTCGTGTCGGCCAGCACATCCCGTTCGCTTCCCCCCGAGATCGCCGAGTCCGCGGCTCTGCTGGCGCTCATCGAGCGGGGCAAGGCCCAGGGGCAGATCGCCGGTGACGACGTGCGCCAGGCGTTCGAGGCGGACCAGATCCCGGTCACCAAGTGGAAGAACGTCATGCGCAGCCTCAACCAGGTGCTGATTGAGGAGGGGGTGGACCTCATGGTCAGCGCGGCCGAGCCGGCCGGCGCCAAGCGCAAGAGCGTTGCTGCCAAGAGCCCCACCAAGCGCACCGCCACCAAGGCTGTCACCACCCGGACCCCGGCCGCTCCGTCGGCCCCGACCAAGCCGCCCGTGCGGATCGCCCCCGGCGCCCCCGTCGCGGCTCCGGCCGTCGCGGCCGCCGCGGCGCCCGCCCCCACCGTGTCCGCCGAGATCACCGTCGAGGAGACGACCGGCGTCGTCACCGAGGTGAAGTCGGTCGCGGCGAAGAAGGCCGCCCCGGCCAAGAAGGCCGCGGCCAAGAAGACCGCCGCGCCCGCCAAGAAGACCGCCGCCAAGAAGACCACCGCCGCCAAGGCCGGCAAGGGTGGCGACGAGGAGCTGCTCGGCGAGGAGGAGCTGCTCGAGGACGTCGCCCTGCCCGGTGACAAGGCCGAGGCCGAGACCGGCCCGGAGGAGGAGTCGGAGGGCTTCGTCCTCTCCGACGACGACGAGGACGACGCGCCGGCCCAGCAGGTCGCCGTCGCCGGTGCCACCGCCGACCCGGTCAAGGACTACCTGAAGCAGATCGGCAAGGTCCCGCTGCTCAACGCCGAGCAGGAGGTCGAGCTCGCCAAGCGCATCGAGGCCGGTCTGTTCGCCGAGGACAAGCTCTCGGCCGCCGACAAGCTCGCCCCCAAGCTCAAGCGCGAGCTGGAGATCATCGCCGAGGACGGCCGCCGGGCCAAGAACCACCTGCTGGAGGCCAACCTCCGCCTGGTGGTCTCGCTGGCCAAGCGCTACACCGGCCGCGGCATGCTCTTCCTGGACCTGATCCAGGAGGGCAACCTCGGTCTGATCCGTGCGGTCGAGAAGTTCGACTACACCAAGGGCTACAAGTTCTCGACCTACGCGACCTGGTGGATCCGTCAGGCGATCACCCGCGCCATGGCCGACCAGGCCCGCACCATCCGCATCCCGGTGCACATGGTCGAGGTCATCAACAAGCTGGCCCGCGTCCAGCGCCAGATGCTCCAGGACCTGGGCCGCGAGCCCACCCCGGAGGAGCTGGCCAAGGAACTCGACATGACCCCCGAGAAGGTCATCGAGGTCCAGAAGTACGGCCGCGAGCCGATCTCGCTGCACACCCCGCTGGGCGAGGACGGCGACAGCGAGTTCGGTGACCTGATCGAGGACTCCGAGGCGGTCGTCCCGGCCGACGCGGTCTCCTTCACCCTGCTCCAGGAGCAGCTGCACTCCGTGCTGGACACCCTGTCCGAGCGTGAGGCCGGCGTGGTCTCGATGCGCTTCGGCCTGACGGACGGTCAGCCGAAGACGCTCGACGAGATCGGCAAGGTGTACGGGGTCACCCGTGAGCGCATCCGCCAGATCGAGTCGAAGACCATGTCGAAGCTGCGCCACCCGTCGCGCTCCCAGGTGCTGCGCGACTACCTGGACTGATCGACGGCAGTACCCGCGACGAAGGCCCGGAACCGTACGGTTCCGGGCCTTCGGGCCGTTCGGGGGCGGTGCGTCAGCGTCCGGGTGGCGCTTGTCGCTCGTCCGGGTGGCGGCGCACGGGGATCCGGTCGCGCCCTGTAGTTGGTCACCTACGCTGTGCCGGTTGCCTGCTGCCGAGCCTTGTGGAGTCACGGTGCTGACCGAACCGGACCGAGCCGACCTGCCGACCCCCGCCCCGTGCCGGGCCGCCGTTCCGCCCGCGGCCCCGGCCGCCGCCCGGACCGGCCGCCGCCGGCGGCGGGGCGCCTTGCTGGCGCTGCTCGCCGCCGTTCCCGTGCCGCTGGTCGCCCTCGGCACGGCTGCCCCGGCCGAGGCGCAGCGCCGGGTGGTCGGGGGTGACGCCGTGAGCACCGCCGACCACCCGTGGATCGTGGCGCTGGCCAGCCGCCAGCAGTTCGGCAGCGGACGCTCCGGCCAGTTCTGCGGCGGCGCGCTGGTCACCCCGACCAAGGTGGTGACGGCCGCGCACTGCTTCTACGACGAGGCCAAGGGCCGGGTGGACCGGCCGGGCCTCAAGGTGATCGTCGGACGGGACGACATGCGCGGCTCGGCCGGCCACGAGGTGGCCGTCCAGCAGATCTGGATCCACCCCGACTACAACTTCGCCGCGAACATGAACGACGTGGCGGTGCTCACCCTCGCCGAGTCCCAGGGCGCCCGGCCGGTGATCGAGCTGGTCGGCCAGGGCGAGAGCGGACCGTACGCGGCCGGGACCAGGGCGCGGGTCTACGGCTGGGGCGACACCAGCGGTCGGGGCGACTACTCGCCGGTGCTGCGCGGGGTGGACGTGTCGATCGTCCCGGACCAGACCTGCGCGCACGCCTACCCGGGCGGGCCGGACGGCAAGTTCGACGCCCGGGGCATGGTCTGCGCGGGCGAGGAGAAGGGCGGCAAGGACGCCTGCCAGGGCGACAGCGGCGGCCCGCTGATCGTGGCCGACCGACTGGCCGGACTGGTGTCCTGGGGGACGGGCTGCGCCGAGGCGGCCCACCCGGGGGTCTACACCCGGGTGTCCTCCGTCACGGACGCCGTGCGCTCGGCGCTCTGAATGTCGCTGAAGGTGATGGCGCGGTGACGTTCTGACGTCGTTTTGGTTTTCCGGTGGCTGCCGGCGCGGCCCGGGCGGGCGAGCGCGGAGAACCGTCCGGGGAACAGCGGAGCCGGGTGGTCGACCCCCGAAGGGATCGACCACCCGGCTCCCCGGTCGCGCGTCGTGCGCGGCCGGACACAGCTCGACGCCGGCTGGTTGGGGACGCTGTGATCAGCGCTCGTCGTCGGTGGCCGTCGCGGTGGTGCTGGTGGTGAGACGGCCGCTCTCGTCCTGTATCTCCACGGCGATCTTCTTGAGCTCGGGCTCGAACTTCCGGCCGTGGTGGGCACAGAAGAGCAGCTCTCCGCCGCTGGCGAGCACGACGCGCAGGTAGGCCTGGGCGCCGCAGCGGTCGCAGCGGTCAGCCGCGGTGAGCGGGCTCGCAGGTGTCAGAACAGTAGTCACGTCGCCTCTTCTCTAGCTCGACGAGCTGTCGTACCAGGGTCAACATCCAACCAGGCCGAAAACGTTCCCGCTCGTGGCTTTTCTTCTCTGAGGATTCTGCTGTGTTGATGAGGACGTGCCCCGGGGGCCGGTGGTTCATGCGTGCCGAATCCCGGGATCCGCCCATCGCTCGAACGTCCGATCGGGACCGGGTTCGAGGTCCGCGTAGCATAATCCTCTGCCGGGTTGGAGCATAAGCCCCGCCCCGGGCCCCGGTAGCCTGCATAACGGCAGTTCCGGAGCCTGTGCCGGACCCCACGATCCGCCAGGACCGGTGGTACCGGGAGGAGATGGCGCCCCCGGGGCCCACGCCCGGGTGCGGTCCTTGTTCGCGCAGCGCGTACAAGCTGCGCCGGGCCGGCCCGCCGTGCTGTGCACCCGTCGCAGGGGTGCGAGCACAGGGAGCGACGACTGTCGGTGCGGCGTGCTGCACTGGCGGATGGTCCGGATGCGTCCGGATGTGACCGATGAGACAGAACTTCACCGAGGAGAGTGCCGCGTGAG
This sequence comes from Kitasatospora sp. NPDC053057, assembly GCF_044546945.1. NCBI lineage: Bacteria > Bacillati > Actinomycetota > Actinomycetes > Kitasatosporales > Streptomycetaceae > Kitasatospora > Kitasatospora sp. NPDC053057. The sequence goes on along the minus strand of NZ_JBITZP010000024.1, from coordinate 22,328 downwards.
TGCCGAAACGACCGTGCCGTCCGCGCTGCTGGCCGGCGACGACGGTTCCAACTACACCGCGCGGCACCTGCTCGTCCTGGAGGGCCTGGAGGCCGTCCGCAAGCGCCCTGGCATGTACATCGGGTCCACCGACAGCCGCGGTCTGATGCACTGCCTGTGGGAGATCATCGACAACTCGGTCGACGAGGCGCTGGGCGGCTACTGCGACCGCATCGAGGTCCTGCTGCACCCGGACTCCTCGGTCGAGGTCCGCGACAACGGCCGCGGCATCCCGGTCGACGTCGAGCCCAAGACCGGGCTGTCCGGCGTCGAGGTGGTGATGACCAAGCTGCACGCGGGCGGCAAGTTCGGCGGCGGCTCGTACGCGGCCTCCGGCGGTCTGCACGGCGTCGGCGCCTCGGTCGTCAACGCGCTCTCCGCCCGACTGGACGTCGAGGTCGACCGCAGCGGCCACACCCACGCGATCAGCTTCCGCCGCGGGACCCCCGGCATCTTCACCGAGACCAGCCCGGACGCGCCCTTCGAACCCGCCAGCGGCATGACCAAGACCCGCAAGGTGCCCAAGACCCGCACCGGCACCCGGATCCGTTACTGGGCCGACCGGCAGATCTTCCTCAAGGACGCCAAGCTCTCCCTGGAGAACCTGCACAACCGTGCCCGGCAGACCGCCTTCCTCGTCCCCGGCCTGACCATCGTCGTGCGTGACGAGCGGCTCACCGAGAGCGAGCAGGTCGAGGAGTCGGTCTTCCACTACGACGGCGGCATCGCCGAGTTCTGCGAGTTCCTGGCCCCTGACAAGCCGGTCAGCGACGTGCTGCGGCTGCGCGGCGAGGGCACCTTCAAGGAGACCGTGCCGGTCCTGGACGACCTCGGCCACATGACCCCGACCGAAGTCACCCGCCACCTCGGCGTGGACATCGCGCTGCGCTGGGGCACCGGCTACGACACCACCCTGCGCTCCTTCGTCAACATCATCGCCACCCCCAAGGGCGGCACCCACGTCACCGGCTTCGAGCGCTCGCTGGCCAAGACCGTCAACGAGGTGCTGCGCTCCAGCAAGCTGCTGCGCGTCGCCGAGGACGACATCACCAAGGACGACGCCACCGAGGGCCTCACCGCCGTGGTCACCGTCCGGCTCGCCGAGCCGCAGTTCGAGGGCCAGACCAAGGAGGTGCTCGGCACCTCGGCGGCCAACCGGATCGTCGCGGCCGTCGTCGCCAAGGAGCTCAAGGCCTTCCTCACCTCGGCCAAGAAGGACCAGAAGCAGCAGGCCCGGGCCGTGCTGGACAAGGTCGTCGCCGCCGCCCGCACCCGGGTCGCCGCCCGGCAGCACAAGGAGGCCCAGCGCCGCAAGACCGCGCTGGAGACCAGCTCGCTGCCCGCCAAGCTGGCCGACTGCCGCAGCGACGACGTCGACCGCAGCGAACTGTTCATCGTCGAGGGGGACTCCGCGCTCGGCACCGCCAAGCTCGCCCGCAACTCCGAGTTCCAGGCGCTGCTGCCGATCCGCGGCAAGATCCTCAACGTCCAGAAGGCCTCGGTGAGCGACATGCTCAAGAACGCCGAGTGCGCCGCGATCATCCAGGTGATAGGGGCCGGCTCGGGCCGCACCTTCGACATCGACCAGGCCCGCTACGGCCGGGTGATCTTCATGGCCGACGCCGACGTCGACGGCTCGCACATCCGCACCCTGCTGCTGACCCTCTTCCACCGCTACATGCGGCCGATGGTCGAGCAGGGCCGGGTGTTCGCCGCCGTCCCGCCGCTGCACCGGATCGAGCTGACCAGCCCCAAGCGCGGCCAGGAGAAGTACCACTACACCTACTCCGACGCCGAACTGCGCTCCACCCTGCTGGAGTTCCAGCGCAAGGGGCAGCGCTGGAAGGAGCCGGTGCAGCGGTACAAGGGTCTGGGCGAGATGGACGCCGACCAGCTGGCCGAGACCACCATGGACCCGCGCCACCGCACCCTGCGCCGGATCAACCTGGGCGACCTGGAGCAGGCCGAGAAGATCTTCGACCTGCTGATGGGCAACGACGTCGCCCCGCGCAAGGAGTTCATCGTGGACTCGGCGGCCACCCTGGACCGCTCCCGCATCGACGCCTGACGCCGCCCGGCCGACCAGGGCCCTCCACCCGTGGGTGGAGGGCCCTCGCGCTGCCGGTTCCACCCGGGGTCCACCCCGGCGCCGATCAGCGGGGAGCACCGGATCCGTAGCGTCGGAGAGGTCAGCAAAAGCCTCTCCCCGGGACGGAGAACCTCCCATGACTGCCGTAGTCAACCTCCTCGTGATCGCCGCGGTGGTGGTCCTGGTGGTCCAGCGCCAGATGCGCGTCCAGCGCCTGGACACCGAGCGTCGCTTCTGGCTGCTGCCGCTGATCCTGGGCGTGCTCGCGCTGCGCGATCCGCAGATCATCGACCACCAGCACGCCGCGCTGTCGGCCACCCTGCTCGCCGTCGGGTTGGTCGCCGTGCTCGCGATGGGAACGATCTGGGGCTGGACCGTCCGGATCTGGCGGGCCGACGACGGCAAGGTCCTGGTCAAGGGCACCAAGGCCACCATGGCCGCCTGGGGCGGGATGCTCGCCATCCGGATCGGCCTGTACGCGATCGGCTCGGCCCTGGGCGTCCACCAGGCAGGCAGCTCGCTGATGCTCGGCATGGCGGTCCTGCTGCTGGTCCGCTCGCTCGTGGTCAACTGGAGGGCCCGGACGCTGGAGCCCGCGCAGGCGACCGCCGTACTGCACTGATCCACCGCCGTGAGCACCGAGGAGGCACCCTTGGCCGGGTGGTACTGGACCCGCTGGCCGTCCCGGGAGGGGATGGAGCGCGACGCCGAGAGCAGGCCGCGGCGGGTCCTCACCGTGCTGGGCCGCATCGTCCTGCTGGCCGTCGTCGGCTGGGGGACGTTCGCCGACGGCAGGTACACCGGCTGGGCAGTGGCGGCCGCGGCGGCCGGACTGGCGGCGACCGCCGCCCTCTGTGTGGCTTTCCTGCAGGCCAGCCGGCAACAGCGCCCGCCCGCCTCGTACCTGCTGGCCGCCGCCCTGGTCGGGGCGGCCTGGCTGGCGAACTGGGGGCGGGCCTACACGCTCGCAGACCTGGTCTGGGTGGGACTGGCCGTGATCGCGCTGGTCCGGCTGCCGCCCGCGCCCGCGCTGCTCGTCGGCACGGCCGCGCTGGGCTCGTACACCGCGGCCAGCTGGGCGAGTTGGCTCAGCATCCTCGCCACCATCGGCGGGGTCGCCCTGCTCGGCTTCCTGATGCGGCTGGACATCGAGGCGCGCGGCACTGCCCGTCGGCTGCTGGTCCAGGAACGCGCCGCCCGGGCCGCCGAGGCGGAGAGCGCGGCGCTCGCCGAACGGGCCAGGATCGCCCGGGAGATCCACGACGTGCTCGCCCACAGCCTCTCCGCGCAGCTGGTCCACCTGGAGGCGGCCCGGCTGATGCTGGACGCCGGGACGGACCGCGAGCAGATCCGCGAACGGGTCGTCGCCGCACGGCGGATGGCGCAGGACGGGCTCGCCGAGACCCGGCAGGCGCTGTCCGCGCTGCGCGGGGAGTTCACGCCGGTCGGGGTGTTCCTGGTGGAGCTGACCGAGCGGGAGCGGGCCCCGTTCACCGTCACCGGTACGCCCCGGCCGCTGGCCGCCGAGGCCGGCCTGGCGGTACGGCGTACGGCGCAGGAGGCGGTGACCAACGTGCGCAAGCACGCGCCGGGCGCCCGGTGTTCGGTCGAACTGCGGTACCTGGACGACGCGGTGGAGCTGGAGGTGCGCAACGGCCGGGCGTCGCGCGGCCAGTCCGCGGGCGAGACCGGTGGGCCGTCCTCCGGTGAGTCGTCCTCCCGCGAGCTGGCCGACAGCGGCAGCGGGTACGGTCTGCTGGGGATGCGCGAACGCGCGGAACTGCTCGGCGGCACCCTGCTGGCGGGCCCGGAGGACGGAGGGTGGCGGGTGTTGCTGCGGGTGCCGGCATGAGTGAGCGCAGCGAGGTGGGCGCATGAGCGCCGCGGTCACCAGGGTGCTGGTGGCGGACGACCAGACGGTGGTGCGCGAGGGCATCGTGATGCTGCTGGGGCTGCTGCCCGGCATCGAGGTGGTAGGCGCGGCGGCGGACGGCGAGGAGGCCGTCGCCCTGGTGGAGCGCCATCACCCGGACGTGGTGCTGATGGACCTGCGGATGCCGCGGGTGGACGGCGTCGAGGCGACCCGGCGGATCCGGGCCGCGCACCCGGAGACCGAGGTCGTGGTGCTCACCACCTACGCCGACGACGAATCGCTGTTCCCGGCGCTGCAGGCCGGGGCGCGCGGCTACCTCACCAAGGACGCCGGCGGCGAGGAGATCGCCAAGGCCATCGCGGACGTCCGCTCGGGCGCGGCCGGACTCTCCCCGCAGGTCCAACTCCGGCTGCTGGAAAGGCTTTCGGAGGCTTCCGCGAAGTCCGCACCGAATCCGGGCGCGCCCAGTGCGCCGACCGCGCCGGGCGCCGCCCGGGCCGGGGAGCTGCCGGACGGGCTGACCGTGCGGGAGGCCGAGGTGCTCGCGCTGATCGCCGAGGGGCTCTCCAACGCCGAGATCGCCCAGCGGCTGTTCGTCAGCCAGGCCACCGTGAAGACGCACATCAACAACCTGTTCGCCAAGACCGCGGTGCGGGATCGCGCGCAGGCGGTCGCGTACGCCTTCCGACACGGAATCACCGGTACGCAGCAGTAGTCGGATAAGCGTCCGTCAGATGATCGATCACCTCATTGAGTGAAGGTATCTGCGATGGTCAGGGACGGTGTCCGGCGGCCTCCATGATGGTTCGGGTCAGAACGCCCGGCCCGGCCCAGGAGCAGCAGTGCCACAGCAGCAGACCAGCAGTCCCGGACAGGGGCAGCGATTCGACTGGTGGGCCGCTCCGGCCGCCGACACCGCTTCCGAGCCGGCTGCCGCGCTCCGCCGAACGGCGGTACCGGCCCAGCCTGGACCCGCCCGGACGGCCGCCGCCCCCGAGCCGGTGGCCGCCCCGCTCGCCCCGCCCGTGGCGCGGCCGCTCGCCCCGCCCGTCGTACCGCCAGTACCGCCAGTGCCGCCGGTCGCCCCGGCCGTCGTGGCGCAGGAGCCGGCGGCGCCGGTGAGCACCACCGACCGCACCGAGGTCTACCGGAGTGTCCAGGCCAGCGCGGCATTCCGGGACATCCGGCGCAGCTACCGGAGGTTCGTCTTCCCGACCTGCGGCGCCTTCCTCGGCTGGTACCTGGTGTACGTCGCCGCCGAGGCCGTCGTGCCCGGCGTGATGCGCAGCCCGGTGGCCGGCCCGCTCAACGTGGCGTGGCTGCTCGGCCTGCTGCAGTTCGCCTCCACGTTCCTGCTCACCTGGCTCTACGCCCGCAACGCCCGGACCAAGCGCGACCGCGCCGCCCTGGGCCTGCGCTGGGACACCCAGGACCAGCTGCGATGACGGCCACCACCGGCGTGATGACCACCGCCACTCCGTCCCCCGTCGCCCCCACCGGCCAGCACCACGGCCTGGCGATCGTGCTGTTCGCCGTCATCGTCCTGGTCACCGTCGGCATCACCCTCTGGGTCGGCCGCCAGGGCAACGCCGCCGAGGACTTCTACGCCGGCGGGCGCGACTTCACCCCGCTGCAGAACGGCTTCGCCCTCTCCGGCGACTACCTCTCCGCCGCCTCCTTCCTCGGCGTCGCAGGGCTGATCGCCCTGTACGGCTACGACGGCGTGCTCTACAGCGTCGGCTTCCTGGTCGCCTGGCTGGTCGTGCTGATGCTGGTCGCCGAACTCGTCCGCAACGCCGGCCGGTACACCCTCGCCGACGTGCTCGCGCTGCGGTTGCGCCGCCGCCGGGTGCGGGCGGCGGCCGGCGGTGCCAGCGTCGTGGTCACCCTGCTCTACCTGGTCGCCCAGATGGTCGGCGCCGGTTCGCTGGTCGCCCTGCTGCTCGGCACCAACAGTTCCCAGGCCCGGACCTGGACCATCATCGCGGTCGGCGCACTGATGATCGTCTACGTCACGATCGGCGGGATGCGGGCCACCACCTGGATCCAGATCGTCAAGGCCTTCCTGCTGACCGCGGGTTCGGTGCTGCTCACCGTGCTGCTGGTGGTGCGATTCCACGGCGACCTCTTCGAGCTGATGCGCCAGGCCGCCCGGCACAGCGGCGCCGGGCACCGCTACCTCGAACCCGGGCTCAAGTACGGCGCCACCTTCACCAGTCGGCTGGACTTCTTCAGCCTGGGCCTGGCCCTGGTGCTCGGCACCGCCGGCTTGCCGCACATCCTTTCCCGCTTCTACACCGTGCCCACCGCCCGGGCCGCCCGCCGCTCCACGATGTGGGCGATCGGCCTGGTCGGCGGCTTCTACCTGATGGCCATCGCGCTCGGCCTGGGCGCCACCGCGCTGATCGGCTCGGCCGAGGTGCGGCACGCCAACTCGGCCGGGAACACCGCCGTTCCGCTGCTCGCCCTGGTGCTCGGCGGCGGCAACGGCAGCACCGGCGGGGTGGTGCTGTTCGCGCTGATCTCGGCGATCGCCTTCGCCACCATCCTCGCCGTGGTCGCCGGGCTGACCCTGGCCTCCTCGGCCGCCTTCGCCCACGACATCTGGGCCGGCGCCTGGCGCGGTGCCCCGCGCCGCCGCCGCGGGGGAGAGATCGCCGAGAAGCCCAGCGAGCAGCAGGAGGTGGTGGTCGCCCGCTTCGCCGCCGTCGGAATCGGCGCGGCGGCGATCGTGATCAGCCTCTACGCCCAGCAGTTGAACGTCGCCTTCCTGGTTGGCCTGGCCTTCGCGGTGGCCGCCTCCTCGAACCTGCCGGTGCTGCTCTACAGCCTGTTCTGGTCGCGGTTCACCGTCCGGGGCGCGGTCTGGTCGGTGTACGGCGGGCTGGTCCCGGCGATCGCGCTGGTGGTCTTCTCGCCGGTGGTCTCCGGCTCCAGGACGGCGCTGTTCCCCGGCGTCGACTTCCACTGGTTCCCGCTGGAGAACCCCGGCATCGTCTCCATCCCGCTCGGCTTCCTGGCCGGCTGGATCGGGACGCTCACCTCGCCCGAGCCCGCCGACGCGGACCGCTTCGCCGAGCTGGAGGTGCGCGCCCTCACCGGTGCGGGCGCGGCTTAGCAGTCGCGCCCTGGGAACCCCGGCGGGCTTGGGGCCGCCGGGGTTCCCCCATGTCTAGGCGTTCCTCGCGGCCAGCCCGTAGCGGTGCTCGGGGCGGCCGGTGTCGCCGTAGCGCAGGGTCAGTCGCAGCCGGCTGTCCCGTTCCAGCTGCTTGAGGTAGCGCTGGGCCGTCGAGCGGCTCAGCCCGGTGGCGTCGGCGACCTCCTGGGCGGACAGCGGGCGGCCCGCCCGCCGCAGCACGCCCAGCACCAGGTCGGTGGTGGGCGCCGAGTGACCCTTCGGCAGTGCCCCGGTGGGCGCGCAGGCGTTGCGCAGGGTCGCGAACAGCCGGTCCACCTCGTCCTGGCCGGCCTCCCGGGCGGGTGCGCCCAGCGCGTGCCGCAGCTGGGCGCACGAGACCAGCTTGTCCCGCGGCCCGGCGAAGGTGAAGGGCTTGACCAGGTACTGCAGCGCGCCGTGCTGCATCGCGGCGTGCACCGTGGAGACGTCCCGGGCGGCGGTCACCATCATCACGTCGCAGACCACCTGCCGTTCCCGCAGCCGGCGCACCAGGGCCAGGCCGGTCTCGTCCGGCAGGTGGTGGTCGAGCAGCAGGTCCACCGGGCGGCGCTCCAGCGCGGCGAGGGCCTCGCCGGCCGACGGGCCCAAGACCGTGCTCTCGGTGCTCGCCGCCTTCCACCCGGACGTCCAGGGCAAGGAGGCGACGACCGACCTGTCCCGGACGTACACCACGGAGTTCGTCGGCAAGGCCGCCGGCTGACCCCGGCCCTCAGCGCGGCCCCGCGCCCACCCCCACGGGCGCGGGGCCGTTACACGCCCCGGACCGACAGCACGTCCATCCGCGACGGCGTCCCCGCCGCCTTGCCGCAGCTCTCCGGACGCGGCGGCTGGCTCACCGTCTCGATCACGTCCACCTCCCAGGCCCGGCCGTCCCGGTGCACCACCGCCACCAGCCAGCGGCCCTCGCCGTCCGGCCGCTGTGCCACGGTCAGCGCGTCCACCCGGGTCTCGCCGATCGCCAGCCGCACCGCGTGCTCGGCCGCCTGCCCCGGGCGGTCCCAGCCCGAGCAGCCCCGCGACCACTCCGGCACCATGCGCCCGGCCGCCGTCGCCGCCAGCACCTCCTTGGCGCTCTCCGGCGTCAGCCGCCCGTACGCGTAGCCGTACGGGAGCACCAGCATCGTGGGCGCGAAGCGGTGCCCGCCCAGGTGGGTCACCTCCCACACCTCGCTGTGCCCGGCCGCCGCCAGCTCCGCCGCGAGCGGACGGCCCAGCAGCGCGCAGCAGCGGTCCCGGCGGCCGTTGGTGCACACCAGCGCCAGCGGGCCGCCGATGTGCTCCACCCCGAAACCCGTGTGATCGCCGACGCCCAGCGCCGCGAAGTCCAGCCCCAGCAGTTCCGCCGGGTCCGCCACCTGCGCCCGGCGCACCCAGCCGCGGCCCGGCACCGTGTGCGCGACGACCACCTCGTGCCGCGCCGTCGGCAGGCAGTCCGCGTGCCGGCCCGGCCGCCGGATCAGCGCCACCCGTACGCCCGTACCGGCCGTGGCGGCCTCCAGCGCGCGCCCGGTCGCCCGGTCGAGGTGGCTCTCGCCCACTGCCTTCGCGCCCCACGGGCCGTTCTGCTCCACCAGCAGCCAGGTGGTCGCCACCGCCGCAGTCGCGGTCAGCGGCTCCGAAAGTTCACGCGAAAGGGTCGTACAGGTGCTCATCTGGGCAAGGCTACCCTCAGTGGTTCGGCCCGGCCCGGGGGCCGGTGGAGGGCCCGGACACACCGGAGCGGGAGCCTCCGGACACGCCGGAGGGCGGGCGCCCACGAGCACCCCGCCCTCCGAATCCTCCGCTACGCCGGGCCGGCGACCACCGCGATCGGAGTCGTCACCGGGGTGCCCGAGCCGTCCCGGCGCGGGTCGCGCTCCGGCAGGTCGACCGGCGCGCCCTTGTCGGTGGCGGCCCGGGCCGGGGCGGCACCCACCCAGGCGAACGCCAGGCCGTCCTCGCCGCGCAGGAAGCGCTGGCAGCGCACGCCGCCGGTCGCCCGGCCCTTGCGCGGGTACTGCTCGAACGGGGTGACCTTCCAGGACACCTGCTCGTCACCCGACAGCGTGCCCGAGGCCGCCGCCACCGAGACCACCACCGCGTCCACGGCCGGATCCACCGCCGTGAACGACAGCACCCGAGCGCCCTCCGCCAGCTTGATGCCCGCCATGCCGCCCGCCGGGCGGCCCTGCGGACGGACCTGGCCCGCCGGGTAGCGCAGCAGCTGGGCGTCCGAGGTGACGAAGACCAAGTCCTCCTCGCCGGTGCGCAGTTCGACCGCGCCCACCAGCTCGTCGCCGTCCTTGAGGGCGATCACCTCGAATTCGTCCTTGTTCGCGGGCCACTCCGGCACCACCCGCTTCACCACACCCTGCACCGTGCCCAGCGCCAGCCCCGGCGAGGACTCGTCCAGCGTGGTCAGCGCCAGCACCCGCTCCCCGGCCTCCAGACGCAGGAACTCTCCCACCGCGGCGCCGCCCGCCAGCGTCGGCGAAGGCGTCGGCGGCAGCGCCGGCAGGTCGATCACCGGCAGCCGCAGCACGCGGCCCGCCGACGTCACCACACCCACGTCCGCCCGGGCCGTCGCCGGCACCGCCGACACGATCACATCGTGCTTCGCCCGCTTCTCCGACAGCTCGAACGGCTCGCCGTCCGCCGTCCGCGCCAGCAGCCCCGTCGAGGACAGCAGCACCCGGCACGGGTCGTCCGCCACCTCCAGCGGCACCGACAGCGCCGCCGACGGAGCCGCCCCCGCCTCCAGCAGCACCGTCCGCCGCTCCGTCCCGAACTGCTTGGACACCGCGCCCAGTTCGGACGACACCACACTGCGCAGCTTGCCGTCCGACTCCAGGATCTCGGTCAGCTCCGCGATCTCCGAGGTCAGCTTCGCCTTCTCCTGCTCCAGCTCCACCCGGTCGAACCTGGTCAGCCGGCGCAGCGGGGTGTCCAGGATGTACCCGGTCTGCGTCTCCGACAGCGAGAAGCGCTCCATCAGGCGCTCCTTCGCCTGCTGGGCGTTGTCACTCGACCGGATGATCGCGATGACCTCGTCGATGTCGACCAGGGCCACCAGCAGACCCTCGACCAGGTGCAGCCGCTCCTCGCGCTTGCGGCGGCGGAAGTCGCTGCGCCGGCGCACCACGGTGAACCGGTGGTCGACGTAGACCTCCAGCAGCTCCTTCAGACCCAGCGTCAGCGGCTGCCCGTCCACCAGCGCCACGTTGTTGATGCCGAAGGTCTCCTCCATCGGCGTCAGCTTGTAGAGCTGCTCCAGCAGCGCCTCCGGCACGAAGCCGTTCTTCACCTCGATCACCAGCCGCAGCCCGTGCTCGCGGTCGGTCAGGTCCTTGACGTCCGCGATGCCCTGCAGCTTCTTCGCGTTGACCAGGTCCTTGATCTTCGAGATGACCTTCTCCGGGCCGACGTTGTACGGCAGCTCGGTGACTACGATGCCCTTGCGGCGCGCCGTCACCGACTCCACCGTCGCCGTCGCCCGGATCTTGAATGTGCCGCGGCCCGACTCGTACGCGTCCCGGATCCCCGACAGGCCCACGATCCGCCCGCCCGTCGGCAGGTCCGGACCGGGCACGAACCGCATCAGCGTGTCCAGGTCAGCGGCCGGGTGCTTGATCAGGTGCCGGGCCGCCGCCACCACCTCGGACAGGTTGTGCGGCGGCATGTTCGTCGCCATGCCCACCGCGATGCCCGTCGCGCCGTTCACCAGCAGGTTCGGGAACGCGGCCGGCAGCGCCAGCGGCTCCTGCTCACTGCCGTCATAGTTCGGCCCGAAGTCGACGGTGTCCTCGTGGATCGACTCCACCATCGCCATCGAGGCCGCCGTCAGCCGCGACTCGGTGTAGCGCATCGCCGCCGGCGGGTCGTCGTTGCCCAGCGAACCGAAGTTGCCGTGCCCGTCGATCAGCGGCAGCCGCATCGAGAACGGCTGCGCCATGCGCACCACGGAGTCGTAGATCGACGCGTCACCGTGCGGGTGCAGCCGACCCATCACCTCGCCCACCACACGGGCGCACTTCACGTGCGCGCGGTCCGGACGCAGGCCCATCTCGTTGGCCTGGTACAGGATCCGGCGGTGCACCGGCTTCAGACCGTCCCGCGCGTCCGGCAGCGCACGCGAGTAGATCACCGAGTAGGCGTACTCCAGGAAGGAGCCCTGCATCTCGTCCACGACGTCGACGTCGAGGATCCGCTCCTCGAAGTCTCCGGGCGGCGGGGTCTGCGAACTGCGGCGGGCCATCGCGGCGGGGCTCCCTTACGTGTCGCTGGCTGTGTCGTCGGCCGGTCGTCGGCCGTCGGTCAAATCGTCGGACGGACGTCGCCGTCCTGCTTCGCCGTCCTGTCGCCGCGACCCGTCAACCGGGCGCGGTCAACAGGGCACGGCGCCCCCATTGTGGACCCTCGCGCCGACACTCCCGGTCAGCGGCCCTCTTCCGCCCCTGGCGAACGCTGCTTCCGCGCGGACACAAACACGTCTCCCGCGCGTTGCACCACAATGGGGGACGCCACACGAACCCCGACATCGACGACGGGAAGGACCCGAGCGCATGGCCAACCCGGCCCCCGCCTCCAGCCGAGGCATCGCCATCACCGAGCACCGCCTGGCCAACGGCCTGCGCGTCGTCCTCTCCGAGGACCGCCTCACCCCGGTCGCCGCAGTCTGCCTCTGGTACGACGTGGGCTCCCGCCACGAGGTCAAGGGCCGCACCGGCCTGGCCCACCTCTTCGAGCACCTGATGTTCCAGGGCTCCGCCAACGTCTCCAACAACGGGCACTTCGAACTCGTCCAGGGCGCCGGCGGCTCGCTCAACGGCACCACCAGCTTCGAGCGCACCAACTACTACGAGACCATGCCCGCCCACCAGCTGGAGCTCGCCCTCTGGCTGGAGGCCGACCGGATGGGCTCCCTGCTCGCCGCCCTCGACGAGACGTCCATGGAGAACCAGCGCGCCGTCGTCAAGAACGAACGCCGCCAGCGCTACGACAACGTCCCGTACGGCACCGCCTTCGAGAAGCTCACCGCGCTCTCCTTCCCCGACGGCCACCCGTACCACCACACCCCCATCGGCTCCATGGCCGACCTCGACGCCGCCACCCTCGAGGACGCCCGCGCGTTCTTCCGCACGTACTACGCGCCCAACAACGCCGTGCTGGCCATCGTCGGCGACATCGACCCCGAGCAGACCATCGCCTGGGTCGAGAAGTACTTCGGCTCCATCCCCGCCCACGACGGCAAGCAGCCCCCGCGCTCCGGCGAACTCCCCGACACCATCGGCCGCGAGCTCCGGCAGAAGCTCACCGAGGACGTCCCCTCCCGCGCGCTGATGGCCGCCTACCGCCTGCCGCAGGACGGCACCCGCGAGGCCGACGCCGCCGACCTCGCCCTCACCATCCTCGGCAGCGGCGAGTCCAGCCGCCTCTACAACCGGCTCGTCCGCCGCGACCGCACCGCCGTCGCCGCCGGCTTCGGCCTGCTGCGCCTCGCCGGCGCCCCCAGCCTCGGCTGGCTCGACGTCAAGACCTCCGGCGACGCCACCATCGCGCAGATCGACGCCGCCGTCGACGAGGAGCTCGCCCGCTTCGCCGCCGAGGGCCCCACCGCCGAGGAACTCGAACGCGCCCAGGCCCAGATCGAGCGCGAGTGGCTCGACCGGCTCACCACCGTCGCCGGCCGCGCCGACGAACTCTGCCGCTACGCCGTCCTGTTCGGTGACCCCAAGCTGCTGAACGACGCCCTCCCCAAGGTCCTCGACGTCACCGCCGAAGAGGTCCAGGCCGTCGCCAAGGCCCGGCTCCACCCCGACAACCGGGCCGTCCTCGTCTACGAGCCGACCGCGACCGCCGCCGACGACGCTTCCGACGCCGCTTCCGAAGAGAAGGGTGCCGCCGTATGAGCACCGACTACGTCCCCGCGATGACCTTCCACCCCCAGCCCCAGCCCGGCACCCCCGGCCCGTGGGCGTTCCCCGCCCCCGAGCGCGCCGCCCTCGGCAACGGCATCACCGTCCTGCACTGCCACCGGCCCGGCCAGCAGCTGGTCGCCGTCGAGGTCCTCCTCGACGCCCCGCTCGCCGCCGAGCCCGAGGGCCTCGACGGCATCGCCGCCATCCTCGCCCGCGCCCTCAACGAGGGCACCGACACCCTCACCGCCGAGGAGTTCGCGGGCGAGCTCGAGCGCGCCGGCGCCACCCTCGACGCGCACGCCGACCACCCCTGCATCCGGGTCGCCCTGGAGGTCCCCGCCTCCCGGCTCCAGCGCGGTCTCACCCTGCTCGCCGACGCCCTGCGCGCCCCCGCCCTCCCCGCCGAGGAGATCGAGCGCCTCGTCGCCAACCGCCTCGACGAGATCGTCCACGAGCAGGCCAACCCCGCCCGGCGCGCCGCCAAGGCCCTCTACGCCGAGCTCTTCGACGCCGCGGACCGCCTCTCCCGGCCCCGCAGCGGCACCGCCGACACCGTCAAGTCGATCGACCGCGCCGCCGTCAAGGCCTTCTACGACGCCCACGTGCGGCCCGCCACCACCACCGTCGTGGTGGTCGGCGACCTCACCGGTGTCGACCTGCCCGCCCTGCTGGAGAGCACCCTCGGCACCTGGACCGGCTCCGCCGCCGAGCCCTCCGTCCACGCCCCCGTCACCGGCGACGACCGCGGCCGCGTCGTCATCGTCGACCGCCCCGGCTCCGTCCAGACCCAGCTGCTGATCGGCCGGATCGGCCCCGACCGCCACGACCCGGTCTGGGCCGCCCAGATCCTCGGCACCTACTGCCTCGGCGGCACCCTCACCTCCCGCCTCGACCGCGTCCTGCGCGAGGAGAAGGGCTACACCTACGGCGTCCGCGCCTTCGCCCAGCCGCTGCGCTCCGCCGCCGACGGCAGCGGGCGCTCGCTGCTCGCCATCAGCGGCTCGGTGGACACCGCCTCCACCGCCCCGGCGCTCGCCGACACCTGGACCATCCTGCGCGACCTCGCCGCCGGGGGCCTCACCGACGCCGAGCGCGACGAGGCCGTGCAGTTCCTGGTCGGCGTCGCGCCGCTGAAGTACGAGACCGCGGGCTCGGTCGCCGGCACCCTGGCCGACCAGGTCGAGCAGTACCTGCCCGACGACTACCAGGCCGAGGTCTACCGGCAGCTGGCCGAACTGCCCACCGCCGCGGCCACCGAGGCCGTGGTCGCGGCCTTCCCGCCGGACCGCCTGGTCACCGTCCTGGTCGGCGACGCCGCCGCGATCGAGGCGGACGTGCGGGCGCTCGGCATCGGCGAGGTCACCGTCATCAGCTGACGTCCGCTGTCGGTGCCGTCCGGCCCGGTGGAGCGCATTCGCTCCGCCGGGCCGGACGCGTTTTTAAATCCCTTGCGGGTCCTGACGGTTCCGTGGATAGATGTTCCCCGACGCACAACACGTGCGAACTGCGACGAACGAAGGGAGGCGGTCACCATGCGGGTCGAGCGAGAGATACGACGACGCTCCCCAAGGCCGTACCTCCCCTGTTCCGCTCCGGCTGCCTGAGCGCACCCGTTTCCTGAACTTCCCCGAGCCACGCCGGGATTCGTCATCGCGTGGCTGTTCCTTTCCTGAACCATCCGACCCATGGAGGTCGTTCAACCATGACGTACACCGAGGTCCCGGGCATCCGGGTGCCGATCCGGATGTGGACCGACCCGGCGACGGTCGAGGGCGCGGCCCTCCAGCAGCTGCGCAACATCAGCTCCCTGCCGTGGCTGCACGGCCTCGCCGTGATGCCCGACGTCCACCTGGGCAAGGGCGCGACCGTCGGCTCCGTCATCGCCATGAAGGGCGCGGTCTGCCCGGCGGCCGTCGGCGTCGACATCGGCTGCGGGATGAGCGCGGTGAAGACCTCCCTCACCGCCAAGGACCTCCCGGACGACCTCTCCGGCCTGCGCTCCAAGATCGAGCAGGCCATCCCGGTCGGTCGCGGCCTGCACACCGACCCGGTCGACCCGACCAAGCTGCCCGGCTTCCGCGCGACGGGCTGGGACGACTTCTGGCAGCGCTTCGACGGGGTGGCGGAGGAGGTCAAGTGGCGCCGTGAGCGGGCGATGCAGCAGATGGCGACGCTCGGCGGAGGAAATCACTTTGTCGAACTGTGTGTCGATACGACGGACACAGTCTGGCTGATGCTGCACTCCGGCTCCCGCAACATCGGCAAGGAACTGGCGGAGCACCACATGGGTGTCGCCCGTTCTCTGTCGCACAACCAGGGTCTGGTCGATAGGGACCTGGCGGTCTTCCTCGCGAAGACCCCGGAGATGGCCGACTACCGTCAGGACCTCTTCTGGGCGCAGGAGTACGCGAAGCACAACCGCGCCCTGATGATGGCGCTCTTCCAGGACGTCGTCCGGCGCGAGTTCACCAAGGCGAATGTCACCTTCGACGAGGAGATCAGCTGCCACCACAACTACGTTGCGGAGGAGCGCTATGACGGCGTCGACCTGCTGGTGACCCGCAAGGGCGCGATCCGGGCCGGCTCCGGCGACTACGGGATCATCCCGGGTTCGATGGGGACGGGCTCCTACATCGTCCGCGGCCTGGGCAACGAGGCCTCGTTCAACTCCGCCTCACACGGCGCCGGCCGCAAGATGAGCCGCAACGCCGCCAAGAAGCGCTTCACCACGCGCGACCTGGCCGAGCAGACTAAGGGCGTGGAGTGCCGCAAGGACAGCGGCGTCGTCGACGAGATCCCGGGTGCCTACAAGTCCATCGAGAAGGTCATCGAGCAGCAGAAGGACCTGGTCGAGGTGGTCGCACACCTCAAGCAGGTGGTCTGCGTCAAGGGCTGAGCCGCGGCCGCCCGAAGGGGCGGATCAGGGTGAAGCGTTGACCACAGCGGATCGGGGTGCCGCCACGATGTGGCGGCACCCCGATCGGGCAGCTGCGAGGGCTCAGGCGGCGGCCGGGAGCTCGTCGAGGCCTTCGGAGACCAGCTTGGCGAGGCGGTCGAGGGCGTCGTCGGCGTCGGGGGCGTCGGAGGCCAGGATGACCTCTTCGCCGCCCTGGGCGCCCAGGCCGAGGAGGCCGAGCATGGAGGCGGCGTTGACCGGGTTGCCGCCCGGCTTGGCGATGGTGATCGGCACGCCGGTGGCCGTGACGGCCCGGACGAAGATCGAGGCGGGACGGGCGTGCAGGCCCTCGGCCCAACCGATGGTGACGCGGCGCTCAGCCATGAGACGTGCCTTTCCGGTGAAGCTGGTCACGGCCGTGCTCGGGGGAGCGGGGGAAACGACCGTGTTGTCTAGACCAGTGTTGCACGCAGACAACCCCTTCGAGGCGTCGCGTTCGGGACTTGTGATTGTTTCTTTTCGGGGCATAAGGCCCGGCCAGCGGCCTTGCCCACCCTGCCGTGAGCACGCGCCCGGCGCCATTCGGCTCGCCGCCGGATAACCTGACGAATGTGGAAGACCCCGCGGTGGCGAACCCCGCGCAACCCGACTATCCGCAGCACTGGGAAGCCGACGTCCTGCTGCGTGACGGCGGCACGGCCCGGATCCGGCCGATCACTCCCGACGACGCCGGGCGGCTGGTCGAGTTCTACGAGCAGGTCTCGGACCAGTCCAAGTACTTCCGCTTCTTCGCCCCCTATCCGCGGCTGTCCGACAAGGACGTCCGCCGCTTCACCCACCACGACTTCGTGAACCGGGTCGGCCTCGCCGTGGTGGTCCGGGACCACTTCATCGCGACCGTCCGCTACGACCGGATCGACGCCGAGGGCCGCCCTTCCGAGCACGGCACGGACGCCGAGGTCGCCTTCCTCGTCCAGGACGCCCACCAGGGCCGCGGTGTGGCCTCCGCCCTGCTGGAGCACATCGCGGCGGTGGCCCAGGAGCGCGGCATCCGCCGCTTCCAGGCCGAGGTGCTGCCGGAGAACCGCAAGATGGTGAAGGTCTTCACCGACGCCGGCTACACCCAGCGCCGCAGCTTCGCCGACGGCGTGGTGCACCTGGAGTTCGACCTCGAACAGACCGATCGCTCGCTCGCCGTGATGCGTGCCCGCGAGCACCGCGCCGAGGCCCGCTCGGTGCAGCGGCTGCTGACCCCGCGCTCGGTGGCCGTGATCGGCGTCTCCCGCAACCCGCAGACCGTCGGCCGGGCCCTCCTGCGCGACCTGCTCGGCAGCTTCGACACCGAGTTCGAGAGCCGGTACGAGCCCGAGCACGCCCCGCGCCCCGTCTACGCGGTGAACCGCAGCGCCCCGCCCGGCACCGAGCTGGACGGCATCCCGGTGCACCGTTCGATTCTGGACATTCCCGGGCCGGTCGACCTCGCGGTGATCGCCGTCCCCGAGAGCGCCGTCCCGGCGGCCGTCGCCGAATGCGGCGCGCACGGTGTGCAGGGCCTGGTGGTGGTCACCGCCGGCTACGCGGAGACCGGTCCGGAGGGTCGTGACCGCCAGCGCGCCCTGGTCCGCCAGGCCCGTGCGGCGGGGATGCGGGTGATCGGCCCGAATGCCTTCGGCCTGATCAACACCGACCCCGACCGCCCGCTGAACGCCTCGCTCGCCCCCCACCTGCCCGACCGCGGAGGCTTCGGGATCTTCTGCCAGTCCGGGGCGATCGGCGTGGCCCTGCTGGAGTCCGCCCACCGGCGCGGCCTCGGCGTCTCCTCCTTCGCCTCGGTCGGCAACCGCTCGGACGTCTCCGGAAACGACTTCCTGCAGTACTGGGCCGAGGACGACGCCACCGAGGTGGTGCTGCTCTACCTGGAGTCCTTCGGCAACCCCCGCAAGTTCACCCGGATCGCCCGCCGCCTGGCCGCCGCCAAGCCGGTGGTCGTGGTCAAGGGCGCCCGCCACACCGGCAGCCTGCCGCCCGGCCACGCCGTCCCGGCCACTGCCACCGCCCTGCGCGACGCCACCGTGGACGCGCTGTTCGAGCAGGCCGGGGTGACCAGGGTGGCGACCATCACCGAGCTGTTCGACACCGGCGAGTTGCTCGGTCAGCAGCCGCTGCCGCCCGGCGACCGGGTCGCCGTGGTCGGCAACTCCGACTCGCTCGGCCTGCTCACCTACGACGCCTGCCTGAGCGCCGGGCTGCGCCCGTGCACGCCCGTCGACCTCACCACCGCCGCCACCGGCGAGAACTTCCGGATCGCGCTGGACGTCGCGCTCAGCAACCCCGCCGTGGACGCGGTGATCGCCGTCGCCATCCCGCCGATCGGCACCTCCGCGCACGCCTTCATGGGCGGCCGGCTGACCGGCCCGGAGGACCCGGAGATGGGCTCGGACGACCCGGAGATCGCCACCGCCCTGCTCGAAGCGGGGGAGCGCGCACGGGAGTTGGGCAAGCCACTGGTGCTGGCCCACCTGGCCCTGACCGACCTGCCGACCCGGCTGCGCCCCGGCGGCATCCCGGCCTACGCGGCGCCCGAGCGCGCCGTGCGCGCCCTCGCGCACGCCGTGCACTACGCGGAGTGGCGCCGCCGCACCGCCGAGGCGGAGGAGACGGCGCGCGTCCCCGAGCTGGACCGGATCGACGAGCCCGGCGCCCGCGCCCTGGTGGAGGCGGCCCTGAGCACCCGGGCCGCGATCTCCCGCCCGTCGCCCACCACCACCCTTGTTCGAGGCGCTACGCGCCGCTCCTTCTCGCTCACCCAGCCGCGCGGCGCCCGGATCACCCTGCCGGACGCCGAGGCCCGGGCGCTGCTGGCCCGCTACGGCATCGACGTCTCGCCCACGCTGCCCGCCCCGGACGAGGAGGCCGCCGTCCGGGCCGCAGATCAGCTCGGCTACCCGGTGGCCCTGAAGGCGACCGCCCCGCACCTGCGCCACCGCCCCGACCTGGGCAGCGTCCGGCTGGACCTGACCGGCGAGCCGGGCCTTCGCCGTGCCCACCGGGAGCTGGACGCCCTGCTCGGCGGCGCGGCCGAGGCCCAGCTGGTGGTCCAGCGGCTGGCCCCGCGCGGCGTGGACACCGTGATCGGCGCCACGGTCGATCCGGCCGTCGGCGCGATCCTCTCCTTCGGCCTGGCCGGTGCCCCCGCCGAACTGCTGGGCGACGTGGCCCACCGCCTCGTCCCGGCGACCGACCAGGACGTCGCCGGGCTGATCCGCGAGGTGCGGGCGGCGCCGCTGCTGTTCGGCTGGCGCGGTGCCGAGGCGGTGGACACCGACGCCCTGGAGGAGCTGCTGCTGCGGGTGTCGCAGCTGGTGGACGACGTCCCGGAGATCGCCTCGGTCGACCTCGAACCGGTGGTCGTGGCCCCGCACGGACTGGCGATCCTGGGGGCGCGGGTGCGGGTCGCACCGCTGCCCGTCCGCAGCGATCTGGGCCCGCGCGCGATGAGCACGCTGTAACCTTCCTTGGTTGCGCCTGCCCGTTGGCGCTGATGTCCGAAGCTCGGCGCCGTGCCGCCCGCTTCGTCGGCGGACCATGCCAGGATGGAGTTATGGCGAAGACCGGTACCACCACCACTCAGGACCTGCGCTCGGCGATCGAGCGCAGCGGCTACTACCCGGCCCTGGTGTCCGAGGCGGTCGAGTCCGCGGTGGGCCCGGAGCCGATCAGCTCCTACCTGGTGCACCAGGAGACGACCTTCGACTCCAACGAGGTGCGCCGGCACGTGACAGTGCTGGTGCTGACCCCGACCCGCTTCGTGGTGAGCCACACCGACGAGCAGTCCGGTGACGCGGGCAGCCCCGCGGTGCCGTTCGCGACGACCTCGACGGAGAGCGTCCGGCTGGACCGGATCGGCTCGGTCGTGCTGAGCCGGATGGTGGCGAACCCGGAGACGTACACGCCCGGCACGCTGCCGCGCGAGGTGGTGCTGACGATCGGCTGGGGCGCGGTGCAGCGCCTGGACCTTGAGCCGGCCGGCTGCTCGGACCCGAACTGCGAGGCGGACCACGGCTACACCGGTTCGGCGACGGCCGACGACCTGTCGCTGCGGGTGAGCGAGGCCGGTGACGGCCCGGAGACGGTGGCCCAGGCGCTGGTGTTCGCCCGGGCGCTGTCCGACGCGACGATCGACAACGGCCCGCGGGTCTGAGCCCAGGCCGTACCCGGCCGCTTCCGTCCGCGTGCCAGCCCGCATGCCCGTCCGCGTGCCCGTTCGCGCTCCCGCCCGCGTTTCCGACCGCTACGAATCCGGTTCCATGTCCTTCGCACCCTCCGACGGCTACGACGCCTTCGAGATCCTCGACCCGGCCGCCGCTCCCGCACCCCCGTACGGCAGCGGCTCGCTCTGCGACCTGCTGCCCTCGGTGGCGGCGGGCCTGGGCGTCCCGGGGTTCACCGCGACGCTGCCGATCGCCCCGGCCGACCGGGCGGTGGTGTTCCTGGTGGACGGCCTGGGCTGGGAGCTGCTGCTGCGCCACCCCGAGTACGCGCCGTTCCTGTCCTCGCTGGCCGGGAGTTCGATGGGCGGCACCGGCCGTCCGTTGACCGCGGGCTTCCCGTCCACCACCGCGACCTCGCTGGCCTCGGTCGGCACCGGCACGCCGCCGGGCCTGCACGGCCTGGCCGGGTACACGGTGGCGGTGCCGGGCGCCGACTACCTGATGAACCAGCTGCGCTGGCAGCCGCACACCGACCCGCAGGTCTGGCAGCCGTACCCGACGGTCTTCGAGCAGACCCACCGGGCCGGGGTGGCGACCGCCCAGGTGTCCTCCCCGCTGTTCGCCCAGACCCCGCTGACCAAGGTGGCGCTGTCCGGCGGCAGCTTCCTGGGCCGCACCACCGGCGAGGAGCGGATGGACCTGGCCGCCTCCTGGCTGGCCGAGCACGACCGGGCGCTGGTGTACACCTACGTCAGTGAGCTGGACGGCGCGGGCCACCGCTTCGGGGTGGACTCCGACGAGTGGCGGATGACGCTGGACGCGGTGGACCGGCTGGCCCGCCGGCTGGCCGAGCAGCTGCCGCCGCGCTCGGCGATGTACGTGACCGCGGACCACGGCATGATCGACATCGCACCCGAGGACCGGATCGACTTCGACGAGGACTGGGAGCTCGGCGCCGGCGTCGCCCTGCTCGGCGGCGAGGGCCGGGCCCGGCACGTGTACGCCGTGCCGGGGGCCGCGGCCGACGTGCACACGGTCTGGAGCGAGGTGCTGGGCGACCGGATGTGGGTGGCCACCCGGGACGAGGCGATCGCGGCGGGCTGGTTCGGCCCGGCCGTCGACGAGCGGGTATATCACCGGATCGGCGACGTGGTCGCCGCGGCGCGCGACGACATCGCGATCACCGCCTCCCGCAACGAGCCCGGCGAGTCCGCGATGATCGGGCTGCACGGCTCGATGACCCCGGTCGAGCAGTTCGTGCCGCTGCTCGAAGTCCGGGGCTGAGCCGGACCCTTGACTTCTCTGTGCCCGAACCCCCTTGACGTGAAAGGCCTTTGCTCCACCCATGGCTGAACTGGTGTTCTTCTCGGGCACGATGGACTGCGGCAAGTCGACGCTGGCGCTGCAGATGGACCACAACCACACCGCGCGCGGCCGGCAGGGCGTCATCCTGACCCGCAACGACCGGGCCGGCGCGGCCACCATCTCCAGCCGGCTGGGTCTGCGCGCCGACGCGGTCGAGGTGGCGGACGACTTCGACTTCCACGCGCACGTGGTGCAGCGGCTCTCGGCCGGCGGCCGGGTGGACTACCTGATCTGCGACGAGGCCCAGTTCTTCGCCGCCGAGCAGGTCGACCAGCTGGCCCGGGTGGTGGACGAGCTGGACATCGACGTCTACACCTTCGGCATCACCACCGACTTCCGCACCCGGCTGTTCCCGGGTTCGCAGCGGCTGATCGAACTGGCCGACCGGGTGGAGGTGCTGCAGGTCGAGGCGCTCTGCTGGTGCGGCGCACGGGCGACCCACAACGCCCGTACGGTCGGCGGGGTGATGGTGGTCGAGGGTGCCCAGGTGGTGATCGGCGACATCTCGGTGAGCGAGGAGGAGATCGGCTACGAGGTGCTGTGCCGCCGCCACCACCGCCGTCGGCTGACCGCCGCGACCGCCCGCGCCTCGGTGCTCTCGCCGGACGTGCTGCCCTTCGAGGAGCAGCAGGCTTAGGGCCCGCCTTCGTACCGAAGACGGGCCCTCTCGAACCTGTGGCCGCTAAGAGCGTCCGCCAGTAGGTCATCGGATACGGGGGCTGCGGGGCCGGGTGTTCCAGCGATAGAGGGGCCAGGCTCGTGTGATCAGGCGCCGGACGG
>NZ_JBITZP010000023.1:0-142735 GCF_044546945.1 Kitasatospora sp. NPDC053057 | reverse complement strand
CCAGACCACCCGTCACCAGCACCGTCCCCCCGGACGGGAAACCGGCACCGCCCCCCGACGAGGAAGCCAGCCCCGCCCGCACCAGCCGAGGCACCAACACCACACCCGAACGCACCGCGACCTGCGGCTCCTCCCCCGCGCCCACGACACCCACCAACGCCGCCGACTCCCGCGAACCGTCCACATCCACCAGCACGAACCGCCCCGGATGCTCCGACTGCGCCGAACGCACCAGACCCCACACCGCCGCAGCGGCCGGATCCACCAGCCCCTCCCCCGCCGAACCCTCCACCGCACCACGCGTCACGAACACCAGCCGACGCGAAGCGTCATCAGCGGCCAGCGCACCCTGCACAGCAGCCAACACCCCGTGCACCGCAACCCGGACACCCTCCGAGGTGTCCACCTCCACCAACTCCACCGAACCGGACCAGCCACCCTCCTTCGCCGGGTTGCCGAGGGCCGTCCAGTCCAGTCGGAAGAGGGCGTCACCGGCCGGGGCGAGCTGTCCTGCGGACAGCTGCCGCAGGGTGAGCGAGTCGACGGTCACGACCGGCAGGCCGCGCTCGTCCGTCGCCGTCAGCGACACGGCTTCGTCGCCCGCCGGGACCAGCCGCACCCGAAGGGCCGAGGCGCCGGCGGCGTGGAGCGTGACGCCGCTCCAGGCGAACGGCAGCCGCGCGACGCCGTCCTCGGGCAGCAGTGCCCCGACGCCCATCGCCTGGAGGGCGGCGTCGAGCAGCGCCGGGTGCAGGCCGAACCGGCCCGCCTCCTGCTGCTCCTGGTCCAGCCGGGCCTCCGCGAACACCTCCGCCCCACGCCGCCAGGCCGCCCGCAGGCCCTGGAAAGCCGGGCCGTAGCCGAAACCGGCCACCGCCCGCCGGGGGTAGAAGTCCGCGAGGTCCACCGGCTCGGCGCCGACGGGCGGCCAGGTCTCCTCCGCGGCCGGGATCCCCTCGGGCCGGGCCCCGGCCTCCCGGGTGACGACGCCCTTGGCGTGCCGGGTCCACTCGCCGTCCGCCCCTCGGGCGTAGACGGTGACGGTCCGCTGGTCGGTGCCGTCGGCCGCGTCCACGGCGACCTGGAGCTGGAGTTCGCCCTGCTCCGGCAGGACGAGCGGCGCTTCGAGCGTCAGCTCCTCCAGCCGACCGCAGCCGACCTGGTCCCCGGCCCGAACGGCCAGCTCCACCAGGGCGGTTCCGGGCAGCAGCACGACGCCGTTCACGGCGTGGTCGGCCAGCCAGGCCTGGGAGCGCAGCGACAGCCGGCCGGTGAACACGAAGCCGTCGGAGCCGGCCAGCACCACCATCGCCCCGAGCAGCGGGTGGCCGACGGCCTCCACACCGGCCGAGGCCACATCACCGGCGTCGGTGCCGGCCTCCAGCCAGTAGCGCTCCCGCTGGAACGGGTAGGTCGGCAGGTCGACCCGCGCGGCGCCCGGAAGGACGGCCGCCCAGTCGACGCCGGTGCCGTGGGTGTGGACCTCGGCGACGGCGCGGCCGAGGCTGCGCACCTCGTCCGTGCCGCGGCGCAGCACGGAGCTCCAGCGGGCGTCCCGGGGGGTGTCGGCGAGGCAGAGCTGCCCCATGGCGCTCAGCACGCCGTCGGGGCCGAGCTCCAGGTACGTGGTGACGCCGTGGGCGTCGAGGGCCCGTACGCCGTCGTGGAAGCGCACCGCCTCGCGGACGTGGCGCACCCAGTACTCGGGGGTGCTCAGCTCCTCGGCCGTGGCGATCCGGCCGGTCACGTTGGAGACGATCGGGATGGTCGGGGGGCGGAAGTCCAGTCGTTCGACGACGCTGCGGAAGCGGTCGAGCATCGGCTCCATTCGCGGCGAGTGGAAGGCGTGGCTGACCCGCAGCCGCTTGGTGCGGCGGCCGGTGAGCTGCCGGGCGAGGGCGTCGATCGCGTCCTCGTCACCCGAGAGGACCACGGCGGCGGGGCCGTTGACGGCCGCGATGTCCGCGCGGCCCTCGAAGCCCGCGAGCAGCGGGCGGACTTCGTCCTCCGCCGCCTCGACGGAGAGCATGGCGCCGCCCTCGGGCAGCGACTGCATCAGCCTGCCGCGCGCGGCGACGAGTGCGCAGGCCTGCGGCAGCGTCAGCATGCCGGCGACGTGCGCCGCCACGAGTTCGCCGATGGAGTGGCCGAGCAGGACGTCGGGGCGGATGCCCCAGCTCTCGGTCAGCCGGAAGAGCGCGACTTCGAGGGCGAAGAGGCCGGCCTGGGTGTATTCGGTGCGGTGGAGCAGCCGGGCGCGCGCGCTGTCCTCCTCCGCGAAGGCGACCTCGCGGACGGGGGTGTCGAAGTAGCGGTCGAGTTCACGGCAGGCCGCGTCGAAGGCCTCGGCGAACACGGGGAAGGCGCCGTACAGTGCCCGTCCCGTGCCGGCCCGCTGGGAGCCCTGTCCGGTGAACAGGAAGGCGGTCCGCCCGCCGCTGCCCGAGCTGCCCTGCACGACCGCTGCGGAGGCGGCGCCGGAGGCGAGGGCGAGGAGCCCTTCGCGGATCTCGGCGGCGTCGGCGCCGAGGACGACGGCCCGGAGGTCGAAGGCGGTACGGGTGGTGGCGAGCGAGTAGCCGAGGTCGGCGAGGTCCGCGGTGGTCTCGGTCCCGGTGAGCCGGGTGGCGAGGGCGGCGGCCTGGTCCCGTACGGCCTCGGCGCTGCGAGCCGCCAACGGGAGTGCCACCAGCGGGAGTGCCACCAGCGGGAGTTCGGGGCGGTCACCGAGCTCGGCAGGCTCGGCATCGTCGGCCGGGGCCTGTTCGAGGACGACGTGGGCGTTGGTGCCGCTGATCCCGAAGGAGGACACACCCGCACGACGCGGACGACCCGTCTGCGGCCAGTCGGTCCGCTCGGACAGCAGCCGGACGTCACCGGCGGTCCAGTCGACCTGCGGGCTCGGCTCGTCCACGTGCAGGGTCTTGGGGAGCACGCCGTTGCGCAGCGCCATCACCATCTTGATGACGCCGGCCGCGCCCGCGGCGGCCTGGGTGTGCCCGAGGTTGGACTTGACCGAACCGAGCCACAGCGGGCGGCCCTCGGAGCGCTCCCGCCCGTAGGTGGCGAGCAGCGCGTGCGCCTCGATCGGGTCGCCGAGCATCGTGCCCGTGCCGTGCGCCTCGACGGCGTCGACCTCACCGGCCGTCAGCCCGGCCTGCTCCAGGGCCTGCCGGATCACCCGCTGCTGCGAGGGGCCGTTGGGGACGGTCAGCCCGCTGCTCGCCCCGTCCTGGTTGACGGCCGAGCCGCGGAGCACGGCGAGCACGGGGTGCCCGTTGGCCTGGGCGTCCGACAGCCGCTCCAGCAGGAACAGGCCGACGCCCTCGCCCCAGCCGGTGCCGTCCGCGGCGGCGGCGAAGGGCTTGCAGCGGCCGTCGGCGGCGAGCCCGCGCTGCTGGCTGAAGTCGACGAACAGGTCGAGCGTCGACATCACCGTGACCCCGCCGGCCAGGGCCAGGGTGCACTCGCCCTGGCGCAGGGCCTGGGCGGCCAGGTGCAGGGTGACCAGCGAGGAGGAGCAGGCCGTGTCCACCGTCACGGCCGGCCCCTCCAGGCCGAGGGTGTAGGAGATGCGGCCGGAGGCCACGCTGCCCGCGTTGCCGCTGCCGGCGTACACCTCGACGCCCTCCGGGAGGGTGTCCAGGCGCGACGCGTAGTCGTGGTGCATGACGCCGACGTAGACGCCGGTGCGGCTGCCGCGCACGGACGACGGGTCGATGCCGGCCCGCTCGAAGGCCTCCCAGGAGGTTTCCAGCAGCAGTCGCTGCTGGGGGTCCATGGCGAGGGCCTCGCGCGGGGA
The DNA here is from genome assembly GCF_044546945.1 of Kitasatospora sp. NPDC053057. NCBI lineage: Bacteria > Bacillati > Actinomycetota > Actinomycetes > Kitasatosporales > Streptomycetaceae > Kitasatospora > Kitasatospora sp. NPDC053057. Next base: position 138,933 of record NZ_JBITZP010000023.1, on the reverse strand, counting down.
GATCCCGAAGAAGCCGGCGTCGAACTCGTCGGCGCGGTCGAGGAATCCGCCCTCCCGGACGTAGGTGGTTCCCTGCTGGTCCGGGTCGGGGTGGTAGACGGCCGCGGTGTCCCAGCCGCGGTCGTCGGGGAAGGGGCCGACCGCGTCGCGGCCGTCGAGGACGAGCTGCCACAGCTCCTCGGGGCTGGTCACGCCCCCGGGGTAGCGACAGCTCATCGCGACGATCGCGATCGGCTCGGCCGTCTCGGCCTCGTGCAGCCGCTTCTTGGTCTGGTGCAGTTCGGCGGTCACCCAGCGGAGGTGGTCGAGCAGCTTCTCTTCGTTGGTCATGACGTCCGGACTCCAGTCGATCAAGAAAGTGACACCGTTCACGGGGGCGGCTCGCGCCCCCGTGAACGTCAGCGGCGTGCGATACCCGTGTACTGCTCGGCGAAGGCCGTCGCCTCGGCGGTGGATGACAGCAGGCGCTCGAACCGCGCCCTGCGCAGCCGGCGGTCGAAGACCGACTCGTCCGGTGCGGCGTGCATCAGGGTGGTCATCGAGGCCGAGAACTGCTGGCCCTGCCACGCCCGGGGCACGGCGGTTGCCGAGTAGCCGTCCAGGGCCTCCCGCCGGCCGTGCGCGTACCAGCCGGTGAGCGCCTCGGCGAGGTGCCGGGCGTCGGCGACGGCCATGTTGAGCCCCTTGGCGGCGCTCGGCGGGACGATGTGCGCGGCGTCACCGACGAGGAAGAGCCGGCGGTACTGGAACGGCTCGGCCACGTAGCTGCGCAGCGGCACCATGACCCGCTCCAGGATCTCCCCGGTCGGCAGGGTGCCCCGGCCGCCGGCGAGCCGGAGGTCCAGCTCCCGCCAGATCTCCTCGTCGCTGCGGTCGTCGACGCCCTCGCCGGGCGGCACCGACAGGTACAGCCGGCTGACCTGCTGCGAGCGCATGCTCTGGAGCGCGAACCCGCGGTCGCCGACAGCGTAGATCAACTCGGGCGACAGCGGCGGAGCGGCGGCCAGGACCCCGAGCCAGGCGAAGGGGTGGGTCAGCTCGTGGCCGACCAGCTCCGTACCGGGCACGGCCTGTCGGCTGACCCCGTGGAACCCGTCGCAGCCCGCGATGAAGTCGCAGGTCAGCTCGGTGAGCTGACCGTCGATCGTGCAGACGACGCGCGCGCCGTCCGCGGTGACCGACGCGATCCGCACGTCCTCGACGCCGAAGTGCAGGCCGGCCTCGTCGTCGTGGGCGTCCAGCAGGTCCTTGACGACCTCCTGCTGACCGTACATCCACACCGACGCACCGCAGAGCTCGGTGAAGGGCATCCGGTGCACGGCACCGTCGAGGCGCCACTCGAAGCCCTCGTGCACGAGCGCTTCGCGGTCGAGCCGTTCGCCGACCCCGGCGTCGCGCAGGATCTCGACGGTCCCCTGCTCCAGCAGCCCGGCGCGGACCCGCTTCTCCACGTGGACGCGGGTGCGCCGCTCCAGGACGACCGAGTCGATGCCGTTGAGCCGGAGCAGCCGGGCGAGCAGCAGGCCCGAGGGCCCGGCCCCGATGATGCAGACCGGGGTGTGCAGTGTTCGACCCGGCGAGGTCACTTCCCGACCTCGCCCGAGCTCTCGACCCGCACGTCAGCGGTGAGCCGGACGTCCGCCGAGGAGGCGCCGACCTGGACGGTGCGGCGGCCGGCGCCGACGGTCCAGGCGCGGGCGTCGGTGTCCCAGTACTCGAAGCACCGGGCGGCCAGCTCGACCTGCACGCGGGCCGACTCGCCCGGCTCCAGCAGGGCCGAGGTGTACCCGGCGAGGGCCCTGGGCGCCTGGTCGACGCCGGCCTCGGGGCTGGCGCCGAGGTAGACCTGGGCGATCTCGCGCCCGGCCCGCGCACCGGTGTTGCGGATGGTGAACCCGACCCGCAGCGTGCGGCCCTCGGCGGCCAGTTCGAGGTCCTCGTAGGCGAAGGTGGTGTAGCTGAGGCCGTGGCCGAAGGGGAAGAGCGGTTCGTCGCCGTGCTGGTCGTGCCAGCGGTAGCCGACGAACAGGCCCTCGCTGTACTCGACGCGGCCGTCGGCGCCCGGGTAGCGCAGCGGGTCACCGGAGACGGAGGTGTGGTCGGCGTCCGTCGGGAAGGTCTGGGTGAGCTTGCCGCTCGGGTTGACGTCGCCGAACAGCAGGGCGTCGGTCGCCTCGGCGCCCATCTCGCCGGGGTACCAGACGTCCAGGACGCCGGCGACGAGGTCCTGCCAGGGCATCGGCACGGACGAGCCGGTGTTCAGGACGACCACGGTGTTCGGGTTGGCCTGGGCCACCGCGGTGACGAGGTCGTCCTGGAGCCCGGGCAGCCCGAGTTCCGGACGGTCGATCAGCTCGGCGAGCTCGTCGTAGACGAAGACCAGCGCGGCCTCGGCGTTGCGGGCGGCCTCCGCCGCCTCCTCGATGTCGGTGCGGGCCTGCTGCGGGGTGACCCAGCCGAGGGTGAGCTTGACCGGGTTGCCGGGCACCGGCAGGGCCGACAGCACCAGCTTGTAGCTGCCCGGCTCCAGGTCGAGGGTCATGCCCGCGGTGTCGCCGAAGGAGCTGCCGGCGAAGACCCGCGGGTGGCCCTCCAGGTCGATCGCCGCGTAGCCGCCGAGCGCGGTGACGGCGATGCGGTAACGGCCGGGCGTCTCGATGGTGAGCCGGCCCTCGTAGAAGTAGTTCGGCTCGGTGGAGGGGCCCGCGGGCACCTCGCCCTCGCGGAAGGGCGGCTGCAGCGCGGACTCGGGGATCGGGCGGCCGGCCGGGTCCTCGCCGATGCGGAACTCGACCCGGTCCTCGCCGAGGCGCGCGCGCAGCACGTCCAGCGGGGTGCTCGCGGCCTCGGGCACCACGAGCGCGCTGCCGACACCGGCGGTCTTGGGCACGGCCGCGGCCAGCCCGATGACCGCGAGGCCCTTCTCGCGCAGCCGGTCCTCGCTCAGCGGGAGGACGCCGCGCGGGTTGTGCAGCAGGACCGAGCCGGCCTGGGCCACCTCCAGGGCCAGGGCGCGGCCGCGCTCCGCGTCCCGCTCGACGGCGGGGCGCCCGGCGGGGTCGAGCAGGCCGAAGCGGGCCATCTGGCCGAGGATGCGGGCGACGGAGCGGTCGAGGACCTTCTCCTCGATCCGGCCCTCGGCGATCGCCTCGGCCAGCGGTGCGCCGAGGTGCTTGCCGTCGGGCATCTCCTGGTCGAGCCCGCGCTCGATGGCCGCGGTGTCGTGCACGGCGTCCCAGTCGGACATCACCCAGCCCTCGAAGCCCCACTCCTCGCGCAGCAGGGTGTCGAGCAGCGGCCCGTTCTGGCAGCTGAAATCGCCGTTGACGCTGTTGGTGGCGCCCATCAGGGCGCCGGCGCCGGCCTCCACCACCGACTGGAAGGCGGGGAGTTCGATCTCCCGGAGAGTCCGCTCGTCGACGCGCACGTCGACGACCATCCGGTTCTCCTCCTGGTTGTTCGCCGCGAAGTGCTTCGGCATGGCGATGACGCCCTGCGACTGGATGCCGGCCACCACGGCCGTGCCGATCGCGGTGACCAGCAGCGGGTCCTCGCCGTACAGCTCGAAGTTACGGCCGCCGTACGGCTGGCGCAGCACGTTGAGCATGGGGCCGATGAGGACGTCCTGACGCTTCGCGAGGGCCTCGTGGCCGAGGAACTCGCCGTAACGGGCGGCGAGTTCGTCGTCGAAGGCGCAGGAGAGCGCGATCGGCGCCGGCAGCGCGGTGGTGGTCTTGCGCTTCATCCGCACACCGGCGGGACCGTCGGTCATCCGCAGCGGCGGGATGCCGAGCCGCGGGACGCCCGGGATGAATCCCGACTGGCCGAGCTTCTCGGGGTCGTCGGAGCCGTGGACGAAGGAGAGCTTCTCCTCCAGGGTCATCCGGGCGATCAGGGCGTGGACGTCGACGGGGGCGTCGACGGGCGTCTGGGTGGTCATGCGAGTTCACTTCCGTTGCTGTCGGCGGGGGCGGCGGCCGGCACAGTGGCCTGGGGTTCGGGGGCGCGCAGGGCACGGGCGGGCGCGCTGGCCTTGAGGAGCATCTCGTCGTACTCCTCGTCGGGGTCGGAGTCGAGGACGATGGCCCCGCCCGCGCCCAACTGCCAGTGCTCACCGGTGCGGACCATCGTGCGGATGACGATGTTGAGGTCGGCGCTGCCGTTGCAGGCGAGGTAGCCGATGGAGCCGGAGTAGATGCCGCGGGCCCGCTGTTCCAGGGACTCGATGATGTCCAGGGTGCGCAGCTTGGGCGCGCCCGTCATCGAGCCGCCGGGAAAGCAGGCGCGCACGCAGTCCATGGTGTCGGCGTCCGCCTTGAGGGTGCCGCGGATGGTGGACACCAGCTGGTGGACGGTGGCGTAGCTCTCGGCCGCCATCAGGACCGGCACTTCGACGCTGCCGAGTTCGCAGACCCGTCCGAGGTCGTTGCGCAGCAGGTCGACGATCATCAGGTTCTCGGCGCGCGTCTTGGCGCTGGAGACCAGCTCCGCGCGGGCGGCCTCGTCCTCGGCCGGGGTGGCGCCGCGGGGGGCGGTGCCCTTGATGGGCTTGGCCTCGGCCACCCGGTCGGCCGTGATCCTGAGGAAGCGCTCGGGCGAGGAGCAGGCCACGTCGATGCCGTCGAGGTGCAGGTAGGCGGCGTACGGGGCCGGGTTGAGCCGGCGCAGCCGGCGGTAGGTCTCCCAGCCGCCGTCGGTCGCGGGCACCTCGGCCACGTTGGTGAGGCAGATCTCGTAGCTCTCGCCCTGGAGCAGGTACTCCTGGCTGGCCCTGACGTCCTCGACGTAGTCCGCGCGCTGCTTGGCGAGGAACGGCTCGACGGAGGCGGCGGGGACGGCGGCGGGTTCCGGGAGGCCCTGGAGGCCCTCCAGCACCTTCGCGGTCCCGGTGAGCCAGTTCTCCGCCGCCGCCCGGGTGGTCTCGTCGTTGCCGAGCGCCAGCAGGTAGGTGCGGTCCTGCTCGTGGTCGACGGCGAGGAAGCGGTCGGCGAACAGCCAGACGGCGTCGGGTGTTTCGGCGGTGTGGCGGTTCTTGGAGCCGCAGTCGGCCTTGAGCTCGTAGCCGAAGTAGCCGACGTACCCGCCGGTGAAGTCGAAGGGCAGCGGCGGCGCGTCGACCACCCGTCGCTCCGACTCCCGCTGGAGGTAGTCGAAGACGGTCCCGGCGTGGACTGCCGGGGCCGGTCCGTCGACCACGACGGCGCGCTCGGCGACGCGGTAGCGCACCGTCTCGGCGAGCGGGCCGGCGGCGTCCCCGAGGAAGGAGAACCGGGACAGGCCCCGCTCCACACGGGCGCTGTCGAGCCAGAAGGCGTTGGTGGAGCCGGAGTAGAGCGCCTCGAATGCCGCTTCGGTGTCGACGGCCCGGTCCAGCTCGCGCACCTGCACGCTGTACCGCTGCTGCCCCGCCGGGGCGTGCTCGCGGACCGGCGTCGTCGCCGCGGACGGAGCGGCGAAGGACCTGCGGGCCCCGGCGGCGCGGGTGAGGTCGCGGAAGTTCGCCATCATCCGCAGCCCGTACTCGGTCTCGATGGACTCCGGGTGGAACTGCACGCCCCAGCGGGGCAGCCGCCGGTGCCGCAGCGCCATGATCACTCCGTCCTCGGCCCGGGCGATGGGTTCGAGGTCGTCCGGCAGCGGCTCGGCGACGCACAGCGAGTGGTAGCGGACGGCGCCGAACTCCCGGGGGATCCCGGCGAAGAACTCGTCGCCCTGGTGGGTGACCCGCTCCACGTGCCCGTGGCGGGCCTCGGGCGCCGGCACCACGCGGCCGCCCTCGGAGACCGCGAGGCCCTGGTGGCCGAGGCAGACGCCGAGCACCGGGGCGTTCGCCCGGCGCAGCACGTCGAGCGAGATGCCGAAGTCGCGGGCGCGGGCCGGATGGCCCGGGCCGGGGGAGATCACGATGTTGTCGAACCCGTCCAGGTCGGGGAGTTCGGCCGCGTCGTTGGTGACGACGACGGGCTCCTCGCCGTTCACCTGCCCGAGGAGGTGGAACAGGTTGTAGGTGTACGAGTCGTAGTTGTCTATCAGCAGCGTCCGCACGGTCTCATTCACTTCGCGCTGGAGGAGGTGGAGCGGCCGGTGAGCCGGTCCAGGTGGGCAAGGCAGTCCTGCGGCCGGTCGGCCGGGGCGAGCCGGGCGAGGTGGCCGTCGGGGCGCACCAGGGCGATCAGTGGGAGCGGGCCGAAGCCGGCCCGCAGTCGGGCGCGTCCGTCGTCGGTGAGCCGCGCGAGGTCGTGCACGGCGATCCGCTCGCCGAACGCGGCGCGGGCCCGCTCGGCCACGGCGGTCCAGTCCTCCGGGAGGCCCTCGCCCGGCCACAGCAGGGCGATGTGCGCGCTCCGGTCGAGCACCGGGGAGCCGGGCTCGCTGCGGGAGGTGTGGAAGAACGGCACCCGGTCGCCGACGGTCAGTCGGCGCTTCAACTGCGAGCGCCACAAAGGTTCTTCGAGAGGAGCATAGCTCAGTCCAAGCTGGCTCATCAGCGGTGCGGCCACCTTCCGCAGGAAACCGGAGCGCTCGGCGGCGGCGACGGCCTCGTCGCGGCGCGCGGCGTCCTCGGGGGTCTGCGGCGCCGACAGCTCCATCTCGGTGCGGATGACGGTGCGGACGTGCTCGACCGCCTGCCGGCGCTCGCCGTCGTAGCTGTCGAGCAGGGCGTCGCTCCACTCGCCGCGCACCACGCCGGCCAGCTTCCAGCCGAGGTTGACGGCGTCCTGGAGGCCGAGGTTGAGCCCCTGTCCGCCGAGCGGCACCACGCTGTGCGCGGCGTCCCCGACCAGGATCATCCGCCCGTCGCGGAACCGTTCGGCCACACCGGGCCGTGGGAAGTAGGTGCGCTTCCACAGCGGTTCGCCGAGTTCGTACGGGAGGCTGGCGCGCTGCTCGACCATCTCCTGCCAGTCGGCGAGCGGCCGGTCGGACCAGTCCGGCTCCCCGGGCAGCACCACGGTGGCCAGCCGGCACACCCCGTCGGGCAGGTGGACCAGCGGCAGCATCCCGGTCTCGCCGTAGTGGTACTCGACCCCGGACACCGCCGGCCCGCTGATCGGGAAGTCGCCGAGCGAGATGCCGAGCGGGAAGGGCAGGCCCGGGTACGGGATGTCGAGCAGGCGGCGGGTGAGGCTGCCGGCGCCGTCGGCTCCGATCAGCCACCGCGGCTCGGTCTCCTCCAGGGTGCCGTCCCGGTGGCGGAGGGTGGCCCGGGGCAGCGGCCCGGAATTGTCGAGCGCGTGGAGCTCCGTACCGCACTCGACGCGGCCGCCGAGTTCGGCGAGGCGGGCCCAGAGCAGGTCCTCCAGCTCGCGCTGGACGATGCCGAGTCCGAACGGGTAGGCGGTGTCCATGCCGTGCATGGGCACGGTGCCGAGCCGGCGGCCGCGGGAGAAGAAGCTGACGTCGGTCGCGGGGCGCCCGCGGGAGACCAGTTCCTCCGCGATGCCCGTCTTCTCCAGGAGTTCGAGCACGCGCGGCCAGATCATGACGGCCCGCGAGTGCGGGTCGCTCTCCTCCAGCGAGGGCTTGCTGTCGATCAGCCGGACCGGAACGCCCTGCTGCAACAGGTCGCAGGCGAGCAGCGAACCGACCGCTCCCCCACCGACGATGAGGATCTCGGGAGTGCTCATACCGCCGCCACCTCTCCTTCCGTGCGGACCAGGTGCCGCTCGATCGCCTCCGCGGCGGCCACGGCGCCGCCCGCGTCGTGGACCTGCTGGCGCATCCCGGCCATCCGGGCCGTGATCGCGGGATCGGTGCTGACCGTGCGCACCGCTTCGCGCAGACCGGCGGGGGTCACCGCCGCGGGGTCGAGCCGCAGGCCGAGGCCCAGGTCGGCGACCCGGTCGGCGATGATCTCCTGCTCGACCATCTGGGGCACCACCACCATGGGCGTCCCGAAGGACAGCGCCTCCATCGTGCTGCCCATGCCGCCGTGGGTGACGAAGGCGGACGCCCGGTCGAGCACGGACAGCTGGGGCACGCTCGCGTGCACCTCGACGTTCGGCGGCAGCGTGCCGAGGTCGGCCGGGTCGGTCTGCGCGCCGATCGACATGACCACCGAGAACTCGGTGCCGTCGAAGGCCTCCAGGCAGCTGCGGTAGAACCCGGTCGCCTGGTTGAACACCGTGCCGAGCGAGACCAGGACCAGCGGCCGGCCGTCCTCGGCGGGCTGCCAACGCTCCTCCGCCGCCCGGTCGCCGAGGCTCGGGCCGACAAAGCGGTAGTGCGGGCCGAAGGCGTCCTGCTCGGGCTGGAACCCGCGGGGCAGGAAGGCCAGGTTGAGCTCCTCCTCGAAGTCCATGAACTCCTCGGTGGCGGTGTCGCCCAGCCCCACGGCGGTCAGGAACTCCCCGAGCCGGCGGTCGAATTCGGCGCCGTTGGCCTCGTGGGCCGCGGAGCGGCCGGTCCGGGCGAGCATCGCGTCCATCAGGGCGAAGCCGCGGCTGGAGGCGATGCTGGGGAAGAACTGCACGGAGCGGCAGCCCCAGCGGCGCGCCAGCGCCCGGCCGACGAACGGCGCCGTGTTGTCGTACACGACCAGGTCGGGCCGCCCGTCGGCGAACCGCTCCTCGGCGAGCGCGATCCGGTCCGCGCTGCCGTACAGGAAGAAGAGCGGCAGCGCGCTCAGGTCGTTCTCGGCGAAGGCGCGCGGCGAGTGGCCGGAGGAGGTGGCGACGTCGTAGCGGCACACCCTCGCGCCGAGCCGGACGAGCCGTTCCTCGAACTCCTTCGTGGTGAAGTAGGTGACCTGGTGGCCGCGGGACACCAGCTCCGCGACGATGCCGAAGGTCGGCGATACGTGGCCGTGCGCGGCCACACTGAAAAATGCGATATGGGCCATCAGTGTTCCTCTGGGTTTCGACCGGCGGGGCCGGTCAGATCCCGATCTCCCCGTCCAGGATTTCGAACAGCTCCTCGTCGGTGACGTCGTCATGGACGTCCGACTTCTTCGTGCTGCCGCCCAGTCGGGCCAGCAGGGCGCGCAGCCGTTGTTCGGCGTACCGGCCGGTCGCCGAGTCCGGCGCGGCCGCGCGCAGTTGTGCCTCCAGTTCGTCGAGCCCGCGGATCACCGGCTGCGCCGGGGCGTCCTCGGTCTCGCCCAGCTCCTCGTCGAGGTGCCCGGCGAGCGCCGCGGGGGTGGGGAAGTCGAAGACCAGCGTGGGCGAGAGCTTGAGTCCGGTCTCCGCGCCGAGCCGGTTGCGCAGTTCGACGGCCGCGAGCGAGTCCAGGCCGAGTTCGCGGAAGGACCGCTCACCGGGCACCTGGTCGCCGCCGCGGTGCCCCAGCACGGCCGCCGTCTGCGCGGTCACGAGGTCCGTGAGCAGCCGTCGGCGCTGTGCCGGGTCGGCGCCGGCGAGGCGCTCGGCCAGTCGCTCGGCCGACGACGGCCCGTCGGTCGTCCTCGTCTGCCGGGGCGCCGGCACCGGTGCGGCCGGACGATCCGTCCGCCGCGACTGCCGGGCCGCGACCAGGTTCCGGGCACCGGGCCCGTCCAGCGCGCGGTCGAGCAGCGCCAGCGCCTCCTCGTTGGTCATCGGGACGGTGCCGTGGCGGGCCATCCGGGCGATGGCCTCTGCACCGATCCGCCCGGCCATGCCGCGCTCCTCCGCCCAGGGGCCCCACTGCAGCGAGAGGGCGGGCAGTCCGAGCGAGCGGCGGTGGTCGGCGAAGGCGTCCAGGAAGCCGTTGGCCGCGGCGTAGTTGGCCTGCGCGGGGCTGCCGTGCACACCGGCCGCCGACGAGAAGAGCACGAACGCGTCCAGGTCGTGCCCGGCGGTGACGGCGTGCAGGGCGAGCACGCCCTCCGCCTTCACCCGGAGGACGCGCGCGAACTGCTCACGGCTGAGCGTGCTGAGCGCGCCGTCGTCGACGATGCCCGCCGTGTGGATCACCGCCCTGAGCGGCCGGTCGGCACCGAGGCCCGCCACGACCTCCGCGAGCGCGGACCGGTCGGTGACGTCGCAGGCCGCGAGGGTGACCCGGGCCCCGAGCGCGCGCAGGGTGTCGGCGAGCCGGTCGTGCTCCGGGCCGCCCGCCCGCCTGCTCAGCAGGACCAGGTCGGTCACGCCCCGGCGCCGCACCAGGTGCTCGGCGACGACTGCGCCGAGGCCGCCGGTACCACCCGTGATGAGCACGGCTCCGTCGGTCACCCGGGGCTCGAAGTCCTCGGCGGGCTCGGCGTTTTCGGGGCTTTCGGGGCTTTCGGGGCTCTCGGCGGGCTCGGCGGGCTCGGCGTTGTCGGCGTTGTCGGCGGGGGCGAGTCGCGGGGTCAGCAACCGTCCTTCGCGCACCACCACTTCACGCGCCTCGACCGACAGGGCCGAGGCCAGCGCGGCCGGCGAGCTCGGGTCGCCGTCCAGCTCCACGACCTGGAACTTGCCGGGGTGCTCGGACTGCGCGGTGCGCAGCATCGCCCGTACGGCGCCGGACGTGGTTCCCGGTTCCCCGGACACCACCAGGGTGAGGCGGGCGTCGTCGTACAGGCCGCCGTCGATCCACTCCCGCAGCAGGGTCGCGGTCCGCCAGACGGCCTCGACCGCGTGCTCGGCCGACTCGTCCGTGCCCAGCGGACCGGAGAGGTCCACGAAGCGTACGACGGCCTCCGGCAGCATGAACGAGTCCTCCAGGGCCGCCAGGTCCCGGTGGTGCTCGGCGGCGACCCCGCTCCCGTCGAGCGCCCGGGTGAGACCGGCCGGATCCTCGCCGACGACCGCGACGGCCCCGGCGAACATTCCGGCGTCCTCAACCGGCTCCAGGACCGGGGCCAGCAGCTCGGCCCCGGACTCCGCCAGGTCCTGGGGGCGGACCCGCCGCAGCGTCAGCGAGTCGACCACCGCGATGGTGCGGCCGGCCGGATCCGTGACGTGGAGCGCGAGTTCGTCCTCGCCGATCCGGCTCAGCCGGACCCGGGCCTCGGCCGCTCCCGGCCGGTACACCGTGACGCCCTGCCAGACGAAGGGCAGCCGACCGGCCGCGTCCGACGAGCCGGGCGAGTCGACGAAGCCGGTGTGCAGTGCCGCGTCGAACAGCGCGGGGTGGAAGACGAAGCGCTCCGGCTCCTGCACGGAGTCCTCCGCGAACGCCACCTCCGCGAAGACGTCGTCGCCGCGCCGCCAGGCGGCCCGCAGGCCCCGGAAGACCGGACCGTAGTCGAAGCCCATGTCCACGGCGCGGTCATAGGCGTCCTCGGCCGCGACCGGTTCGGCGCCCACGGGCGGCCAGGTGAGGTCGGCGACGAGCTCCTCGCCGCGTTCCTCCGTGAGCACACCCGCCGCGTGCGTGGTCCAGCCGCCGTCCGAGTCCACCGGACGGCCGTACACGGTCACCGACCGGCGTCCCGGCTCGTCGAGCGGCCGGACGGCCACCTGGATGTCCACGGCCGACGCTCCGGACAGCCGGAGCGGCGCCTGCACGGTGAGTTCCTCAAGGGTCGGGCTGCCCGCCGCACGACCGGCGTGCAGCGCCATGTCGACGAACGCCGTCCCGGGAAGGATCGCCGTGCCGTTCACCACGTGGTCGGCCAGCCAGGGGTGCGTACGGACCGACAGCCGCGAGCTGTACAGGACCTCCTCGGAATCGGCGCGGGGAATGCCTCCGCCGATCAGGGGGTGGGCGTCCGGCCCCTGCGGCACGCCTACCGGACGCGGACGCGGCCAGTAGCGCTCCGCCCGGAAGGGGTAGCCGGGGAGGTCGGCGGCGCCGGTGACGGGTCCGAAGTAGGCGGGCCAGTCAACGGTGACGCCCCAGCAGTGCAGGGCGCCGAGGGCGGCGGCGATGGCCTGGTCCTCGGGGCGGTCGCGGCGCAGGAGGGAGGCGAAGGCGTGGGCCTCGGTGTCGGTGCCGGTGTCGGTGAGGCAGTCCTGCGCGAGGGCGGTCAGGACGCCGTCGGGGCCGAGCTCCACGAAACGGGTCGCACCCAACTCCGCTGCGGTGCGCACACCGTCGTGGAACAGCACCGCCTGGCGGACATGCCGCACCCAGTAGTCGGGGCTGGTCAGTTCCTCGGCGGTGGCGAGTGCGCCGGTCACGTTGGAGACGACCGGGATCCTCGGCTCAGCCGCCGCCAGACCCCGAACAACCGCGCCGAACTCCGCCAGCATCGGCTCCATCAACGGCGAGTGGAAGGCATGGCTCACCGACAGGCGCTTGGCCCGGTGGCCGGCTGCCAGTGCCGCCTGCTCGATCTTCTCAATCGCCCCGTCCTCACCCGAAAGCACCACCGAGCGCGGGCCGTTGACCGCGGCCACATCGACCAGGCCCTCACAGCCCGCGAGGAGCTCCGCAGCGGTCTCGGGCGTGACCGCCACCGCCAGCATCGCGCCACCGGCGGGCAGCGCCTGCATCAACCGACCACGCGCCGCCACCAGAGCAGCGGCATCCTCCAACGAGAACACCCCCGCCACATGCGCCGCCACGACCTCACCGATCGAGTGACCCAGCAGAAGGTCCGGGCTCACGCCCCAGGACTCCAGCAGCCGGAACAGCGCCACCTCCAACGCGAACAGCCCCGCCTGCGCCCACACCGTCCGGTTCAACACCTCGGCATCCGCACCGAACACCACATCCCGGACCGAACCATCCAAGTGCTTGTCCAGCTCCGCACACACCGCGTCGAACGCGCCCGCGAACACCGGGAACGCCCCATACAACTCCCGGCCCATCCCCAACCGCTGGGAACCCTGACCGGTGAACAGGAACGCCGTCTTCCCGGCGGCCGCCGTGCCGTGGGCCTCCACCTCGGCCAGCGCGGCCAGCGCCTGCTCACGGTCGTGCGCGACGACGACGGCACGGTGTTCGAAGGAGGTCAGCCCGACCGCCAGCGAGCGGGCGACGGCAACCGAACCCAGCTCGGGCCGGGCCGCGAGGTGCTCGCGCAGCCGCTCCGCCCGGCTCCTCAGCGCCTCGGGTGTCTTCGCGGAGAGGATCCACGGCACCGCCGAGGGCCGGGGCCCGGTCGGCTCGACCGACTCCGCAGTCTGTGGGGCCTGTTCGAGGATGACGTGCGCATTGGTGCCACTGATGCCGAACGAGGACACACCCGCACGACGCGGACGCCCCGTCTCCGGCCACTCCCGGTCCTCCGTCAGCAGCGAGACCTCGCCCGCCGACCAGTCCACATGCGGCGACGGCGCGTCCACGTGCAAGGTCCGCGGCAGCACACCGTGCCGCATCGCCTGCACCATCTTGATCACACCCACCACACCGGCGGCCGCCTGAGTGTGCCCCAGGTTCGACTTCACCGACCCCAGCCACAGCGGCCGCTCCGCGGACCGCCCCTGCCCGTACGTCGCCAACAGCGCCTGCGCCTCGATCGGATCCCCCAACGAGGTACCCGTACCGTGCGCCTCCACCGCATCCACCTCGTCGGCCGCCAACCGCGCACCCGCCAGGGCCTGACGGATCACCCGCTGCTGCGACGGACCGTTCGGCGCCGACAGACCGTTCGACGCACCGTCCTGGTTCACCGCCGAACCACGGACCACCGCCAACACCCGGTGCCCGTTGCGCCGGGCGTCCGAGAGCCGCTCCAACAACAGCAGACCGACACCCTCACCCCAGCCCGTACCGTCCGCACCGGCCGCGAACGCCCGGCACCGGCCGTCGGGCGACAACCCGCGCTGGCGGGAGAAGTCGATGAACGAACCCGGCGTCGACATCACGGTGACGCCGCCCGCGAGCGCGAGCGAGCACTCACCCCGCCGCAGCGAGTCCGCGGCCAGGTGCATGGCCACCAGGGACGAGGAACACGCGGTGTCCACCGTCAGCGCCGGACCCTCGAACCCGTAGAAGTAGGAGAGCCGGCCCGAGACGACGCTCAGCGCGCCACCGGTGCCGAGGTACCCCTCCAGATCCTCCGCGGACTGGGCGACGAGCGCGGTGTAGTCCTGACCGTTGGATCCCACGAAGACACCGGTACGGCTGCCGCGCAGCGCACCCGGCAGGACGCCCGCGGACTCGAACAGCTCCCAGGAGGTCTGGAGCAGCAGCCGCTGCTGCGGGTCCATCGCCAGCGCCTCACGCGGCGAGATCCCGAAGAACCCGGCGTCGAACTCGGCCACGCCGTCCAGGAACGCGCCTCCGGAGGCGTACGTCGTCCCCGGAACGCTCGGGTCCTCGTCGAACAGCCCCGCCAGGTCCCACCCCCGGTCCTCCGGGAAGGGCCCCACCGCGTCCACTCCGGCCGCGACCAGGTCCCACAGGTCCTCCGCCGACCGCACACCGCCCGGGAAGCGGCAGGCCATGCCCACGAGCACCACCGGATCGGCGTCGTCCACCACCGTGCCCGCCCCCGCCACGGCGGCCTCGCCCGCCTCGTCGGCACCGAACAGCTCCTCACGGAGGAAGTCCGCCAGTCCGGCCGGGCTCGGATAGTCGAAGGCGAGCGAGGCCGGCAGCCGCAGCCCGGTCGCCGCGACCAGTCGGTTGCGCAGCTCGACCGAGGCGAGCGAGTCGAAGCCGAGCGCGCGGAACGACTTCTGCGGGTCGATGTCATCGGCGGACCGGTGCATCAGCAGGTCGGCGGCATGACCGCGGATCAGCTGTTCCAGCGCGGAGTGCTGCTCAGCGGGAGTGCGGCCCGCCAGGGTCCTGGCGAGCCCGGTCGGCTCGGCGGCGGGCGCGGCGACCAGCGCGCGCAGCAGCGGGCGCTGGGCCGCCGCTCCGTGCGCCTGGGCGTAGCGCTCCCAGTCGATGTCCGCCGCGAGGACAGCGGTCTCGCCGTGCTGGATCGCGCTCTCGAGGACGCGCAGCGCGTTCTCCGGGCGCATCGGACGGAAGCCGGTGCGGCGCATCCGCTCGCGCACCACCTCGTCGGTGGCGGCCATGCCCTCGCCCGCCCAGGCGCCCCAGGCGATGGCGGTGGCCGGCAGCCCGGCCTGTCGGCGCTGTTCGGCGAGTGCGTCCAGGGCCGCGTTCGCCATGGCGTAGTTCGCCTGGCCGGCCGCGCCGACCACGCCGGCGAGGGAGGAGAACAGCACGAAGGCGGAGAGGGGAAGATCGCGGGTCAGCCGGTCCAGGTGGAGAGCGCCGTCCGTCTTGGCGGCCACCACGCGCTGGAGGCGGTCGGGGGTCAGAGCAGTGAGCACGCCGTCGTCCAGGACGCCGGCGGTGTGCACGACGGCGGTCAGCGGGTACTCGGCCGGGATCGCGTCGAGCAGTGCGGCCACCGCCTCCCCGTCACTGACGTCGCAGGCGGCGATGGTCACCCGGGCGCCGAACTCGGTCAGCTCGGCCGCCAACTCGGCGGCACCCGGGGCCTGCCGGCCCCGACGGCTGGTGAGCAGCAGGTGCTCGGCCCCGGCCTGGGCCAGGCGACGGGCGACATGGGCACCGAGGGCGCCGGTGCCGCCGGTGACGAGGACGGTCCCGGACGGAGCCCAATGGTTCGGTTCCGCCTGGTCCTCCCAGCCCGCCCTGACGAGGCGGCGTGCGTAGGCCGCCTCGGGCCGGATGGCGACCTCGTCCTCGTCCACCGCGCGCAGGAGCAGGGCGGAGAGCCGTCGTGCACCCTCGGCGTCCAGCCGCTCCGGGAGGTCGACGAGTCCGCCCCAGGTGTCGGCCGCCTCCAGGGCGGCCACGCGTCCGAGACCCCAGAGCTGCGCCTGCCGCGTGCTGATCGAACCGTCCGATCCGCCGACACCGACCGCGCCCCGGGTCGCCAGCCACACGGGGGCCTCGGAACCGATGTCCCCGAGCGCCTGCAGCAGCACCACGGCGTTCAGCGGGGCGAGTTCACCGCGCAGCAGCGCGAACACCCCGGTCGGCGCGGCCTCGGCGGCCAGCTGGGCCAGGGCGGCACCGAGGGCCGCGCGATCCGCTGCCCCGTCGGAGAGCGACAGGTGCAGCACCCGGGCGGCCGTGGCATCGAGAGCGGTCACGCAGTCCTGGGTGAGCGCGTCCTCGGTGTCCGTGACCAGGATCCAGGTGCCCAGCGGCTCCGGCGCGGGAACCTGCGCGAGCGGCTCCCAGCTGACGCGGTAGAGCAGGTCGCCCGGCTCCGCCGGACTTCCGGCCACGCCCTTCATCGGCGTCGCCGGCCAGTAGCGCTCGGTCTGGAAGGGGTAGCTGGGCAGGGCCACCCGCCGGGCGTCGGTGGCCGCGAAGACGGCCTGCCAGTCGGGGGCGGTGCCCCAGCAGTGCAGAGCGCCGAGGGCGGCGGCGACGGCCTGATCCTCGCGGCGGTCGCGGCGCAGGAGGGAGGCGAAGACGTGGGCGTCGGTGTCGGTATCGGTGTCGGTGAGGCAGTCCAGCGCGAGGGCGGTCAGGACGCCGTCCGGGCCGAGCTCCACGAAACGGGTCGCACCCAACTCCGCTGCAGTGCGCACGCCGTCGTGGAACAGCACGGCCTGGCGGACGTGCCGGACCCAGTAGTCGGGGTCGGTCAGTTCCGCGGTGGTGGCGAGTGCTCCGGTGACGTTGGAGACGACCGGGATCCTCGGCTCGGCCGCCGTCAGGCCCCGAACGACAGTGCCGAACTCGGCCAGCATCGGCTCCATCAGCGGCGAGTGGAAGGCGTGGCTCACCGACAGGCGCTTGGCCCGGTGGCCGGCTGCCAGTGCCGCCTGCTCGATCTTCTCAATCGCCTCCGCATTTCCCGAAAGCACCACCGAGCGCGGGCCGTTGACGGCCGCCACATCGACCAGGCCCTCACAGCCCGCGAGGAGTTCCACTGCGGTCTCGGGCGTGACCGCCACCGCCAGCATCGCGCCGCCCGCAGGCAGCGCCTGCATCAACCGACCACGCGCCGCCACCAGCGCGGCCGCGTCCTCCAGCGAGAACACGCCCGCCACATGCGCCGCCACGACCTCACCGATCGAGTGACCCAGCAGAAGGTCCGGCGTGACACCCCAGGACTCCAGCAGTCGGAACAGCGCCACCTCCAACGCGAACAACCCCGCCTGCGCCCACACCGTCCGGTTCAGCAGCCCGGCATCATCGCCGAACACCACATCCCGGACCGAACCGTCCAAGTGCTTGTCCAGCTCCGCACACACCGCGTCGAACGCGCCCGCGAACACCGGGAACGCCCCGTACAACTCCCCGCCCATCCCCAACCGCTGGGAACCCTGCCCGGTGAACAGGAACGCCAGCTTCCCACCGGAAGCAGCAGACTCCACCACCTCCTTGGCCTGGCGCCCCTCCACCAGAGCCTCAAGCCCCCGCAGCAGCCCCTCCCGGTCCGCCGCCACCACCGCCGCACGCCGATCCAGCACGGCCCGCGTGGTCGCGAGCGAGAAGGCCACGTCGGCCACGGCCAGGGAGCTGTCCGCAGAGACATGCGCGGCCAGTCGGGCCGCCTGCGCCCGGAGCGCGGCGTCGTTGCCCGCGGACAGCACCGAGACCGGCGGAACCAGCGCGGCCGCACCCGCCTCGATGCCCGACTCATCGTGCTGCGGGGCCTGTTCGAGGATGACGTGCGCATTGGTGCCGCTGATGCCGAACGAGGACACACCCGCACGACGCGGACGCCCCGTCTCCGGCCACTCCTGGACCTCCGTCAGCAGCGAGACCTCGCCCGCCGACCAGTCCACATGCGGCGACGGCGCATCGACATGCAGCGTCCGGGGCAGCACACCGTGCCGCATCGCCTGCACCATCTTGATGACCCCGGCCACGCCCGCGGCCGCCTGGGTGTGCCCCAGGTTCGACTTCACCGACCCCAGCCACAGCGGCCGCTCCGCGGACCGCCCCTGCCCATACGTCGCCAACAGCGCCTGCGCCTCGATCGGATCCCCCAACGAGGTACCCGTACCGTGCGCCTCCACCGCATCCACCTCGTCGGCCGCCAACCGCGCACCCGCCAGGGCCTGACGGATCACCCGCTGCTGCGACGGACCGTTCGGCGCCGACAGACCGTTCGACGCACCGTCCTGGTTCACCGCCGAACCACGAACCACCGCCAGCACCCGGTGTCCGTTGCGCCGGGCGTCCGAGAGCCGCTCCAACAACAGCAGACCGACACCCTCACCCCAGCTGGTGCCGTCCGCAGCGGCGGCGAACGGCTTGCAGCGGCCGTCCGAGGCGAGCCCGCGCTGCCGACTGAAGTCGACGAACGACGTCGGCGTCGACATCACCGCGACACCGCCCGCGAGCGCCAGCGAGCACTCGCCCCGCCGCAGCGAGTCCGCGGCCAGGTGCAGCGCGACGAGCGAGGAGGAGCAGGCGGTGTCGATCGTCAGCGCCGGACCCTCGAACCCGTAGAAGTAGGAGAGCCGGCCGGAGAGCACGCTGCCCGCGAGCCCGGTGCTCAGGTAGCCCTCCGCCCCGGGCTCGTCGGTGAGGCGGATCGCGTAGTCGTGGTACATCTGCCCGGCGAAGACGCCGGTGCGGCTGCCGCGCAGCGTGTCCGGGTCGATGCCGGCCTGCTCGAAGAGCTCCCAGGAGGTCTGGAGCAGCAGCCGCTGCTGGGGGTCCATCGCCAGGGCCTCACGCGGCGAGATCCCGAAGAACCCGGCGTCGAACTCGGCCACGCCGTCGAGGAATCCGCCCTGCGAGGCGTACGTGGTTCCCGCCGTGTCCGGGTCCTCGTCGAACAGCCCCGCCAGGTCCCATCCCCGGTCCTCCGGGAAGGGCCCCACCGCGTCCGTACCGGCCGTGACCAGGTCCCACAGGTCCTCTGCGGACCGCACGCCGCCCGGGTACCGGCAGGCCATGCCCACGAGCACCACCGGATCGGCGTCGTCCACCACCGCGCCCGCCCCCACGACCGCGACCTCGCCCGCCTCACGGGCACCGAACAGCCCGTCACGGAGGAACCGGGCCACGGCCTGCGGGGTCGGGTGGTCGAAGGCGAGCGAGGCCGGCAGCCGCAGCCCGGTCGCGTTCTGGAGCCGGACGCGCAGCCCCACGGACGCCACCGAGTCGAAGCCCAGCGCGCGGAAGGGCTTGCGCGGGTCGAGCGAGGCCGCGGTGGCGTTGCCGAGGACGGCGGCGCACTCGGCAGCCACCAGGGCCAGCAGCCGGAGTTCGACGTCCCGGTCGCTCAGGTCCCGGAGCTCGTCCCGCAGTCGGGCGGCCACCTCGGGGGCGGGCTCGGCCGCGCTGCCCCAGAGCGGTCCCGGGACGTCGATGGCCGACGCCCGCACGACGGGCGCGTTCTCGATCAGTGCGGCGTCCAGCGCGTCGCGCAGCCCCTGCGCGCCGACCTCGTCCCCGGCGCCGAGCGAGACCGCGGTCCCTCCCGCAGCGGCGAGTTCGCGCGCCAGTTCGTCGAAGGAACCCGCCTCGTCGGCTCCGGCCAGCAGGACGAGGACGTACCCGTCCCGGCCCGCCGTCGCGCGCCGCAGCGACTCGCCGTCGGCGGGCTCGCAGCGCTCGACCACCGTCTCGGCGCAGCCGTGCGCGGAAACGAGGTGCGCCGCCAGCTCCTCGGCGCGCGCCGTGGAGGCGGCGTCGGAGAGCAGCAGGACGGGCCTGCCGTGCACGGTGCTCCGGTCGTCCGCTGGCAGGGAGGCCGGAAGAGCGGCGGAGTCGAGGGAACCGGGAACACGGAAGGTCAGGCGGCTGTGGTGGGTTCCGGTGTTCGCGAGCAGTCGGGAGCCCTCGGCGCCGACGAGTCGGCGGACGGTCTTCCCGGACGGCGTGCGGGGGATCCGGTCGGTGAGGTGCAGCTCCGCCGGGACCTTGAAGTAGGCGAGGCGGTCGCGCAGTCTGGCGACCAACTCGGCCACCGGCAGCGGGTGGTCCGCCTTCGGCACCAGGTAGGCGACCGGCACCTCGCCGAGCACGCTGTGCTCGCGGCCGACGACCGCGACGTCCGCGACCTCGGCGCTCGCGCGGATCGCGTCCTCGATCTCGGCGGGGTGCATGTTCTCCCCGCCCCGGATGATGAGTTCCTTGAGGCGCCCGGTGATGCTCACGAAGCCCTCGGCGTCCTGACGGCCCATGTCGCCGGTGCGGTACCAGCCCTGGTGGAAGGCCTCGGCCGTCCGCTCCGGGTCGTTGTGGTAACCCGTCATCAGGCTGGGGCTCCGGACCCAGATCTCGCCCTCGTGGCCGGTGGGCGCTTCGAGGCCGGTCTCCGGATCGGTGATGCGGACCGTCACACCGGGGACGGGCCGGCCGCAGGAGCCGGGCACCCGGTGGTCGCCGAGCGGGTTGCAGGTGATGACGCCGGTGGTCTCGGTGCTTCCGTAGCTGTCGACCAGCTGGACGCCGAAGGTGTCCCGGAACCGTGCGCCCAGGGCGGCGCTGGTGAGCGCTCCGGCCACCAGGAAGGCCCGCAGGCCGCTCAGGTCGAGTTCGCCCTCGGGGACTGAGTCCAGCAGATAGTGGCACATCGTGGGCACGGCGGCCATCAGGGTGTAGGAGGAGCTGCCGAGTTCGGCGACGATGTCGTCCGGGGCGAAGTCGGCCGCGATCCGGGCTGTCGCACCGGCCGCCATCACCCCGAGGACGCAGAGGTTGAAGGCGAAGCTGTGGTGCAGCGGCAGCGGCCAGAGCAGCCGGTCTCCCGGTCCGATGTCCAGTACGGCGGCGTAGCCGTTGACGGCCGACCACAGACCCGCCTGCTGGGTGGAGAGAACGCCCTTGGGGGCGCCGGTCGTTCCGGAGGTGTACAGCATCCAGGCGACGTCGTCGGGCCGCAGACCGTCCGGTGCCGGTGCGCTCGGTTCGTCTGCGCTCATTCGCCGGTAGTCGTGGACGTATTCTCCGCCACCGAGGCTTTCCTGATTGTCCGTCACAATGACGAAGCGGAGGTCATTCCGAAGGCCGTCGAGCCGGCGGAGCCGCTCGAAGTTCGATTCTTCGGTGATGACGAGCGCGGCCTCGGAGTCGCGCAGAATATGCGCGAGCTCGCCATCGCTCGCATGCGGATTGACCGGGACGACGACGAGCTCCGCGCGGGTCAGCGCGAGGCAGCTCTCCACCATTTCCACCCGGTTGCCGAGGCAGACCACGGCGCGCCCGCCCCGGGCGATTCCGAATTCGCCGATGTGGCCGGCCAGTCGCGCGGTGGACGCTTCCAGCTCTCCGTAGGTCGTGCTGCGTGCCTGGTCAGAGTAGGCAATGACATGTCCACGCTCATTGGCGTGCGCCCGGAGGGCATCCGCGACGGAACGAACAGGGATAGCCGGCACGGCTGACTCCCACTCAGGAAAGGACGCGACTCGGACCGATGACTCCGGGACAGCACGAAGAAAGGCTCTCTGGAGCGCGTTCCCCCGCACAGCATCGCGTAGAGCTGATGATCTTTCGTCGGCGACGATATAGGAGGGGGAAGGCAGAGATCAATGGCCCTGTTGCGAGCGTCACACCGGTCGGCGTTTTCTCCCCCCACCGGGAATTATGACGTCATGTCAGATATACCGAGCGGCGGTGTTACCCCCTGTCAGTTCCGCCGCCCGGCCTGTACGCTCGCCAATCGATCCCGGTGACCGCAACGCACACCGGACATATGCGAAATCCACAAGTTCCCTGATTCAAGGAGTTTCCATGTCCCTGCCGATCATGGATGAGGAGTTCATGAGAAACCCGTATCCGGCCTACGACGCCTTGCAGGACAAGGGGTCGGTGCACCGGATGCTGCTGCCGAGCGGCCTGAAGGTCTGGGCCGTCGTCAACTACGAGGAGGCGCGCATCGCGCTCTCGCACCCGGCGCTGTCCAAGGACATCGACACCTCGGTCCAACTCGGATATTTCGACCGGGAGATGTCCGAGGGCGGTACGCCGCGTCTGGAGCACAGCTCGGTGGGCCGGCACATGCTCAACATGGACCCGCCGGACCACACCCGGCTGCGCAAGCTCGTGAACAAGGCCCTGACGGCCCGCAGCGTGAAGAAGCTCGAACCGGTCATCGAGGCCATCAGCACCGAACTCCTGGACGCCGCCGAGCGGAAGGCCGCCGCCGAGGGCGGCGTCGTCGACCTGGTCGAGGAGTACACGGCGCAGTTCCCCGTCCGGGTGCTCGGGCAGCTACTCGGCATCAGCGAGGAGCACTTCCCGGTACTGGTCGGGCTGACCGCCGCGATCATGTCCAACGACAACGAGAACGCGGGCCCGAACATGGCCCGGTTCGGCCAGCACATCGGGGAGATGATCCAGCTCAAGCGCGCCCAGCCGGCCGACGACCTGGTCAGCGCGCTCATCCACGCCAGGGACGAGGAGGACAAGCTCTCCGACATCGAGCTGGTCTCCACCGTCTTCCTGCTCGTGGTGGCCGGCTACGAGACCACGGTCAACATGATCGGCCACGGTCTGCGGGCCCTGCTCAACCACCCGGAGCAGCTCGCGGCCCTGCGCGAGGACCCGAGCGGAATCCCGGCCGCCAACGAGGAGTTCCTCCGCTACGAGGGCCCCGGCAACCGCGCGACGCTGCGCTACGCCACCGAGCCGTTCGAGCTCGGCGGTGTGACGGTCGGCACCGGTGAGTACGTCTCCGTCCTGCTGGGCGCGGCGAACCGGGACGGGGCCCAGTTCGGCTGCCCCCACCAGCTCGACGTCACCCGCTCCACCGCCGGGCACCTGGGCTTCGGGCACGGCATCCACTACTGCGTCGGCGCCCCGCTGGCCCGCCTGGAGATGGAGATCGCCCTCCGCCACCTGCTGGGCCGGTTCCCCGACCTCACGCTGGCCGTCCCGGACTCCGAATTGAAGTGGCGGAAGAGCTTCATGATGCAGGGTCTGGAAAGCCTTCCGGTGCGTCTGCACAAGAACTGACAATGCGTCCGGCAAGGCCGTTGGTCACCGAATCGGAGACCAACGGCCTTTTCGCATTTCCGCCGCAGCCCTCAGGGCGTCGGTCAGGCCTTGCCGAACTCCTGCTGGATGAACGCGAAGATGTCGTCCGCCGAGGCCGAGTCCAGGCCCCCGCCGGAGCCGGTGTCCGCGCCGGTGGCCGCGGGAGCCGCGCAGATCCGCGCGAGCTCCTGGAGGCGCTCGTACAGCTTCCCGCGCACCTCATCGTCGCCGTCCGCGACCACGGCCCGCAGCGCCGTCTCGATCCCGTCCAGCTCGCCGATGAGCGGAACCGGCGCCTCCTCGATCGCCAGCTCCCCGAGCAGGTAGTCGCTCAGCGCCGTCGGCGTCGGGTAGTCGAAGACGAGGGTGGTGGGCAGGGTCACCCCGACCGCGGCGCCCAGCCGGTTGCGCAGCTGCACCGCGGTCAGCGAGTCGAGGCCCATATCGAAGAACCCGCGGCTCTCGTCGACCAGTTGCCCGTCCGCCAGGCCGAGCACGGCGGCGGCGTTCGTACGGACCAGATCGGCCAGGATCCGCCCGCGTTCGGCCGCCGGCACCGCGGCGAGCTGCCGCGGCAGCGAGGACTCGGCCACCGCGACGGGAGCGTCACGGCGCACCGGTGCCGGCAGCAGGGCCCGGAACAGGTGCGGGACGACGCCGCCGGGCGCCTGCGCCCGCAGCTGCCGGAGATCCACCCGGAACGGTACGAGCACCGCCTCCTCGTGACCGAGCGCGCCGGCGAACAGCTCCAGGCCCTCCGCGGTCGACAGCGCCTGCAGCCCGTCCCGTTCGATCCGGGCGATGCCCGCGTCGTCCAGGTGGCCGGTCATGCCGCTCGACTCGGCCCACAGCCCCCAGGCGAGGGACACCGCCGGCCGGCCCTCGGCCCGGCGGCGCTGTGCGAGGGCGTCCAGGACGGCGTTGGCGGCGGAGTAGTTGCCCTGCCCCGGCGCGCCGAACAGGGCGGCGGCCGAGGAGAAGAGCACGAAGGCCGAGAGGTCCGTGCCCCTGGTCAGTTCGTCCAGGTGCAGCGCCGCGTCCACCTTCGGACGCAGCACCGTGTCGAACTGCTCCGCCGTGAGCGACTGCACGATCCCGTCGTCGAGGACCGCCGCCGTGTGCACCACGCCGGTCAGCGGGTGCTCCCGCGGGACGGAGTCCAGCAGCGCGGCCAGGGCCTCGCGGTCGGCGACGTCGCAGGCGGCGACGGTCACCGAGGCGCCCAGGGCGGCGAGTTCCTCCTCCAGCCCACCGGCGGCTCCGCTCCGGCTGACCAGCACCAGCCGCCGCACGCCGTGGTCGGCGACCAGGCTGCGGGCGACGGCGCGGCCCAGCGCGCCGGTGCCGCCGGTCACCAGCACCGTGCCGTCCGGAGCGAACGCCGGCCCGTCCGGCTCCGCGCGGGCCGCGCGGGCCAGCCGGGGGGCGTGGAGCCCGCCCTTGCGCAGCGCGAGCTGCGGCTCGTCGGCCGCCAGGGCCGCGGCCAGCGCCCGCCGCGAGGCCTGGTCGCCGTCCGTGTCGACCGCCGTGAAGCGGCCCGGGTTCTCCGACTGGGCGGAACGGACCAGGCCCAGCACGGCGGCCTGGGCGAGGTCGGGTGCCGGGTCGCCGGGGAGCGCGACGGCGCCCCGGGTGAGCAGCACCAGCCGCGAGCCCTCCAGCCGCGGCTCGGCGAGCCAGGCCTGGAGGAGCTCCAGGGCGGCGGTCGCCGCGGCGCGCACCTCGGTCGCCCCGACCGAGGCCAGGACGACGGCGGGGGCATCGCTTCCCGCGGCGCTCCCCGCATCGAGCGCCGCGCGCAACTGCGCGAAGCCGTCCAGCCGTTCGGCACCCTCCGGGCCGGGGGTGTCCGGGCCGAGCACGGTCCACGCCAGCTGCGCGGCCCGGGGGGCGGCGAGCCGCTCCCAGGTCAGCCGGAAGAGCGAGTCGGCCCGTCGCGCCGCCGCGGCGAGCTGTTCCGTCTTCACCGGGCGCAGCGCCAGGGACTTCACGGTCGCCACCGGCAGTCCCGACTGGTCGGCGACCCGGATCGTGACGGCCTCCTCGGCCGCCGGGGCGAGCCGGACCCGCAGCGCGGCCGTGCCGGCGGCGTGCAACGAGACGCCGTGCCAGGCGAACGGCATCCGGCCGTGCTCGATCCCGCCGTCCTCGCCGGCCAGCGCACCCAGCGGAATGGTCTGCAGCACCGCGTCGAGCAGCGCCGGGTGGATCCCGAACCCCTGGGCGTCCGCCCGGAGCCGGTCGGGCAGCGCGACCTCGGCGAAGACCTCGTCGCCCCGGCGCCAGGCGGCCCGGATCCCCCGGAAGGCGGGACCGTACTCGAAACCGGCCGCCGCGAAGCGCTCGTAGACGTCGCCGACTTCGAGCTCGGTCGCGCCCTCGGGCGGCCAGCTGCCCAGCGGCGCGGGGGCGACGGGGGCTGAGGGGGCGAGGACGCCGGTGGCGTGCCGGGTCCACGGCTCTCCGACGGCGAAGGCGTCCGGCTCGTCCGGGCGGGCGTACACCTGCACCGTACGGCGGCCCGCGGCGTCGGGCGCCGCGACCGTCAACTGCACCTGGACGCCGCCCTGTTCGGGCAGCAGCAGCGGGTTCTCCAGCAGCAGCTCGTCGACCTGTCCGCAGTCGAGCAGCCGGCCCGCGTGGAGGGCGAGTTCGAGGAAGGCCGTACCCGGCAGCAGCACGGTGCCGGCGAGCGCGTGGTCGGCGAGCCAGGCGTGGCTGCCGCGGGACAGGCGCCCGGTGAAGAGGAACCCGTCCGTCTCGGGCAGCGGCACGCCGGCGCCCAGCAGCGGGTTGTCGGCGTTGCGCAGGCCGAGCGAGTCGGCGTCCGTCCGGCCCTGCCGGGCCTGCGGCCACAGGCGCACCCGCTGGAAGGGGTAGGTGGGCAGCTCGACCGGCTGCGGCCGGCGGTTGCCGAGCACGACGCTCCAGTCCGGTGCGAGCCCGTGGATCCAGGCCTGGGCGAGCGAGGTGAGCAGCCGCTGAGGACCGCCGTCGGTGCGGCGCAGCGTCTCCCCCAGGAAGACCTGGCCGCCGGCCGCCTCGCAGGTCTCCCGGAGTCCGACGTGCAGGACGGGGTGCGGGCTGATCTCCAAGAAGTGCGCGTAGCCGTCGGCGACGAGCGCACGCGTCGCGGGCTCCAGCTGCACGGTCTGGCGCATGTTGCGGTACCAGTACCCGGCGTCGAGCTCGTCGGTCCCGAGCAGGCCGCCGGTGACGGTGGAGTAGAACGGGACGTCCGAGGCGCTCGGCGCGGTCTCGGCGAGGGCGGCCAGCATGCGCTCGCGGACCTCGTCGATGCGGGCCGAGTGCCCGGGCGTGTCCACGCCCGGGATGCGCCGGACCCACGTCCCGTCGGCCTCCAGCGCGAGGCGGAACTCGTCGAGTGCGCCGCTGTCGCCCGAGACCACCACGGAGTGCGGCCCGTTGACGGCCGCGACGGAGAGCTGCTCGCCCCACGGCCGCAGCCGCTCCTCGACCGCCCGGGCCGAGAGCGAAACGGACAGCATGCCGCTGGTGCCCGACAGTTCGAGCAGGGCCTGGCTGCGCAGGGCCACGATCCGGGCGGCGTCGGGCAGCGAGAGCGCGCCGGCCACCACCGCGGCGGCCACCTCGCCCTGGCTGTGGCCGACGACCGCGGCGGGCTGGACCCCGCAGGCCCGCCACACCTCGGCGAGTCCCAGCATCACGGCGAACAGCGCGGGCTGGAGCACGTCCACCCGGTCGAGGGACGGCGTGCCCTCGGCACCGCGCAGCACCCCGGTCAGCGACCAGTCGAGGTACGGGGCGAACTCCCGGTCGCACTCCTCGATGCGCGCGGCGAAGACCGGGGAGGAGTCGAGGAGTTCGAGCGCCATGCCGGTCCACTGCGAACCCTGGCCGGGGAAGACGAACACCGGTCGGGCACCGGCCGGAGCGGTTCCCCGCGGCACGGTCGGGGCGTCCTCGGCGAGGGCGGTCAGCTCCCGCAGCAGGGACTGCCGGTCGCGGCCGAAGACCACCGCCCGGTGCTCGAAGGAGGAGCGGTTGCGCAGCAGCGCGGCCGCGATGTCCGCCGGGTCGGCGGACGGCTCCGCCTCGATGCTCTCCCGCAGCCGCTCGGCCTGCGCCCGGAGGGCGTCCGCCGACCTGCCGGACAGCAGCAGCGGGATCGCTGGCGGCACCTCGGAGAGGACGGACGGCGTGGCCCGCGGCGCCTCCTCGGGAGCGGGCGACGGCTCCTCCTCGACGGCCACCGGTTCCTGTTCGAGGATCGCGTGCGCGTTGGTGCCGCTGATGCCGAAGGAGGACACGGCGGCGCGCCGGGGCCGGCCGGTCTCCGGCCAGGGCCTGGCCTCGGTGAGCAGCCGGACGGC
Source organism: Kitasatospora sp. NPDC053057 (assembly GCF_044546945.1). Lineage (NCBI taxonomy): Bacteria > Bacillati > Actinomycetota > Actinomycetes > Kitasatosporales > Streptomycetaceae > Kitasatospora > Kitasatospora sp. NPDC053057. Next base: position 111,898 of record NZ_JBITZP010000023.1, on the reverse strand, counting down.
ACCGGAGGACCAGTCGACGTGCCCGGTCGGCTCGGCCGAGTGCAGGGACTTCGGCAGGACGCCGTGCCGCATCGCCATGACCATCTTGATGATGCCGCCGACGCCCGCGGCGGCCTGGCTGTGGCCGATGTTCGACTTGAGGGAGCCGAGCCACAGGTACTGGTCCGAGGCGCGCTCCTGCCCGTAGGTGGCGAGGAGGGACTGGGCCTCGATGGGGTCGCCGAGGGAGGTGCCCGTGCCGTGCGCTTCGACGGCGTCGATCTCGTCGGAGCGCAGTCGCGCGTTCTCCAGCGCCTGGCGGATCACCCGCTGCTGGGAGGGGCCGTTGGGCGCCGTGAGGCCGTTGCTCGCGCCGTCCTGGTTCACCGCCGATCCCCGGACCACCGCGAGGACGGGATGGCCGTTGCGCCGGGCGTCGGAGAGCCGCTCCAGCAGCAGCATGCCGACGCCCTCGCCCCAGCCGGTGCCGTCGGCCGCGGCCGAGAAGGCCTTGCAGCGGCCGTCGGGTGCGAGCGAGCGCTGGCGGCTGAACTCGATGAACGAGGCGGGCGTCGACATCACGGTGGCCCCGCCGGCCAGGGCCAGGGTGCACTCGCCCCGCCGCAGCGCCTGCGCGGCCAGGTGCAGGGTGACGAGGGAGGACGAGCAGGCGGTGTCGACGGTCAGCGCCGGGCCCTCGAAGCCGAAGGTGTACGCGATGCGCCCGGAGGCGATGCTGCCGGCGCTGCCGTTGATGACGTAGCCGGCGAGCTCGTCCTGGCCTTCGAGCAGGCCCTCGTAGTCGTGGTACATCACCGCGGCGAAGACCCCGGTGCGGCTGCCGCGCAGCGTCGTCGCGTCGATGCCGGCGCGCTCCACGGCCTCCCACGCGGTCTCCAGCAGGAGCCGCTGCTGCGGGTCCATGGCGAGGGCCTCGCGCCGGTTGATCCCGAAGAACTCGGCGTCGAACTCGGTCACGCCCCGCAGGAAGCCGCCTTCCCGCGTGTAGGTGCGTCCGGCGCGCTCGGGGTCCGGGTCGTAGATGCCCTCGGTGTCCCAGCCGCGGTCGGTCGGGAAGGGCGATATCGCGTCGGTGCCGTCGGCGACCAGTCGCCACAGGTCCTCCGGCGAACCGACCCCGCCCGGGTACCGGCAGGCCATCCCGACGATCGCGATGGGCTCGTGGGCGGAGTCCTCCGCCTCCTGGAGCTGCTGTCGGACGTTGCGAAGCTCGGCGGTAGCCCGCTTCAGATAGTCGCGCAGCTTCTCTTCAGCCGCCATGGTCTTGCTCCTCCTACGGGAATCGCCACGGCCGGACGGCGGCCTCGGACCGCCGTCCGGTCCTCGTTCACGCCTGTCTGGTCGCCTGCGTCGCACCCGGCGTGGCGGAGCCCGGAAGGAGCATGAGGCGACTGGCGGTCCGGTTGATGTCGATGGGCAGGGCGTCGCCCCGCAGGCAGTCCGCCAGGGGGCCGTCGGCGACGAGGTAGAGCTTCGCGTCCCGGTCGCACAGGACGTCGACCAGGTTGGCGAAGCGCTGCGCCGCGTCCCTGCTGCCGGCCGTCAGCTCCGGCAGTCCGGAGAGCACCCAGGTGCCGAACCGGTCGGCCAGGCCCAGGTAGTCGATGGTCGAGGTGCGTTCGTCGCACAGCTCGTGGAAGTCGAACCAGACGAGGTCGTCGCGCACGGCGCGGGCCACGAGGTCCCGGCCGCCGATGTCGATGCGCTGGCGCTCGCCGTCGGCCGGCGGTTCGAGTCCGGCCTCGCGCAGCTGCTGCTCGGTGCCGGGCCAGATGTAGGCCCCGCGCTGGAACTGCGAACGGGCCGCTCCGGCGGTGCTCTCCGCGCGGTAGTCCTGCGGGCCCGCGACCTCCAGGACGTCCAGGTTGCCTTCGAGCAGCTTGATGGTCGGCTCGAACATGTGGTGGTAGACCGGGTTCGGCAGCAGGCCGTCGGGCGGGTAGTTCGAGGTGGTCACCAGGGTGACCTTCTGGTCGAACAGCGAGGTCAGAACGCGGCCCATCATCATGGCGTCGCCCGGGTCGTGCACGTGGAACTCGTCGAAGAACAGCAGTCGGCAGTCGCTCAGCAGCTCGGCGACGGCCAGGTCGCACGCGTTCCGCTCCTTGCGGTGCCGGGCGTAGACGGTGTGGAACTCCCGGAAGAACTCGTGGAAGTGCACCCGGCGCTTGTTCCGCACCGGCAGCGCCTCGTAGAAGACCCCGGTCAGCCAGCTCTTGCCGCGTCCGACCGGCCCCCACACGTAGACGCCGCGCGGCTGCTTTCCACCGAAGAAGCGGCGTCGGCCGGACAACTCGGCGGCGAGCACGGAAAGCCGCTCGGCCGCGGCGATCTGCGAGGCGTCGAGAACGAAACCCGCTTCCTCGGCTGCGCGCTCGAACTTCTCGATCAACTGACGGCCCCCCCGGTTCCAGTCTGAATAGCGCCGAAGCCGGTGACGGTTTCTCACCGGCGAGCGGTCGTGATCTTGCCAGATGCCCACGGCCTGCGACAATGCCCTCCCGGGGGGTGATGATCGTCACTATCGTCGGGCAACCTCGCAGGTGGAACACTGTGCGCCATGGAAGAGCTCGACGAGCGGCAGTTGGGCGTCGACGAGATCACGTCGCTCGCACTGATCGGTTACGGCCATTTCACAACCATGCGCGTCGAGGGCGGCGCAATACGCGGACTCGCGCTGCATTTCGCACGGCTGGCACGGGACTGCCGAACCGTGTTCGGCACCGAACTGAACCTGGATCACGTCCGTCAAGAACTGTGCCATGCACTGGATCTGACGGTGGATGACGTGGTCGCCCGGATCACCGTCTTCGACCCCGATCTGAGCCTCACTCACCCGGCTGGTCCGGCCGCGCCGCGGATCCTCGTCACCACGCGCCCCGCACCGGAAGTTCCGCAGGGGCCGATGCGCGTCCAGCCCGTCAGGCACCTGCGCCAGGTCGCCGGGGTGAAGCACACCGGACTGTTCGACAGCCTGCACCTGCGCCGCGCGGCACAACTCGACGGCTTCGACGACGCGTTGTTCCACAGCGATGAGCTGGGGATCTCCGAGGGCGCCACCTGGAACGTGGGCTTCTTCGACGGCCGTCAGGTGGTCTGGCCGCGGGCGGAGCACCTGCCCGGCGTGACCGAGGCGCTGCTGACCGCTGTTCATGACCGCTGCGTGTCATGGACCGTGACCCTGGACCAGCTTCCGTCCATGGAAGCGGCGTTCGCCACGAACGCCGCCGTCGGCGTCCGGCCGATCTCCGCCATCGGCGCCGTACCTTTTGCGACGGATCATCCGATCCTGGCCGAACTCCGCGACCGGTACGCGGAGATCGAGCCCGAACAGCCGCGCTGACGATCCCCGGAAGGACAGCACCACCCATGACGAGCACCGTCACCACCGACCAGCTCTGGATACGCCGCTACCACCAGGCCGATCCCGGCGCCCCGACCCTCGTCTGCCTCCCGCACGCGGGCGGCAGCGCCACCTTCTACTTCCCCATGTCCCGCGCGCTGGCCCCCCGTTGTGACGTGGTGGCGGTCCAGTACCCGGGCCGGCAGGACCGCCGCTCGGAGCCGCTGGTCGAGTCGATCGACGAGCTCGCCGACCAGCTCCTCCCCGTGCTCCGGCGGAACACGGACGGCCCGGTGGCGTTCTTCGGCCACAGCATGGGAGCCAGCCTCGCCTTCGAACTGGCCCGCCGCTTCGAGGAGGCCGGCACGGTGCCGAGCGCCCTCTTCGTCTCGGCCCGGCCCGCCCCCTCCCGCCTTCGCGAGGGCGGCACCGTCCACCTCGGCAACGACGGCGAACTGATCGCGAAGCTCCGGGAACTCAGCGGCACCGACGAACAGGTGCTCGGTGACGAGGAGTTGCTGCGGATGGCGCTGCCCGCCATCCGCAACGACTACAAGGCGGCCGAGACCTACCGGTACCGGCCCGGCCCCCAGCTGAACTGCCCCGTGCACGTCCTCATCGGCACCGAGGACCCGATGGTCACCGAGGACGAGGCGGCCGCCTGGTCCGACCACACCAACGGCGACTTCTCCCTCGACGTCTACGGCGGCGGCCACTTCTACCTGATCCACCACCAGCCCGCGATCCTCCGCACCGTCTCCGAGCGCCTCAACGGCGCCTGAGCCCGCCGCGCACATGCCATCACTGCCCGACGTGACCCGAACGGGTCAGTTCGGCGAGGCCCCGATGACTCGGATGCCCCAGTCGGCGGGCGGCGCACCGGGGCCGGCCCTACGGTGCGGTGCGAGGGGGGTTAGCTGAGCGAAAGGCTGTTACTGGCATGGCTGGGAAGTTCGAGCTGTACAAGGACGAGAGCGGGATGCACCGGTTCCGGCTCAAGGCGAGCAACGGGTCCGTCGTGGTGACCGGCGACCCGCAGGAGAGCAAGGACGACTGCCTGAAGAGCATCGAGTCGATCCGCAAGCTCGCGCCGTACGCGGAGCTCAAGGAGACGGCCGGATCGGCCTGAGGTTCGGACAGCGCTTGACACGCGGGTCGGTGGTGCAAATCGCCGACCCGCGTTCGCTTGTACGACAGATCCCTTTGGCCGGGTGCACGCCGGGCGCGGACACAACACTGGCATGCGCGTCGCCATCGTCACCGAATCCTTCCCGCCCGAGGTCAACGGAGTCGCCCACAGCGTGCTGCGGACGGCCGAGCACCTGGTCCGCCGGGGCCACCAGCCCCTCGTCGTCACCCCCGCCCCGGCACGGGGCGCCCACTGCCCGCCCCGGACCTTCGGCTCCGGCGCCGAGGCGGAGCGGATTCCCGTGGTGCACATCCCCTCGATGCCGCTGCCGGGATACCCACAGGTGCGGATCGCGCTGCCGAGCCGGCAGCTGGCGGCCGCGCTCGCCGGGCACCGGCCGGACATCGTCCACCTGGCCAGCCCGTTCGTGCTCGGCGCGCGCGGGATGCAGGTCGCGGCGCGGCTCGGGGTGCCCGCCCTCGCCGTGTACCAGACCGACCTCGCCGGGTACGCCCACGCCTACCGGGCCGGGCGGGGCCTCGGGGAGGCCGCGGCCTGGCGGCGGATCCGGGCCGTGCACCGGGCCGCCGCCCGCACCCTGGCGCCGTCCACCCCGGCCGCGCAGGACCTGACCGCGCACGGGGTGCCCCGGGTGCAGCTGTGGCCGCGCGGGGTGGACTCGGTGCGCTTCCACCCGCGCCACCGCGACGAGGCGCTGCACCGGGCGCTCGCCCCGGGCGGGGAGGTGCTGGTCGGGTACGTCGGACGGCTGGCGCCCGAGAAGCGGGTCGACCTGCTGGCGGCCGCCTCCGCTCTGCCCGGGGTGCGGGTGGTGGTGGTCGGGGACGGACCGTCGGCGCCGGGGCTGAAGGCCTCCATGCCCGGCGCGGTCTTCCTCGGCCGCCGCACCGGCGAGGAACTGGCCCGGTGTTTCGCCACCCTCGACGTGTTCGTGCACACCGGCCCGCTGGAGACCTTCTGCCAGACCATCCAGGAGGCGATGGCCAGCGGCGTACCGGTGATCGGCCCGGCGGCCGGCGGCCCGCTCGACCTGGTCGCCCACCACCGCACCGGGCTGCTGGTGCCGCCCCGGGACGGTGCAGCGGTCGCCCGGGCGGTGGCCGAGCTGGCCGCCGACCCGGCCCGGCGGGCCGCGTACGGGCAGGCCGGGCGGGCCGAGGTGACCGCCCGGACCTGGGAGGCGGTCGGGGACCTGCTGCTGCGGCACTACGCCGAGGTGCTGGCGGAGCACCGGGGGCTGCCCGCTCCCGTCCCTCCGTCGGGGGCGGCTCCGGCCGAGCCGGTGGCGCCGGTCCTGCCGGAGGAGCTGCCGGCATGACACCCCTGTCCCGCACCGGGCCGTTGACGATCGTGCGGCTCGCCAACTTCGTCACCCCGGTCTCCGGCGGCCTGCGCACCGCGCTGCGCCACCTGGGCGCCGGGTACCGGGCGGCCGGGCACCGGCCGGTGCTGATCGTGCCCGGCGAACGGCGCTCCGAGGAGGAGACCGAACAGGGCCTGGTGATCACCCTGCCCGGCCCGGAGCTGCCCGCCAGTGGCGGCTACCGGCTGCTCGCTGACCGGCGGGCGGTGGCCGCCGAACTCACCCGGCTCGGCCCCGACCGGCTGGAGGTGTCCGACCGTACGACCCTGCGCTGGACGGGCGGTTGGGCCCGGCGGCACGGCGTCCGCTCGGTGATGGTCTCGCACGAGAGCGCCACCGGGGTGCTGCGCACCTGGGGCGTACCCGGTCCGCTCGCCGCCGCGGCCGCCGACCGGCTCAACGCCGCCACCGCCCGCGCCTACGACTCGGTGCTCTGCACCACCGACTGGGCGGCCGCGGAGTTCCGGCGGATCGGCGTGCCCAACCTGGTCCGGGCCCCGCTCGGGGTGGACCTGGCGGCGATGCGGCCACTGCCGCCCGCCGACCGGGCGGCGCAGCGGGCCCGGTACGCGGCGCCGCAGGACGTGCTGCTCGTCCTCTGCTCCCGGCTCTCCGCGGAGAAGCGGCCCGAGCGCGCGATCGAGGCGCTGACCCGGCTGCGGGCGCGCGGGGTGCCCGCCGTGCTGGTGGTGGCCGGGACCGGCCCGCTGCGGGAGCGGCTGGCCGCCCGAGCCGCGCGGCTGCGGCTGCCGGTGCGCTTCCTCGGGCACCTGGACGGGCGCGCGGAGCTGGCCGGGCTGCTGGGCAGTGCGGACGTGGTGCTGGCGCCCGGACCAGTGGAGACCTTCGGCCTGGCCGCGCTGGAGGCGCTGGCCTGTGGCACACCGGTCGCGGTCAGCCGCTCCTCCGCGCTGCCCGGGCTGATCGGCCTCGCCGGGGTGGCCGCCGTCGACACCGGGGCCGGGTTCGCCGGCGCCGTCCGGCAGTTGCTGGCCCGGCCGGAGGAGGCCCGGCGGGCGGCCGCCCGGGCGCAGGCCGAACGGTACGGCTGGCCGGCGGCGGTGGAGGCCTTCCTGGCGGCGCACGGGGTGCGGAGCTCCTGCGCGGCGGAGGACGTTCGTAACTCTGTTGCGGTGGAAGGTGGTTGGGATGAGCGTGCTGGACGCCGGGCCTGACCGGTCGGCGGAGGAACGGCCCGCGGCCGGCGAGCTGCTGCGCTTCGTCGCGCTCGGGGACTCACTGACGGAAGGGGTCGGGGACCAGGTCGACGCGCAGTGGCGCGGCTGGGCCGCCGTCCTCGCCCGATCACTGGCGCCCGAGGGGCAGGCGGTCGAGTTCACCAACCTGGCGTACAGCGGGGCGCTGACCAGCGATCTGACGGACCGTCAGCTTCCGTTGGCACTGGCCCGGCGGCCCCAGCTGGCGGCGGTCCTGGTCGGTGGCAACGACACCCTGCGGACCGGCTTCGACATCCGGCGCACCACCCTGGAGCTGGACGCCGCCCTGGGCGAACTCTCCGGCCACGGCGCGGTGTTGCTGACCGCCTGCCTGCCCGACCCCGGCATGCTGCTCCGGCTCCCCGCACCGCTCGCCCGACCGCTGGCCCGGCGGATGCGGGCGGTCAACACCGTGGTGCACGCCCTCACCGTGCGGCACCGGGCGATCCACCTCCACATCGCCGAACTGCCCTGGTGCGCGCAACGGGGACTGCTCAGCGTCGACCGTCTCCACCCCAGCGCCGAGGGCCACCACCTGATCGCCCGCCGCTTCCACGAGCTGCTGACCACGGCCGGCCACCCCCTCGGCCCACCACCCGCCGCCGAACCCGCCGAAGCCCCACCGGGCCTGGCCGCCGACCTGTGGTGGATGGCCACCCAGGGCACCCGCTGGGTCGCCGCCCGCAGCACCGACCTGCTGCCGGGCCTGCTCGCCCTGGCGGCCGCCGAGGGCGCGGCCCGGCTGCGCGGCTCCAGCGGGCGGCACGACGAACAGATGGCCCGGGCGGCGGCCCAGGCCCTGGCGGAGCTGGGGTGACGGGTGCGGCCGGGCGCCGTCCCCTCAGGGGCGGGCCGCGATCGACGACCCAACGGACGAACTCGGGCTGCACCGCGCCGAGGCGTCCACCAGCCTGGAGAACCTGCCGTCGCAGCGCGTGCTGCGCCGCAACGGGTTCAGCCCGTACGGCGTCGCGCACTCCTCGATCCTCCTCGACGGGAGCTGGCGGGACGGGCTCTTGTGGGAGCGAATCCTCGGCGACTAGCAGGGTTTTCCGCGGCCACGTCACCCCCTGGTGGTGATCGGCGGGGCGGCCGGGCGGGAACCATCGGGTCTGCGGGGGTGTCGTCCCCGGGGAGCGCTGTGGTGGAAGGAGCCGGAGTGGAGACGTCGGGCAGGGCGGGGCGGGGGATCCTGGCGGCGGCCGGGGTGCTGTTCCCGGACGGGCAGGGGCGGGTGCTGGTGGTGCGCCTGCCGTACGACCGGAAGCATCCGGTGGCGATCCCGGGTGGCGGGTGGGAGCCCGCCGACCGTTCGCCGCGGGAGACCGCGGTGCGGGAGGTCGCCGAGGAGCTGGGGTTCACGCCGCGGCTGGGGCCGTTGGCCTGCGTCGACTGGGCGCTGTCCCCGAGCCGTCCGCCGATCGTGGCGTACCTGTACTGGGGTGAGCCGCTGACGGCGGAACAGGTGGCGGCGATCCGGCCGGATGCGGCGGAGGTCGGCGGGTGGGTGTGGCTGACGGCGGAGGAGGCGGGGCACGCCCTGCCGCCCCGGCTGTCCCGGCGGGTGACGGCCTGTCTGCGGGCGCCGCGGGCGGCCGGGCCGCTGGAGCTGGAGGACAGCCGGCCGGTCGGGCACACCCTGCGGGAGCTGCCCGCCGACGGGCCGGTGCCCGAGTACACCGGGCTGGCCGCCGCGCCGGGCCTGGGGGCGGCGGCCGGGGCGGGGCCCGCCGAGGTGCAGCCGCCGGAGCCGCCGATGGACCGGGACACCTACTACGCCACCCGGCCGCGGATCCGGGCGAAGGCGCGGGCCGTGTTCACGGACGCCGACGGGAGGGTGCTGCTGGTGCGGCTGCGGCCGTGGTCCGGGCCGGACGAGCAGTACTGGACGCTGCCGGGCGGCGGGGTCGAGGCGGACCGGGAGACGCCCCGGGCGGCGGCCCGGCGGGAGATCCGCGAGGAGCTGGGCTGGGAGGTCGAGCCCGGGCGGCTGCTGGCGGTCGACTGGCAGCCGGGGGCTGCGGCCGATCCCGGCGCGAATCCGGCGACGGGCCGGGACACCGCCGTCCTGGTGTACCTGTACGACGGCGGCACGGTGACGGAGCGGCTGCTCGGCTCGATCGCGCTGCAGGAGCAGGAACTGATGGAGTGGCGGCTCTGCGAGCCGGCCGAGGCGCGGGCGCTGCTGTCCGGGCCGTCCTGGGACCGGGTGGCGGCCGCGCTGGCCGCCCGGGAGCGGTCGGCCGGGCCGGCTGAGCTGGTGGGCGGGCAGGCGGTTGGGGACCGTCCGGCGGGTGAACACTGGGAGCATGCAGAACGCGATCACTGAGGTGCTGGCCGGCCGGCGGGTCGAGGCGGTCAGCGGCGGAGGCCGGCTCGACCTGCGGCTCGACGGGCCGGTGACCGTACGGGTGGCGCACGAGTTCCGCTTCGCGGCGCCGTCCTTCGCCGCGCCGGAGGAGGTCGAGCACTTCTTCCCGGCGCTGACCTTCCGGCCGACCTCCAGCCTGCTGGCGCTGGTCGGGCGGACCGTCGGCGCCGCCCGGATCACCCTGGCCGGCGGCCTGGAGCTGGGCTTCGCGGAGGGCGGCGCGCTGTCCGTCCCGCCGCACGCACTGCTCGCGCCGTGGAGCGTGCTGACCGCCGAGGGGGCGGTGTGCGCGGGGCTGCCGGGCGGGGAGGTGCGGTGGGCGGAGCCCGGCGGGGCGTGAGCCGCCGCCGGGGCCTCGTCCGGGGCCTCCTCCGCGGCCCGTTGCCGGTCAGACCTCCAGGTCGGCCTCGATCTTGGTGAGCTGGTGGCGGGCCATCGCCAGGTTGGCGCGGCCCTTGTCCAGCGCGAGGTAGAGGAACAGGCCCTTGCCGGTGCGGCCGGCGAGCGGGCGGATCAGGTGGTACTGGCTGGTCAGCGTGATCAGGATGTCCTCGATGCCGTCCTGCAGGCCGAGCATGTCCATGGTGCGCATCTTGGCGCGCACCACGTCGGTGTTCCCGGCCGCGGCCACGTTGAGGTCCAGGCCGCCGGGGCCGTCGAGGGTAGCGAGCGCCATGCCGCTGTTGTAGTCCACCAGGGCCGCGCCGATGGCGCCCTCGATGACGGTCATGGCCTGCTTGAGTGCGCCTGCTGCGTCGGTCATTGTGTTCAGCTCCCGTTGGATGGTGGGGTGTTCGGTCGAGGGGGGACGGTCGAAGGGGCCGGTCGGCCCGGGTCGCGCGGGTCCTTGGGCGTCAGGGCGTCGTTGAGCAGCTCGGCGATGCGCCGGGCGCAGCGGCGGGCCTCCAGGTGGAGCCGGCCGACGTTGACGTCCGGGTGCGCCAGCAGGGTCAGCACGCAGCTGCCGCCGGCCGCGTAGGTGGCGACGTAGCCGTGCTCGCCGCGCACCACCGACTCGCGGAACTCGCCCTGGCCGGTGGTGTCGGCCAGCCGCTGGGCGAGCGAGAGCGAGGCCGCCGTCATCGCGGCCAGCCCGGAGGGCTCGGCCCCGTGGGTGTCGTGCGCGACCAGCAGACCGTCCACGCTGGCCACCAGGCCGCCCGCGAGGTGCGGGACGCGGCGTTTGACGGCGCGGAGTTCGGCGAGCAGCTCGGTCTCCAAGGCGATCAGTTGTCTCCTTCCGACACGCTGCTTGAGCGCCCGCCTCATGGCCGGTACGGCGGGGTCGCGGGCGGACAGTGGCTCAAAGTCGGACCTCCAGAAGGTCTCGGACCCGGGTCAGCAGCGCGATGTCCGGGTCGGGGACGGTCAGCGGGTGGGCCGCTGCCGTGGTGGGCGGTCGGTCTGAGCTGGTGGGGGCGGTGGTGGCCGCGAGGCCGGTTGCGGCAGCGGGGGACGCGAGGCCGGTTGCGGCAGCGGGGCACGCGAGGCCGGTTGCGGCGGGGCCGACGGCCGGGGTGCTGCGGAGGGTGGCGCCGGGGACCCTGCGGTGCAGGCCGCCGCCCGGTCGTCCGGGTTCCGCCGCCGGGGGCGTGGTGGTCGGCGCCGCGTGCCGCGGGGCGTCGAGCAGACCGGCGGCGGCCAGACGGCGGACGTCCGCCGTGACGCCGAAGCCGGAGCGGCCGAGCAGCCGGGCCAGGTCCGCCGGGGTTCTTCGGCCGTCGGCGTGGTCGAGCAGTTCGCCCCGACGGCGGCCCGGCGGGCGGTGCGAGGGGCGGCGGCTGCGCTCGACCGGACGGACGGGAGCGGTGTCGAGCTGCGGCCACGGCCAGATCCCGTCGAGGAGCCGGCGTCGGCGCTCGACCTCGCGGCCGAGCCGCGCCGGATCGACCAGCGCCACCGTGCCGAGCCAGTGCCGGGCGCCGGACTCGAACCGCCAGGTGCCGCCGGACCGGTCCGCGAGGACGAAGTAGGCGGCGTCGAACAGCGTTCCCAGGTGGCCGAGTTCGAGTTCGCCTCGGGTGAGCAGCTGTCGTTCCACCAGCACCTCGGCGAGCCGCCCCTGCGGGCCGTGGTGGTGCAGGAGCTCGGCCCAGTCCTCGGGGGTGATCCGGCCGCAGCCGGTGAGCAGGTCGGCCAGGCCGGGCGCGCGCGGGGACTCGGCGGCGGCCACCTGGCCGTCGACCAGGTGCAGGATGCCGAGCGGGCCGTGCAGGGCGCCGGTGGCGCGGCGGGCGGCGAGCAGGGCGACGGCCTCGCCGGGGGTCCGCGGTGCGGTGGGCTCGGCCCGGCCTGCCGGTTCCGCCATGAGCGGTGCGGCGGTCATGCGGGCCACCGCCGTCGGGGCCGGCGCGGGGTCGCTCCGCGGGCCCGCCGCGAGGTGTCCGCGCAGTCGGCCGGCCGGAATGCGGTGGTGGTCGGTGCAGGCCCGGTGCTCACCCGAGCACCAGGTCCTCGGCGAGGGCCTGGAGGCGGAAGCGGGCGACGGCGAGGTTGCCCGACTCGCGGTCGAGCCAGAGGTGCAGGACGAGTCGGCTCTCGAAGGCGGTGTCGATGAAGCGGATCAGGTGGTAACTGCGGCCTGCGGTGACGATGATGTCCTCCAGCGGGGAGCGCTGGTCCTCCGCCGCGGTGAAGGTCTGGCTCTCAACGGCCGCGCGCACCAGGTCGGTTGCCTCGGCGGCCGCGGTCTCGTGCTCGCCGGCCGGGCTGTCGCCGAGGCTGCCGAGGGCGAGTCCGCTGCTCCAGTCGACCAGGCTCGCCGAGCGGGCTCCGGCGATCGCCATCGCTCCGGAGAGGCATTCGTCGATACCCGGCACACCGGCTCCTTCGAGGGGGTCTGGGTGGCCGGGCGCAGCGCGGATCCGGCCGGTCGCCACCAGCAGTGGCAGGTTCGACACGGAAGGCTACTGCCGGATTCCGTATGACGAACATTCCAATGGCATATTCACACCAGCCTCGGCGAGTTCCAGCCAAGGTATGACGGACCGTCAAGCCTGCCGGAGGGGCAAAACTGCTGGCCGGTCCGCCGTCACGGAGCGTCGCCCGTCGGCTACCTGGCGCGAGACCTTGGCCGATATCGACGGGCGACCCAGGGTTTCGAGGCCGGAAATGCGATAAGAGGCCGGGCCCGTCGGCAGCTTGGCGGGCGGATATGACGAAGGGGCCCGTTCCGCTGGACGGAACGGGCCCCTTCGGGTGGAGCGCCAGGCCCGGGTCGCACGGACTCTTCCCACTGAAAGTGGGACGTGCTCTGGTAGCACCGCTGACGCATGTTCGAGGGATCCCCGCTTCGGAAGATCATTTCCTCTCGACGTGAAGAACAGTAGCAGGTCATCACGCCTGGCCAGAAATCGGATCCGGGCACCCCCGGCACACCTCCGGGCTACCCCTCCGGGCACCCCTTCGGACGCCGTTCAGACCTGGCCGACGGCCTCGGCGAGCAGCCGGTAGGAGTCGAGCAGCGCGGTGCGGTCGTAGGTGCTGGTGGCGACCAGGAACTCGTCCGCACCGCTGCGCTCCACCAGGGCGGCCAGCTCGGCGGCGGCCTGCTCCGGGGTGCCCGCGATGTGGCCCTTGAGCGACTGCTCGAACGCGGCCCGCTCGCGATCGCTCATCGCCCGTGCCCGGATCTCGGCGGCCGGGGCCAGTGGCGGGAACTCCCCGTGGGTACGGGAGTACGCGCCGGCCCAGGCCTCCGGGACGAGCAGTTCGCGCGCCCGTTCCCCGGTCTCGGCCACCGCGACCGTGCCCGAGACCACCACGTACGGCTCGGCGGTCTGCGCCGAAGGGCGGAAGCGGCTGCGGTAGCCCTCGATCGCGGCGAGCATCCGCTCCTCCCCGCGCGCGGCGGCGATGACCAGCGGCAGCCCGGCCTCGGCGGCCAGGTCGGCGCCGGCGCCGGTGGCCAGGACGAAGGCCGGCACGTCCAGGCCCTCGGCCGGGCGGGCGTGGACGTCGCGGTGGACCTGCTGCGAGCCGTCGAAGTAGCCGAGCAGCTCGGCCAGCTGGCCGCCGAAGTCGTCCGCGGCGTCCTTCTCCCGCCCGAGCGCCCGCCGGACACCGTCGGTGAAGCCCACCGAGCGGCCGAGGCCCATGTCGATCCGCCCCGGGAACAGCGCCGCCAGCACCCCGAACTGCTCGGCCACCACCATGGGGCGGTGGTTGGGCAGCATCACCCCGCCGGTACCGACCCGGATCCGGGTGGTGGCCGCCGCGACCGCCGCGGCGAGCACCGTCGGCGCCGATCCGGCCACCCCGGGCACGCCGTGGTGCTCGGAGACCCAGAAGCGGTGGTAGCCCAGCCGCTCGACCTCCCGGGCGAAGGTCACCGTGTTCCGCAGCGCCTGCGCCGGCTCCTCGCCCCGTCTGGTGCGGGAGCGGTCGAGGACGGAGAGCCTGGTCGTGGGCGTTGCGCTGATCACGTGGGTGGACAACACCCTCCTGCCGCGCGGGCATTCCCGGGGTCGACACCGCCGGGAGCGCCGTGAGCGCCGGGAAGGCCGTGAGCGCCCGGGGCGCCGTCACCGCCCGGCCGAGGGTATTCGGCCCGGGCGCCGGCCTGCGGCCTTGCGGCGGCCCCAGGGCTTGTACACCGACAGGATGATGTTGAACAGGTAGAGCGAGAACGCCACGGCCGGGACGATCACCGCGTTGTACCGGACGAACCCGAGGTCCGCGACCGGGATCGGCCCGGTCGGGTGCGCGTCCGCCACCCGGACGGCGTCGTGCAGCCGGGCGGTCAGGGCGAAGACCGAGGCGGCCATCGCCCCGAGCGTCAGCCAGAACTTGGTGCTCACCCAGTAGTACCGGAACAGGCCCCAGGACGCGCCGAGCCCCAGCGCCACCCCACTCAGGAAGGTGAGCAGGCTCAGCGGCAGGACCAGCGCGTCGCCGAGCATGCCCATCGCCCGGTAGGCCGTTCTCAGCCGGTCGCCGTCGTCGGTGGCCAGGGCCGTCACCGCCAGGGTGAGCAGGCAGAGCATCAGCGCCAGCCAGCTCACCGAGACGACGACGTGCAGGACCACGAGGCGCTTGCGCGCCCCCGGCGACAGGCGACGACCGGCGGACCGCCGCCCCGAGCCGGGGGCCGCCCCAACGGGCGCCGCGACGGCCCCGCCCGAGCCGGACGGACTAGACGGACTGGACGAGCGCACGGGTACCTCCTTCGAGTCGGGCTCACGACGACGCGCCCAGACTCCCCCGCCCGTCCCTCATCGGTCATCTGACAGCGGAAGTAACCTCGCGTACTCCCGGGCGAGTACGCGCCCGCGCCTCACCGCGGCCGACGAACTCCCCCGGGAGTACCGCCGGGAGTACCGCCCGAAGTACCCCCGGCATCTCCCCCCTTCAGTCCGTCACCGCGAACCCCTGCGCCGCGCCGAGCCGGTGCAGCGAGTCCCGCCCGGGAATCCCGTCCGCGGCCCCCGCCGTGTACCCGCACCGTCGCTGCCAGCCCGCGTACGCCGTGACCGTGAGGCTGCCGTACGAGCCGTCCACCCAGCGCTGTTCGAGCAACCCCTCGTCCGCCAGCGCCTGTTCGACGATCGCCACCTCGGCCCCGTACGTCCGGTGCCCCTGCTCGGCCCCCGGGTCGCTGCGCGCCGCCTCGACGACGTGGGCGAGCGAGACCGTGCGCGGCCCGGGCAGGTAACCGAGCAGACGCCGCAGCGAGCCCTCGCCCGGCACGCCGTCCGCGTCCTGCCCGGAGTAGCCCAGGCTCGCCTGGTAGTCCGCGTAGTTCTCGGTGTCCGCGTCCGTCCAGGTCGGCCCGGGCCCGGACTGGTAGTGGGCGCCGAAGCCGCCCGCGACCAGCGCCCGGCCGACGGTGGTGACCTGGTAGCCCTGGGCGCCGTACCCGTACGCCAGCCCGTTGACGGTGACCTGGTAGCGGGCCGGGACGGACCCCCCGGACGGGGGCGGCGAGGAGGGCGAGCCGGAGTCGCTCCCGAGGGCGGGCCAGCTGCCGGGGTCGACGTGATCGTTGAACGGCACGTGGGCGTGCGCGTACCAGCCGCCGCGGGTCTCCCACACGTGCTCGTCGCGGTGTTCGGAGAAGTCGGTCGGCCGCCCCATCGGCCACTCGTCGGGCACGCCCCAGGAGGAGACCCAGGCGTGGATCCGGTCCCAGCCCGCGCACGGGGTGTCTACCAACTGCGGGTAGACGGTGCCCTGGTGGCGGCAGTACGGGAAGAAGACGGCTTCGATCTGGATCACCACCCGCCCCGCCCGGTTGGTGCGGGTCGGGCTCTGGGCGGGGCTGAGCAGGCTCTTCGAGCGGGAGTCGGCGGGGAACAGCTGGGTGGCGCGTCCGCTGAACGGGTCCCAGACCAGGTGCGGGGCGCTGCCGGCACCGGCGCCGGTGAAGTACCCGACCAGGTCCTCGTAGGAGCACCAGTCCTGCGGCGCTTGAGCGGTGGCGTTGCGGTCCCAGGTGATGTGGGCGATGGCCTTCGGCGGGTACTGGTGGTCGGTCGGCGCGCGGTCGCCAAGGTCGTGGATCTCGGCACCGGGCAGCCATAGTTCGGGCATGATGGCTCCTCCGAACGGCGTTATAACGTCAATACTGTAATCGGCAGGTTCGCGCCGGGAATTGACCCCGAGGGCGCGATCGACGGCACTGAACCACCGGGAGCCGCACGGCCGTTCGGATCAGCGAGGGGAATTCGTCCTCACATACGAACCGGGGCGCGCACCGCGCGACCCCGGGAAGCCGCCGGGCGGGGGCGCATCCCACCTCGTCGCAGCCACCCTGTCAATCGTTGACTTCAAAAGTGGTCTAGTCCACGGTGGTGCACCCAAAGCGCCCATCTCGCCATCGCCGCAATGATTCTGACGATCTGACCGAGATACCGCGCCATGCAAGGAGACCGCCTCGCCCTGCCCACCATGCGCGCCTACCCCGAGACCATCACGGAACTCGGCGGCCGGCCGGTTCCGTCGCGGAATTCGGCGGCGGGCCCGGCCGGGCCGCGGGCACAATGCGCGGATGCCCTCGCCGCTGCACGCCGTCGCCCACAACCCCGCCCTGCCGCCCGAGCTGCTCGCGCGCCTGATCGCCGATGCCGACGAGGACCTGGCGGAGGAGCTCGCGGAGCGGGCGGATCTCACCCCGGACCAGGTCCGGCAGCTGGCCGACGGCTACGAGGGCGCCGCCGTACGACTGGCCGCGCGTGGCCTGCTGCGCGCCGAGGACGTCGACCCGCTCGCCCGCCCGCAGGTCGCACTCGTCCTGCTGGACGAGGGGCGCGGGGATCCGGACTGGGCACGGCTGTTCGCCGGCGACCCGGAGGAGCTGGTCAGGGTCCGGCTCGCCTCGGCGGTCGGCCTGCCGGACGAAGCCGCGGACCTGCTCGCGGCCGACGAGTCGGCCGACGTGGTGGCCGTGCTCGCGATCCACACCGCGCGGCTGGACCTGCTCACCCGCCTGGCCGCCCACCCGCTGCCGACGGTGCGGCGCTGGGCCGCGGCGAACGAGGCCATGCCCGTGGAGCTGCTGACGGCCCTGCTGGACGATCCCGAGGTGATGGTCCGCGAACAGGCGGCGGCCAATCCGACCACCCCGGGAGCGGCCGCCGCCCGGCTGGTGGCCGACCACGCGATGATCCGGCAGGCGCTCGCCACCCACCCCGGGCTGCCCGCCGAGGCGTACCACCGGCTCGGCGGGGACGAGATCCCCTGGGTCCGGTCCAACCTCGCCCAGAACCCGGGGATCGACGAAGGGCTGATCCGCCGCCTGGCCGAGGACGACGGCCACGACGTGCGGCGCTCGCTCGCCCAACACCCGCGCGTCCCGCTCGACCTCCTCGCCCGGCTCGCCACCACCGTCCGGATCGGTCCGGCCCTGCTGCTCCCCCGGATCGCCGCCGCCGATGCTGCCGAACTCGCCGGGCTCGCAGGCTCGCGGGAGGCGAGGGTCCGCATGCTCGCCGCCGCGCGCCGCGATCTGCCGGTGGCCCTCCGTGACCGCCTGGCCGCCGACCCGGACGCCAAGGTGGTCAAGTCGGTGGCCCCGCACCCGGGCCTCACCGCCGCCCAGCTCACCGCCATGCTGGACGCGTTCGGGACGACGGTGGCCACCGCCGTGGCTGCGAACCCGGACGCTCCCGGCGCGGTGCTCGACCGGATCGTCGCCACCCCGCCCACCCCCGTCAAGGCCCTGCGCACCGTCGCCGCCCACCCCAACGCCTCCCCCGCCGCCCTGGCCACCTGCCTGGCTGCCCCGGACTCCCGCGCCGCCGCGGCGGCAGCCGCCAACCCGGCCCTGCCGGTGGCGGTGATGGCGGAACTCCTCGCCCAACGCCCGTCCGGCCCGTGACGGGCGGGGCCGGTGGGGCACCCGGTGTCCGCCGGCCTCCGCCGTATCCGCACCCGGTTGCAGTTGCGTCTCCGTTCGGTCCGGCAGGGGTGTGTCGTGGCCGCCGGTCCGGGAGCCTGGTGGGCAAGGACTCATGCGGCGGGGGGAGTTGCCATGGGGGACGGCCGGGAGCTGGTACCACGCGTGACGGGTGCGCTGGTACGGCTGGCTCGGGGCACGGCCGGGCCGGGGCAGGCGGTGGCCGAGGTGGTACGGGCCCGGCTGCGGCTGATGCCGGAGGGGGCGCGGGCCGTGACGGCGATCGAGACGTACCCGGACGATCCGCGGGCACGGGCCGCGCTGACCGCGGCCGTGACCCGACTGCTGGCCACCGACCCGGGATTCGCGCAGTACCTGGCCACCACCGAACTCGGCGGGCAGACCGACCCGACGACCGTCCAGCTGCGGACGGGCCCGGAGCCCGGCCCGACCACCGTCCAGCTGCGGGTCGATCCCGAGGACCGGTCCACCGTCCACCTTCGGGTCGACCCCAGGAACTCGTCCACCGTCCAGCTCCGGGTCGACCCGGCCGCGGCCAGTGCCCGGGCCCGGGCCGCCCGGCGCAGCAACACGGCCGTCGTCGTCACCCTGGCCCTGGTCTTGATCGCCGCGCTGGTGGCACTCGGGATCCACCTCGGCTCGCGCCCGCTGCTGCGACCCAACGGGCCCGACTTCGCCCACGCCGCGCGGACCATCCGCGACCCCGCGCAGGCGCAGGGCGTGTTGCCGGACCTGGCGGCGATGCCGGGCGGCTGGCAGGTGGAGAGCGGGCCGCGGTCCGGGACCGGCAGCGGGCCGGACGTGACCTGCCTGCTCCCGGACGCGTGCGACCAGCAACTCACCTACGCCACCGTGACGTTCAGCACCTCTCCGCTCCCGTCCGTGCAGTTCACCGTGGTCACCTTCGCCTCCACCGAGGCGGCCGGCCGGGCCTTCGGCACCAGCCTCGACCTGATCGACGCCCGGGGCGACGCCACCGTGGCGGCCGTCCCGTCGACCGGCGACCAGAGCGCCGCCCGCACCCGGGGCGAGTCGATGGCGGAGACCCTGGTCCGGGTCGACTCGACGCTGCTGTACGTGCACTACTCCGGTTTGGGCGCCGCGGTCGCGCTGCCCGGCCTCACCCCGTTCGCCCGGCTGCTCGCCGAGCGCGCCCAGCAGGCCGAGCAGGGCCGCACACCGGACGCCGTCTTCCACGGCACCGCGGCCTGAGCACGCGAAGAACCGACCCCTCACCCGCCCCGCAGGCCCCACCGGCCCGCGGGGCGTTCCATTCGCCCCCGCGCACCTTTCCCTCACGCGCCTTGCCCTCGCGCCGCTGCCCTCACACACCGCGCGCCCCCGTCGCCCGAATGCATGTATCGCTCTCTTGACTGGCGTCACGAGAGCGCCATACTGGCTTCACTCCCGCTCGCACGATGAGGTGCCCGCCCATGGAGCTCTCCCCCTCAGCGCATGTGGACACGTTCTGTCGCGACCATCTCCCACCCTTCGACCAGTGGCCCGAACTCCTCTTCGAACTCCCGGAGTTGGACTACCCCGACCGCCTGAACTGCGCGGCCGCCCTGCTCGACGACACCATCGCCCGCTTCGGACCCGACCGCCGCTGCCTGCTCACCCCCACCGACCGGTGGAGCTACGGCGAACTGCGCAACCACGCCGACCGGATCGCCCGCCTGCTGACCGAGGAACTGGGCCTGGCCACCGGCAACCGCGTGCTGCTGCGCGGCCCCAACACCCCCTGGCTGGCCGCCTGTTGGCTCGGCGTACTGAAGGCCGGCGGGGTGGTGGTCACCACCATGCCGCTGCTGCGCGCGGCCGAGCTGACCGAACTGACCCGGATCGCCCGCCCCACCCTCGCCCTGTGCGACCACCGCTTCCTCACCGAGCTCGACCGGGCGCACGCCCCCGACCTGCGGATACTCCCCTTCGGCGGCCGCGGCCCCGAGGACCTCACCGCCCGCTGCGCCACCCAGCGCCCCGGCTTCACCGCCGTGCCGACCGCCGCCGACGACGTCGCGCTGATCGCCTTCACCTCCGGCACCAC
The DNA here is from genome assembly GCF_044546945.1 of Kitasatospora sp. NPDC053057. Taxonomy (NCBI): domain Bacteria; kingdom Bacillati; phylum Actinomycetota; class Actinomycetes; order Kitasatosporales; family Streptomycetaceae; genus Kitasatospora; species Kitasatospora sp. NPDC053057. The sequence continues at coordinate 92,051 of NZ_JBITZP010000023.1, read as the reverse complement.
CGGCCGCCCCAAGGCCACCCTGCACTTCCACCGCGACGTACTGGCCAACGCCGACACCTTCTCCCGCCACCTGCTCCGCCCCACCCCCGACGACCTCTTCGCCGGCACCCCGCCGCTCGGCTTCACCTTCGGCCTCGGCGGCCTGCTGGTCTTCCCGCTGCGGGCGGGCGCCGCCAGCCTGCTGCTGGAGCAGGCCACGCCCGAGCAGCTCGCCGAGCAGGTCCGGCATCACGGCGTGAGCGTGCTGTTCACCGCGCCCACCGCCTACCGGGCGATCCTGGCCGCCGGGCTCGCCGACCGGCTGGCCGGCGTGAGGCGCTGCGTCTCGGCCGGCGAGCCGCTGCCCGCCGCCGTCTGGGAGGCCTTCCACACCGCCACCGGCCGGCGGCTGATCGACGGCATCGGCGCCACCGAGCTGCTGCACGTGTTCATCTCGGCCGCCGACGCCGACATCCGCCCCGGCTCCACCGGCCGTCCCGTCCCCGGCTTCCGGGCGGCGATACTGGACGGGCAGGGCAATCCCGTGCCGGACGGCGAGCCCGGGCTGCTGGCGGTCAAGGGCCCGACCGGCTGCCGCTACCTGGACGACGAGCGCCAGCGCGACTACGTCCGCAACGGCTGGAACCTCACCGGCGACACCTACCTGCGCGACCGGGACGGCTACTTCTGGTACCAGGCCCGCAACGACGACATGATCGTCTCGGCCGGCTACAACATCGCCGGCCCCGAGGTGGAACAGGCGCTCGCCGCCCACCCGGCCGTCGCCGACTGCGCCGTGGTGGCCGCCCCGGACGAGCGGCGCGGCACGGTGGTCAAGGCGTACGTGGTGCTGCGCGAGGGCGCTTCGGCGGGCGCGGAGACCGTCAAGGAGCTCCAGGAGCACGTCAAGCGCACCATCGCGCCGTACAAGTACCCGCGCGCCATCGAGTTCGTCCCCGAGCTGCCGCGCACCGCGACCGGCAAGCTGCTCCGCGCCGAACTGCGCAGAAGGGCCGCCGTGACACAGGACGTGGAACAGAACGCGCAACAGGACGTGAAGCAGGCCCCGTTCCCGGCCGCCATCACCATCGAGCGCCGGGTCGAGTGGTCGGACACCGACGCCGCCGGGCACTACCACTTCTCCGCCGTGCAGCGCTGGGCCGAGGCCGCCGAGGCGGCGCTGCTACGCCGGCTCGGGCTGGCCGAGCTGTTCGGGCGGATCCCCCGGGTGCACTTCGAGGCCGACTACCGGGAGCGGCTCTGGTTCGGGGACGTGGTCCGCACCGAGCTGCGGGTGCTCCGGATCGGCGGTTCCTCGCTGCACTACGCCTTCGAGGTGCACGGCCCGACGGGTCTGGCCGCCAGCGGCCGGATGTCGGTGGTGCACGCCGCGCCGCAGGCCAAGGGCGCCGAGCCCTGGCCCGCACCGGTCCGCCGAGCGCTCGCGGAGGCCGGGCCGCAGCGGCCGGAGGTGCTCGCATGACAGCACCAGCGACAGCGACAGCGCCAACACCGACGACAACACCGGCGACAACACCAGAGCCAGCACCAGAGCGCACGACCACCGGCCCGCAGCGCATCGCGGTGATCGGCGCCGGCCCGGGCGGGCTCTACTTCGCCGCCCTGGCCAAGCAGTTGGCCCCCGAACGCGAGATCACCGTGTACGAACGCGACGCCCGGGAGCACGAGTTCGGCTTCGGCGTGGTCTTCTCCGACGAGACCCTGGACGGCATCGCCCAGGCCGATCCGCAGGTCTTCGCCGCGATCAGCGCCGAGTTCGCCCGCTGGAGCGACATCGACATCCGCTTCGCCGGCCAGGTCCGCACCAGCGGCGGGCACGGCTTCGCCGCCCTCGACCGCAACCGGCTGCGCGCCGTCCTGCAACAGCGCTGCGCCGAACTGGCGGTGGACGTGCGCTACCGCACCCCCGCCCCGCCGGTCGATCGACTCGCCGCCGAGTACGACCTGGTGGTGGCCGCCGACGGCATCCACTCCGGCACCCGGGCCGCCCACCCGGACGCCTTCCGCACCGAGTCGGACGAGCGGCACTGCCGCTACATCTGGCTCGCCACCGACCGGGTCTTCGAGGCCTTCACCTTCATCGTCGAGGAGTTCGACTTCGGCGCCCTCCAGGTGCACGCCTACCCGTACAGCGCCACCCGCTCGACCTTCATCGTCGAGATCGCCGAGGACGCCTGGCGCCGCGCCGGCTTCGAGGCCCTCGCCGCAAGGGAGTTCGGGCGCGGCGAGAGCGACACGGCGAGCGTGCGGCGCTGCGCGGAGCTGCTCGCCGGGCACCTGGACGGCCACCGGCTGATCCCCAACGCCTCCCGCTGGATCCGCTTCACCACGGTGCGCAACGCCAGGTGGCGCCACCGCAACATCGTGCTGCTCGGCGACGCCGCGCACTCCGCGCACTTCTCGATCGGTTCGGGCACCAAGCTGGCCCTGGAGGACGCCCTCGCCCTGGCCGCCGCGCTGAGCGAACAGCCCACCCTGGACGCCGCGTTGGCCGCCTACGAGGACGAGCGGCGACCGGTGGTGGAGTCCACCCAGCGCGCCGCCCAGGCCAGCCTGGAGTGGTTCGAGACGGTCGGCCGCCGTACCGGCCAGGGCATCGACCAGTTCGCCTTCAACCTGCTCACCCGCAGCCGCCGGGTCACCTACGGCAGTCTGCGCGCCCGCGACCCGGAGTTCACGGCCGCCGTGGAGACCGCCGTCGGCGGCTCGCCCGGGGTGCCGCCGATGTTCCGGCCGCTGAAGCTGGGCGCGTTGGAGCTGCGCAACCGGATCGTCGTCCCGCCGCTGGCCACCTTCACCTCCCCCGACGCCCTGCCCAGCGCCTTCGACCGGGCCCAGCTGACCGCCCACGCGCTCGGCGGCGCCGGGCTGGTGGTCGCCGGGATGACGGCCGTCAGCCCCGAGGGCCGGGCCACCGACCGCTGCCCCGGGCTGTGGAACGACCACCAGGAGGCCGCCTGGAAGGAACTCCTGGACGCCGTAAGAGCGGTGAGCGACACCCCGGTCGGCATCCAGCTCACCCACGCCGGCCGACGGGGCGCCACCGCCGCACCCGGACCGGACGGCATCGGCCGCCCGCTCGCCTCGGGCTGGCCGCTGCTCGCCCCTTCGCCTCTTCCCTGGGGCCCCGGCAGCGCGACCCCGCACGAGGCCAATCACGTCCAACTGGAGTCCGTCGCAGCCGACTTCGCGGCCGCCGCCGAGCGCGCCACCCGGGCCGGGTTCGACGTACTGGAGCTGCAGTTCGGCCACGGGCACCTGCTCTCCTCCTTCCTCTCCCCGCTCACCAACCACCGCACCGACCACTACGGCGGCCCGCTCGCCCACCGGCTGCTGTTTCCGCTGGAGGTGCTGGCGGCCGTGCGCGCCGTCTGGCCCGCCGGGCGGCCGCTGCTGGTCCGGATCTCGGCCGCCGACTGGGCACCCGGCGGCACCACCGAGACCGCGGCGGTGGCGATCTGCCAGGCCCTCGCCGAGGCCGGAGCGGACGCGGTGGACGTCTCCACGGGCGAGGTGGTGGCGCACCAGCGGCCGCCGTACGGGCGCGGCTACCAGACACCCTTCGCCGAGCTGATCCGCGCTTCCACCGGCCTGCCGACCATCGCGGTCGGCGCGATCTCCGGCCACGACGACGCCAACTCCGTCCTGCTGGCCGGTCGCGCCGACCTGGTCGCGATCGGCCGGGCCCAGTTGCACGACCCGTTCTGGACCCTGCACGCCGCCGCCGACCAGGACTACACCGGCCCCGGCGCCCACTGGCCCGGACCCTGGCTGGCCGGCCGCCGCAAGCCGCCGGGCCCCGGCGCCGACCGGGTCGCCCCGCGGCTGCACCTGCTGCGCGAGCCCGCCCCGCCCGTCCACCGCCGCTGGCTGCCGACCACCCCGCCGAAGGAGTGACGATGCCGGACCTGCCCCGCTTCACCGCCGCCGCCGTGCAGGCCGCCCCGGTCTACCTGGACCCGGCCGCGACCGTGGACAAGGCCGTCGCCCTGATCCAGGAGGCGGCCGGGCACGGCGCCGAACTGGTGGTCTTCCCCGAGGTCTTCGTGCCTGGCTACCCCTACTGGAACTGGACGATGACCCCGGTGCAGGGCTCGCCCTGGTACGAGCGGCTGTACCGCGCCGCCGTGGACGTCCCCGGGCCGTACGTCGACACCCTGCGCGCCGCCGCCCGGCAGGCCGGGGTGGTGCTGGTGATCGGCGTCAACGAGCGCGGCCGGCACAGCCTCGGGGTGCTGTACAACACCCTGCTGATCATCGGTTCGGACGGCGAACTCCTCGGCGTTCACCGCAAGTTGGTGCCGACCTGGGCCGAGAAGCTGACCTGGACCCAGGGCGACGGCAGCTCGCTGCGGGTGCATCGCACGGCCGTCGGCCCGCTCGGCGCGCTCGCCTGCGGGGAGAACACCAACACCCTGGCCCGCTTCACCCTGCTGGCGCAGGGCGAACTCGTCCACGCCGCGAGCTACATCGCCCTGCCGGTGGCCCCCGAGGACTACGACATGGCGGAGGCGATCGCGCTGCGCGCCGCCGCCCACTGCTTCGAGGGCAAGCTGTTCACCGTGGTCTCCTGCTCGACCATCTCGCCGGAGATGGTCGACCTGATCGCCGGCGAGGACCAGCAGGTCCGCAAGCAGCTCGCCCGCCCGCGCAACGCGCTGTCCGGGATCTTCGGCCCGGACGGCCGGGCGGTCACCGAACCGCTGGTGGACGAGGAGGGCATCGTCTACGCCGAGATCGACCTCGGCCGGTGCATCCAGCCCAAGCAGATGCACGACATCGTCGGCCACTACAACCGCTTCGACGTCTTCCGGCTGCACGTGGACAACCGCCCGCTGCGGCCCCTGGTGCTACCCGACGAGGAAACGTGACGGAGGAGGAGAGATGACCGAAGACGGCAGCTACGACGACGACCGGATCGGCCGAGCCCGCGTCAACGACAGCCCCGAACTGCTCGCCTACTACGAGGAGTTGGCCAAGCACGAGGCCGGCGCCCTGTGGACGGTGGCGAACGAGATCGAACCCTGGTACCCGCAGCCGAAGTCCGTCCCGGTGCTGTGGCGCTATGCCGACCTGCGCCCGCTGGTCCGCAAGGCCCTCCCGCTGGTGAAGGCCGACGACGCGGGCCGCCGGGTGGTGATGCTGGTCAACCCCGGCCGACGCGAACTCAGCGCCGCCGTCGGCCTGTTGTACACCGGCCTGCAGATCATGGGCCCCGGCGAGGCGATGACCGCCCACCGCCACCAGGCCTCCGCGCTGCGCTTCGTCCACGAGGGCGCCGGCGCCTGGACGGTCGTGGACGGGCAGAAGCTCAAGGTCGGCCCGCGCGACTTCGCGATCACCCCCAACAACACCTGGCACGAGCACGGCAACGAGGCCGAGGACAACCCGGTGATCTGGCAGGACGGCCTGGACATCCCGCTGGTCAACACCCTCGACGCCAACTTCTACGAGGTCCACCCCGAGCTCTACCAGCGGCCCGGCCCGGTGGCGAACTCCTCGCTGCTCAGCTACGGCGGCAACCTGCTCCCGTACGGCGTCGAGAAGTGGACCCGCCCGTACTCGCCGCTGCTCGGCTGGCCCTGGGAGCCCAGCTACCACGCCCTGTGCCAACTCGCCCGCGCCACCGAGGGATCCCCGTACGACGGCGTGATCATGGAGTACACCAACCCGGTCACCGGCGGCCCGGTGATGCCAACCATGGCCGCCCACCTGCAACTGCTGCGCCCCGGCCAGACCACCCGGGCCCACCGGCACACCGGCTCGGTGGTCTACACGGCGGCCAAGGGGCGCGGCGTCTCGGTGATCGCCGGGCAGCGCTTCGAGTGGCAGCAGGGCGACATCTTCGTCGTGCCGTCCTGGGCCTGGCACGAGCACGCGAACCTCGACCAGGGCGAGGACGCCTGCCTGTTCTCCTTCAACGACTTCCCGGTGATGCACTCGCTCGGCCTCTACCGCGAGGAGTCCTACCCGGACCACGACGGGCACCAGCCCACCACCCCGTAACAGGAGTCCAGAGAGATGCACCTGCTCACCTACTGTGCCGACGGCGACGACACCCCCCGCCTGGGCGCCCGGATCGGCGCCGACCGGGTCGCCGACCTGACCGCCCTCGCCACCGCCGCCGGAGCCCGACTCCCGGGCAGCCTGCTGGAGTTGATCCGGGCGGGTGAGCCCGCCCTGGCCACCGCCCGGGAGCTGCTCCGCGGGGCACCGGACACCCGGCCGCTCGCCGAGGTGTCGCTGCGCGCCCCGCTGCGCCCGGGGAAGATCGTCGGCGTCGGCCTCAACTACGTGGAGCACGTGGACGAGTCGCACCGCAGCCTGGACACCGAGCGCGAACTCCCGGACCGCCCGGTGCTGTTCGGCAAGCCCGCCACCGCCGTCACCGGCCCCGGCCAGCCGATCCTGCACAACGCCGACCTCACCAAGCAGCTCGACTGGGAGTGCGAACTCGCCGTGGTGATCGGCGAACCCGCCCACCGGGTGAGCGAACAGGACGCCTGGCGGCACGTTTTCGGCTACAGCATCGTCAACGACGTCAGCGCCCGCGACCAGCGCCGCTCCGGCCAGTGGTTCTTCTCCAAGGGCCAGGACAGCTACGCGCCCTTCGGCCCGGTCGTGGTCACCGCCGACGAGATCCCCGAGCCACAGCGGCTCGACCTCTCACTGCGGGTCAACGGCGAGCTGCGGCAGAACTCCAACACCCGCCACATGCTGTTCGGCATCGCCCGGCTGATCGCCGACATCTCCGCCGGCATGACCCTGGAGCCCGGGGACGTGATCGCCACCGGCTCCCCCTCGGGGGTGGGCGCCGGGATGGTCCCGCCGCAGTTCCTGCAGCCCGGCGACCTGGTCGAGGCCACCATCGAGCGGATCGGCACCCTCGCCAACCCCGTGATCGACGCCCGCTGAACACGGGCCGAAGGGAGCACCGAACCCATGCCGCCGACGTACCGGATCGGCCAGATCGTCCCGAGCTCCAACGTCACCATGGAGACCGAGGTCCCCGCCCTGCTGCGGGCCCGCGAGGCGGTCGCCCCCGAACGGTTCACCTTCCACTCCAGCCGGATGCGGATGACCAGGGTCACCCCCGAGCAACTGCGCGCCATGGACGGCGAGTCCGACCGCTGCGCCGCCGAGCTCTCGGACGCCCGGGTCGACGTGATCGGCTACGCCTGCCTGGTCGCGGTGATGGCCACCGGCCCGGGCTACCACCGCGAGGCGGAACAGCGGCTGCACCGCCGTACGGTCGAGAACGGCGCGCCCGCGCCCGTGGTCACCAGCGCCGGCGCCCTGGTCACCGGCCTGCGGACGCTCGGCGCCAGGAAGGTCGCGATGGTCACCCCGTACCTGCGGCCGCTGGCCCGGACGGTGGTCGACTACCTCGCCCAGGAGGGCATCGAGGTGCTCGACCACGCCGCCCTGGAGATCGCCGACAACCTGGACGTGGCCGCCCACGACCCGGCCCGGCTGCCCGCGATCGCCAAGGGCCTCTCGCACACCGGGGCCGACGCCGTGGTGCTCTCCGCCTGCGTGCAGATGCCCTCGCTGTCCGCCGTCGAGGAGGCCGAGCAGCAGCTCGGCAAGCCGGTGGTCTCGGCCGCGATCTGCACCACCCACCAGCTGCTGCGGGCACTCGGCCTGCCCGCCGTCGCCCCCGGCGCCGGGCACCTGCTCTCCGGCGCCTACGCCTGACGGCGGCCGCCGCTATGATCACCACCAGCCGTCGGGGAGGAGGGCCCACGCATGCCGGAGAGCACGACCCGGCCCAGCTCCCTGATCCACACCGTCTACGGCGAGTTCGTCCGCCGCCTCGGCGGCTGGATATCGATCGCCCACCTGATCGCGCTGATGGCCGAGCTGGACGTCGACGCCCCGGCCGTCCGCTCGGCGACATCCCGGCTGAAGAAGGCCGGCACGCTGCTCCAGGAGCGCCGCACGGGCACCGGCTACCGGCTGTCCCCCGCGATGGCCCCGGTGTTCGACGAGGGCGACCGCCGGATCTTCCACAGCCTGGAGCCCGCCGAACTCGCCGACGGCTGGGTGGTGGCGGTGTTCTCGGTGCCCGAGTCCGAACGCGCCCACCGCCACCAGCTGCGCTCCCGGCTCAGCTGGCTCGGCTTCGGCAACGCCGCCCCTGGCGTCTGGCTGGCCCCCGCCCGGCTGCTGCCGGACGCCCGCCGGCTGCTGGAACGCCTGGGCCTGAGCGCCTACGTCCACCTCTTCCTCTCCGCCGAGTACGCCGGCTTCGCCGAACTCCGCACGGCGGTGGCGAGTTGGTGGGACCTCCCGGCGATCGAGGCGCAGTACGCGGCCTTCACCGACGCCTGGCGCCCGGTCGCCGAGGAGCTGCGCGGGCAGGAGCGGATCGACCCGGCCGAGGCCTTCCGGGACTACGTGCCGATGCTCACCCAGTGGCGCAGGCTGCCGTACCTCGACCCCGGGCTACCCGAACCGCTGCTGCCCGCCGACTGGAACGCCGTGCCGGCCCGCGCCGTGTTCACCGAGCTGCACGGGCGGCTCGCCGAGCCGAGCCTGCGGTACGTCGAGAAGGTCACCGGACTGTCCCACCCCCAGGAGCTGCCATGACCGCCCCCGCCGACCTGCTGGTCCGCGCCGCCGCCGTGCACACCCTCGCCCCGGGCGAGCCGCCGCAGCGGGCGATCGCCGTCACCGACGGCCGGGTCACCGCCCTCGCCGCCGAACCCGACGGCCTGGACGCCCTGATCGGCCCGGCCACCGAGGTGGTGGACGCCCCGTCGGCGACCGTGCTGCCCGCCTTCGACGACACCCACACCCATCTGATCCTGGCCGGGCACAGCGTCCACGGCGTCCCGGTGCACCGGGCCCGGGACCTCACCGGGTTCCTGGAGCTCATCCGCGAGCGCGCTGCCCGCACCCCCGCCGGGGAGTGGATCCTCACCACGGTCAACTGGCAGGAGGTGCTGCTCGCCGAGCAGCGGATGCCGACCACCGAGGAGCTGGACGGCGCCACCGCCGACCACCCGGTGCTGGTGCGCCGCGGCGCCTACAACATGGTGCTCAACTCGGCCGCGCTGCGGCTGGCCGGGATCGACGAGTCCACCGAGGCGCCGTCCGGCGGGGTGATCGAACGCGACGAGCGGGGGCGGCTGACCGGCCGGCTGATCAACCGGGCGACCGAGCTGGTCGAGCGGGTGCTGCCGCGCCCGACCCTCGCCGAGCGGATCGAGGGCCTGCGCGCGGCCTCCGCCGACTACGCCGCCACCGGGATCGGCACCGTGCGCGACTGCCTCGTCCCGGTCGAGGACCTCGACGTGCTGGACGCGGCCCGGACCGAGGGCGCGCTCGCCGTGCGGGTCCGGGCCCTGGTCTCCGGCTTCGCCGCGCGCACGCCCGAGCAGGTGGACGCCCTGCTGGACCGGATGGACCAGTGGCGCGCGGACGGCCGGGACGACGCGCAACTGCGCTTGTGGGGCGTCAAGTTCGGCATCGACGGCGGCTTCGAGGCGGGCGCGCTGGAGGAGCCGTACCAGGGGCAGCCCTGCTACCACGGGCGGCTGCTCTGGGAGCCGGAGGAACTGCTCGCCGCGGTGGACCGGGTGGTCGAGCGCGGCTGGCGGGCGGGCGTGCACGCCTGGGGCGACCGCGGGCTGCGCGTGCTGCTGGACGTCTTCGAGCAGGTACTGAAGGGCCGCCCCGGCCTGCCGCCGGGCACACTCGTGGTCGAGCACGGCGGGCTGGCCCGGGCCGACCAGCGGGCCCGGGCGATCGCGCTCGGCATCCCGGTGACGGTGCAGCACCCGCTGCTGCACGACGGTGCGCTCACCCAGCAGCGCGCCTGGGGTGAGGAGCGCACCGCCGCGCTGTTCCCGCTGCGCGAGTGGCTGGACGAGGGAGCGCAGCTCTCGGCCGGCTCGGACTTCCCGGTCGGCCCGTACGGCGCGATGGTGTCGGTGTGGGGCATGACGACCCGCGGCACCACGGCCGGGGTGGTCGGCGCCGAGCACGCGATCGGACGGGGCGAGGCGATCGCGCTGCACACCGTCGCCGCCGCCCGGCTGACCGGCGAGAGCGCCGAGCGCGGCAGCCTGCACCCGGGCGCGCTCGCCGACCTCACACTGTGGCCGGTCGACCCGCTGAGCTGCCCGGTAGACGGGCTGCGGGAGCTGCGGCCGCTGCGGACGGTGGTCGGCGGCCGTACCGTCCACGGGAGTTGACGATCAGTCAGGCGGCGATGAGCTCCCGCAGGTCGATGTCGCCGCGGTGCAGGGCGCGCAGGTCCTCGTGCAGGCCGGACGGCGGGACGACGAGCACGCCGCCACGGGCGTGGTCGAGGCAGTAGCGGGCGACCGAGCCGCGCAGCAGTCGGCGCAGCCGTCCGCGCATCGAGCCGTGCCGGCCGGCGCTGATCACCAGCAGGTCACCGGGCCGGTCGGCCAGGGCGGCCAGCACCGCCCCTGCCTCGCCGCGCATGACCAGCGGCTGCACGGGCAGGCCGATCGGCAGGCCGCCGAAGGCCTGTCCGAGCGCGCTCTCCAGTCGGGCCTCGGCGGCGTCCCGCCAGGCGCGGAGCAGCGGCGGGCAGGGGCGGGCGCGGTAGCTGCGCTCGCCGCCGACCGGGGTCCAGGCCAGCACCGGGACCAGCACGGCCCGCCTGGCCCGGGCCTCCTCCGCCGCCCGGTGCAGGGCGGTGAGGCTGTGCAGTGAGCCGCTTACTCCGACGATGACGCGCGCGTCGCCCGACATGATCCTTCGCTTTCCGATGCCAATACCGATTCAGTGTCTGTGATTATGTTGCCACGATTGCACTTGAGCCTGCAAATCAAAGGCATTCACTGAATATGGCCTTGAATCACTCGAACCCGGGCGGCCGACCCCCAGTCTCCCGAAGCAGGACCTCCTGGAGCAGCCCCCAGGTGAAGTCGGCCGTCCAGCAACGCACCCGCCCGCCGGCGTCCGGCGCCTGGAAGTCCAGCCGGAAGCGGGTCGGCGCACTCCCCTCACGCGGCACGGCCCCCGGGAAGGCCATCCCCACGTCATCCACCACACAGCCCCACGGCGCCAGGTCGGCGACGGTGCGCAGCGCGGGCGGCGGGGCGTCGGCCGCCCGGACCAGCCACTCGTTCAGCACCGGCGCGCCGATCTCCGCCGGGCCGAGCAGCACCTCGAAGCGCAGCTCGGGCCAGAGCGGCAGTGGCCACTGCCGCGCGGTGCACGCGAGGTCCCCGATCCGGCGCGGCACGCTCGCCTCCGCCGGCCCGAGCACGGCGGTGTACCGGGCGGCGCCGCGCGGAAACCGGGGCGCGCGGACCATCGCCTGCCAGCGCTTGTTCGCCTCGCGCATCGAGGCGCGGGTGGCGCCGAGCCGCCGCACCGCGTCCTCGACCAGCTCGGGGTGGTAGTCGGCCATCCGGCGCAGCAGGAAGAGCTGGAACTCGGTGACCCCGAACCCGTTGATCGCCATACCGGCAGGCTAGCCTCCGGGCCCCACGTTCGAGCACGTGTTCGATTCACGGCGTAGGCTGGACCCCATGCACGGCACCGTCCACCTCCAGCCCTCGCTGTTCGAAGAAGCCGCGGACCTCCGGCTCGGCCCGCTCGACGGCCTGCAGCGCCTGGTGCTCGGCGACGGCGCCTGGCTGGACGTGCTGCCCGGCTGGCTGCGCGGGGCGGACCGGCTGTTCGAACAGCTGGCCGCAACCGTGCCCTGGCGGGCCGAGCAGCGCGAGATGTACGAGCGGACGGTCGACGTCCCCCGGCTGCTCGCCTCCTACGCCGCCGACGCCGAACCGCCGCACCCCCTCCTTGGCGAGGCCCGGACCGCACTCAGCCGGCACTACGCCGCCGAGCTGGGCGAGCCCTTCCGCACCCTCGGGCTCTGCTACTACCGGGACGGCCGGGACAGCGTGGCCTGGCACGGCGATCGGATCGGGCGCGGCGCCCGCGAGGACACCATGGTGGCGATCCTCTCCGTCGGCGAGCCGCGCGTCCTCGCCCTGCGGCCGCGCTCCGGCGGCGCGGCGGTCGTGCGCCGACCGCTCGGACACGGGGACCTCGTGGTGATGGGCGGCTCCTGCCAGCGCACCTGGGAGCACGCGATCCCGAAGACCGCCCGCCCGGTCGGCCCGCGGATCAGCATCCAGTTCCGTCCGCGCGGGGTCGCCTGAACCGTCCGTTTGCCACCCGCTCAACGGGCGCGGAGGCTGACGGGTGGGGGCCGGGCGGGCGAGGAGGGCGGCATGCCGAAGGCGGGCAGGTACCACGAGGGCGTCCCCTGCTGGATCGTCCTGACCACCCCCGGCCTCCCCCGGGCACAACGCTTCTACGGCGCCCTGTTCGGCTGGGAGTTCGTCCCGACCGGCCCCGCCGAGGCGGTCGCCACCCGGCACGGCGCGCAGGTCGCCGCGATCACGTCCGCGCCGCCGGCCGCCGCGTACGGCTCCGCCCCCCAACCCGCTTCGCGGCCCGCCGCCTGGACCACCTGCCTCGCCTCCCGCGACCTGCTGCACACCGCGGCCGCCGTCCGGGCCGCCGGCGGCCGGATCGCCCGCGAGCCGTACGAGGTGCCCGACCAGGGCTGGGCCGCGCTCGCCGTCGATCCGCTCGGCGCGACCTTCGGCCTCTGGCAGGGCGACGGAATCGACGGCGCCGGGCTGGTGAACGAGCCCGGCACCCTTACCTGGAACGAGCACCTCTCCCCCGATCCGGACACCGCCCGCGCCTTCTACCAGCAGGTCTTCGGCTACGGATACGACCGCCCGCGGGCGGGCCACACCCTCGCCCGGGCCGCCGGCCTCCCCGCCTGCAGCATCGGCCCCGCCGAGCCGACCGGGACCACCCCCGGCTGGCGCACCCACTTCGGGACGGCCGACACCGACCGCGCCACCGCCGCCCTGCGCACCCTCGGCGGCACCGTCCGCACCGGCCCCGGGCCGACGCCCTTCGGCCGCGCGGCGCTCGTCCGGGACGACGCCGGGGCGGAGTTCGTCCTGGTCGCCGTCCTGCCCGAGGAGTCGGCCGAGGCCGCCTGAACCGACTGTCCGTCACGGCCGCTACGGTGGCCCCATGAGTTCCTTCCTGACCGCGTACCTGACCCACGTCGAGGACAAGCGCACCCTGGCCGGCTGCGCCGACGAGGCCGTACTCGAGGACGTCCTCCGGTACTTCGGCGACGACCTGGACCACGCCGACCAGGAGTTCGCCGACCAGATCGAGGACGGCGTCCCCACCGCCCGCGAGGCGCTACGCGCGGTGGTGCACGGCGGGCCGTTCGACGAGGAGTACGCCTTCCAGTACGGCTACGCGTACCGGCGCCTGTGCGGGACGGACGCGACGGCCCTGGACAACCGCTCCTTCGGCCCGTTCCGTGGCCTGTGGCTGGACGAGGTCGACAAGGGCCTGCGCGCGCACGGCGTCACCGCCGTCTCGGTCTCGGACTTCCAGTACGGCAGCGACTTCCCCGCCACCCTCCCGCACTGCGCCGAGCTGTCCTGCGGCGAGTGGTCGCCCGAGCAGTGCGCGGAGGCACTCCGGCAGTTCGAGCTGGCCGAACGCGAGGGCCGGGCCCCGGAGCTGGACCGCGAGGTGGCCGCGGCCGTCGACGAGGTCGCCGGATGGCTGCGCACGGCACGGGCGTTCGAGGAGTACGGGATCATCGGCTTCGTCTCCTGACGGCTGAGCCGCCCCCTGAGGGCTGAGGCGTCCCGGCCGGCGGTCGTCAGTCCTTGACCGCGCCCGCCAGCCCGGACACCAGCTTCCGCTGCACCGCGAGCCGCCCCCCTGAGGGCTGAGGCGTCCCGGGGGACCGAGGGCGGCGGCATCGCCGCTGTTCAGCTGCTTCAGCTCGGGAACGCGGACGGGGCCCGGCACCCGTGAAGGCACCGGACCCCGTCCGATCATGGAGCGCCAGGCCCGGGTCGCACGGACTCTCCCTACTGAAAGTAGGGCGTGCTCTGGTAGCACCGCTGACGCCTGACGAGGAATCGACTCCCTCGCGACAGGAAGTACAGTACCAGTTCCGTGATCATCCACCGAATCGGAGGCGAACCCGGCATGACGAGCAACCGGCCGGAGGCCGTTCCCTACGCGGACGGACGGCTGTTGGACGTCCACCGCCCCACCGCCGCCGCCACCGGGCCCGCCCCGGTCGTGCTGCTCTGGCACGGCTCCGGCCCCGACGAGCGCGACGTGCTGCACACGCTCGCCCAGGAGGCCGCCGGGCTGGGCCTGTTGGTGCTCGTCCCGGACTGGCGCCCCGACCGGGAGGACGGCGGCCGCGCCGACCTGCTCGCCTCGCTCGCCTTCGCCCGCCGCAACGCCGCCGCGTACGGCGGGGATCCGGAGCGCTTCGTGCTGGCCGGCTGGTCACTCGGCGGCCGGGAGGCCGTCGCGGTGGCCACCCACCCGGACACCCCGGCCGACCTGCGCCCCACCGCCGCCGTCGGCATCGCCTCCGCCTACGGCCGCCCGGCCGCCACCACCGGCGACATACCCCTGGACCACCTGGCCAAGGACCCTTCCCCGGTCCCGATCCGGCTGGTGCTCGGCACGGCGGACGAGGTGGTACCCGGCCGGCTCACCCACCAACTGCACGCCGTCGTGCCCACCGCCGAACTGCTCGAACTCCCCACCGACCACGCGGGCGTGGTGATGACCACCTACAGCCCCGAGGCCAACCGCTGCCTGCCCGCCACCGACCCCGCCACCCTGGCCGCCGGCCGCCAGACCGCCGCCCTCCTGGCCCGGGCGGCCGGGATCACGCCGTAGGCCTGTGGCAGCCAGGCCGATGCCGAGGCCTTCACCAAACCGGCCCTGCTAGTTGCCCGCGACCAGCTCCCGGAGCCCGTACCCGCGCTCCAGGGCCTCCAGGTCCCGCTGGAGCGGCGGGCGCGGGACGGTGAGCACCGGGCAGGTGGCGTGCCGGACGCAGTAGGCGGTGATCGACGGCCGGATCAGCCGGGAGAGGCGGCCCCGCTCCCGGCCCGCGCCGAGCACCAGGACGTCGCCCGGCCGGTCCGCGCAGCGCACCAGGGCGTGGCCGGTCTCCCCGCGCACGGCCTGGCAGCGCGGGCGGGCTCCCGCGGCGCCCGGTGTTCCGTACGCGTCCCTGATGCCCACCGGGCCCGGGGCACGTCAGGCCTCCGGCGCCTGCGCCTCCCAGAGGTCGGCGAACATCCGGTCCAGGTGCTCCTCGCCGATCGGCGGGACCGGCAGCGGGTGGGTGGCCCGGGCGCGGAAGCCGTCCAGCAGCAGGGCGAGGTAGCGGCGCCAGAGGTCGGGGCGCAGCTCGGTGGCGGCGGGCAGGGCGCGGCAGAGCGGGCCGAGCAGGAAGAGCAGGTCCATGGTGACCACGTCGCGCCGCATGCTGCCCTGTTCCTGGGCGCGGGCGATCAGGGCGCCGACGGTGGCGGCGTGCCCGCGGCTGATCTCGATCATGCCGGGGATGGTCGGGATGGCCTGGGTGACCAGGTCGTTGATGCCCCGGTCGGCGGCGACGAGTTCGAAGATCCGCTCGAAGTAGCGTTCCAGGCCGGTCCAGGCGTCCTCGGCGGCGAGCGCTTCCTCCCCGGCCGCGGCCAGGCCGGCCCCGGCGTCCGCGAAGACCTCGGCGATCAGCGCCTCGCGGGTCGGGAAGTTCCGGTAGAGGGTGGCGTTGCCGACGCCGGCCTCCTTGGCGATCTGGTCCAGCGGGACGTCGAGGCCCTGTCGGGAGAACATCTCGCGGGCGGCGGCGAGCAGCAGGTCCCGGTTGCGCTGCGCGTCGCGCCGGAGCCGTCCCGGGGGGGTCGCGCTGCTCTGTGCCATGCGCAGACCCTAGCAACCGCGCCGCCGCTGGGGCCCGTCGGCTCGACGGCCGGGCCGACAACTACCCTGCGGGAAACGATCAAGAGCGGTCCGAAGCGGCCGCGGGGTACGGGGGCGGCATGGCCATGGTGACGGAGTTGCGGTACTACCCGGTGAAGGGCTGCGCCGAAGTGCGGGTCGAGCAGGCGGAGTTGACCCCGGCCGGGCTGGCCCACGACCGGGCGTTCATGGTGGTGGACGAGCGGGGCGTGTTCCGTTCCCAGCGGCGTGACGCGCTGCTGGCCACCATCCGCCCGACGGTGGAGCCGGACGACCGGCTGGCCCTCGCCGCTCCCGGGGTGGAGCCGGTGGCGTTTGCCGTGGACACCCTGGGCCCGCGCCGCGAGGTGCAGTTGTTCGGCGCGCCCTTCCGCGCCGTCGACCAGGGCGACGAGGCGGCGGACTGGTTCTCCCGGGTGCTGGGTGCGCCCAGCCGGCTGGTTCGGGTTCCGCCGGAGCACGACCGGGTGACCGACGGGCTGCACCCGGGGACGTCCGGCTTCGCCGACAGCAGCGCGGTGCACCTGCTGTCCCGTTCCAGCCTGGACGACTTCAACGCGCGCACCGGCGGGGCTCCGCTGCCGGTGGAGCGGTTCCGCCCGAACCTGGTGGTGGACGGCTGGCCGGAGCCGCACACCGAGGACCTGCTGCGCCGGTTCACCGTCGGCGGCGTCGAGTTGGGCTACACGAAGCTGGCGATCCGCTGCTCGGTGACGCTGGTGGACCAGTCCACCGGTGCCAAGGCCGGCCCGGAGCCGCTGCGCACGCTGGCGCGCTACCGCCGGGCGACGGCCGGCGGGGTCGCGTTCGGCAGCAAGTTCTCGGTGCTGCGGCCGGGCACCCTGCGGGTCGGGGACGAGCTGACGGTGAGCGACTGGGGGTCGTCCGAGCTGTAGGGCGCGGCCTGGACCGTGCCCTGCGGCGACCGTGGCTCCGGCGGGCGTCCCCGCCAGGGCCACGGTCGCGCGGGCGGGCGTCAGCAGGTCTGGTCGACCAGGGAGAACGTGGCGTAGTGGTCGCCGGTGTAGTAGTCCTCCTGGTTCTGCTGGCCGGTCACGATCCGGCGGGCGCCGCGCGTCGGCGAGCCCGGGGTGATGACGGTGTACTCGTGGTAGTACCCGTAGGACTGGCTGGGCAGGACGCTCTCTCTGTTCTGGAAGACCACGCCGTCCTGCGAGTACGGGAACGGGCCGCCCGAGGCGATCAGGTTCAGGGTGTCGGTGGCCTCCGGCGGAAGCGTGGACAGGCACACCGTGCCGCTCACGTCGGCGTGCGCCTCGGTGGCGACGGCGACGGGAGCGAGGGTCATCAGGGCGACGGCGGTGATGGCGGCAGCGCGGGTCTTCCACGCGCGTAGAGTGCGAGTCATGTCCACCAGTGTGGCGAGCCACGGACAACTCCGAAAGGCCTCCGGAAACTTTTAACCGGTGGGTAACTTCCTTTCCCCGCCTGCGACTTGAGCTGTACGTCGACCCCCGGTGACGCTCCGTCGGGACCGGCCACGAACCGTCTGCGCCACCCTTGGGTCGACCGCCATCGAACAAACCGTGCGCCGCATTGTCGGGCTCCTCACACCTTCACAGCACTCCCACAACGGCCCGCCCGCGCCGCATAGAGTGACGGATCGTGTCGGACCGGAACGATCTCTGACGGGGTGGACATGGACACGGGCACCAGTACGAGCAAGGGTTCGGCCGTCGGCAAGGGCACGGCGCTGACCGCCCACCAGCTGATCGGACTGCTCGTCGACCCGGACGGCTTCCACAGCTGGGACGAGCCGCCGCCCGCGCCGCCCACCGATCCCGGCTACCGCGCCTCGCTCGACCGGGCCCGCGACCGCACCGGCCTGGACGAGGCCGTGCTCACCGGCCGCGGCCTGATCGACGGACGGCCGGTCGCCCTGGTCGCCTCCGAGTTCGGCTTCCTCGGCGGCTCGATCGGCGTCGCCACCGCCGAGCGGATCACCCGGGCCGTCGAGCGCGCCACCGCCGAGCGGCTCCCGCTGCTCGCCCTGCCGGTCTCCGGCGGCACCAGGATGCAGGAGGGCTCGGCGGCCTTCCTCTGCATGCTCCGCATCACCGCCGCCGTCCAGGCCCACCGCGCGGCCGGCCTCCCCTACCTCACCTATCTGCGCAACCCGACCATGGGCGGGGTCTTCGCCTCCTGGGGCGCCCTCGGCCAGCTGGTCTTCGCCGAGCCGGGCGCCCGACTCGGCTTCCTCGGCCCGCGGGTGTACGAGGAACTGCGCGGTGTGGAACTGCCTGCGGACGTCCAGCAGGCCGAGACGCTGGCCGGGCACGGACTGGTGGACGCCGTGGTGCCGCCACAGGAACTGCGGGAACTGCTCCGCCGCACGCTCGCCGTCCTCGGTACGACGCCTCCCCCTTATAGGGGTCTCGCTCACCGGGGTCTCGCTGACAGGGGTCTCGCTGAGTCACACAGGGGTGTCACCACGTCCGGAAACAGGGGTGCCACTTCGTCCGGCCGCCCCGCCGAGCAGCCCGGCCCGCACCCCGACGCCTGGGACTCCGTCCGCCGCACCCGGCGCCCCGACCGCCCCGGCACCCGAGAGCTGCTGCGCCGCACCGCCGAGGAGCTGGTGCTGCTGGACGCGCCCGGCGGCCGCGACGGCGCACTGGTCCGGGCGCTCGCCGTGCTCGGCGGCCGGCCCGTCCTGGTGGTCGGCCAGCAGCGGCAGACCCCGGAGCACGAGCGCCCCTTCACCGCCGCCGACCTGCGGGCCGTCCGGCACACCGCGCGCCTGGCCGAGCAGCTGGGCCTGCCACTGGTGACCGTGGTGGACACCGCCGGGGCCGAGCTGTCCGCGCAGGCCGAGCTGGACGGGATCGCGGTGGAGATCGCGCACTGCCTGACCACCCTGCTCGCGCTGCGCACGCCCGTCCTCGCCGTCCTGCTCGGCCAGGGCTCCGGCGGCGGTGCGCTCGCGCTGCTCCCCGCCGACCGGGTGCTCGCCGCCGGGCACGCCTGGCTGGCCCCGCTGCCGCCGGAGGGCGCCTCGGCGATCGTGCACCGGGACGGCGCCCACGCCGCCGAGCTGGCCCGGGCCCAGGGCATCGGCGCCCACGACCTGGCGGAGGTCGGGCTGGTGGACGAGGTAATCCCGGAGCTGCCGGACGCCGCCGAGGAGCCGGAGGCCTTCTGCGCACGCCTGGGAGCGGCACTCGCCGTGGCACTCGGTGAGCTGTCGGCCACCGGCGAGACGGACCGGCTCGCCGCCCGAGCACTCCGGCACCGGCGCCTCGGCGACCTCCGGTGAGCTTTCGGGGGGCTTTCGGGCGCTTTCGACGGGCTTCGGCGACCGTCGGTGAGCCGACCCCCGCGGATCGTGACCGGATCCTGTGGCGCCGGGCACAGATCGTCAGTACCCAAAGTGTTGTGATCGGACCGTCGGGTGACCGCCGCGGCTCCCAAACGGTGAGTGCGCTCACAGAGGATTCGCGGCTACGAGCGGCGGTAGTGGGGGGTGCGGAGCGGTTGCCACGCCCGCGCACCCACTCCTGGCCGCCCATGTCCGCCCAGCTCAGAGGCCATACGCGCACCCGAGCCGGGAGGCCCTTCGAATCCACGGCGACCACTGCGCGTACGACCGTGCGTCGTAACAAGGGGGTCTTGGCGAGGGCCGATCCGGTCTGGCAACAATGGCTCTCGTCGTCAGCCGCACCAGCTCCTGTCCCGCTGGTGGACGGCTTGCCGCCGAGTCGCGCCCCACAACCGCAACGGCCCCTGTCCGGCCCGTGGTCCTGGGTGGGGCGCGACTCGGCCCAACCCGATTGAGGTCCTGTCTTACATGCCCGCTTTCAAGCTCCGTATGCGCACTTCCGCCGCGATCCTCGCCGGCGCCGCTGGTCTGACCGTCCTGGGCGGCGTCCTGCCCGCCACCGCGAACGCCGCCACCGCCTCCTCCCCGCAGGCCATCGCCGCGCGCATCGTCCCGGCGAACCAGCTGGCGTCGTTCAGCCACATCATCTCGCACGAGTCCAGCTGGAACGTGACCGCGACCAACCCGAGCTCGGGTTCCTACGGACTGGGCCAGGCGCTGCCGGCCTCCAAGATGGCCTCCGCCGGCGCCGACTGGAGGACCAACCCGGCCACCCAGATCAAGTGGGCGCTGAACTACATGAACACCCGTTACGGCAGCCCGAACGCCGCCTGGGTCTTCTGGCAGAACCACCACTGGTACTAAGCCGACCGACCACCGGCGTACCGGCTTCCACCCGTCTCCTGACCATTCCCCCCTCACCCCGGGGGTCGGACAGGGACCACCGGGGTGACCCGACAGGGCCCGGGCCCGCGCGAACCGCGTGGCCCGGGCCCTGCCGTGCTTTCCCGCGCCGGCCGTCCGGTGGGCGGCTCCCGGCGGCTCCTCCGCCGTTCAGAGCTCCCCGGTGAGCCCCAGCAGCTCCCGCATCCGCGCGTACTTGGCGGCCAGCCGCTCGGCGGTCGCCCGGTCCAGCGCGGCCAGCCGTTCCGGGTCGGAGTTGTGCGCCAGGTCGGCGCGCTTGACCAGCAGCGCGCCGGGCGTGGCCAGGATGCGCGCGGTGTACTCCTCTATCGGCTCCTCCGGCCGCCGGGTGAGCGCGTCCACGATCGCCTTGGTCGCCTCCGGCAGCGCGGCCCCCGCCAGCCACTCCCGGCTCAGCCGGCCGTCCTCGACGGTGTCGTGCAGCCAGCCCGCCGCGATCTGCGCCTCACTGCCGCCGCGGGCCGCCGTCCCCCCGGCGACCGCGGCGATGTGATCGCCGTACGGATGGCCGTTCTTGTCCACCTGCCCCTCATGGGCGCGGCGCGCGATGGTCTCGACCTCGGACAGGCTCAGGTACTGGTCATCCACCGGCTCATCGTAGGCCCATCCGCCGGGACGCTCTCCGGGCCCGGCCCCCTCCTCGCTGCGAGCCCGTGGGTGGGCCCGTGGGTGGGCCCGTTGATCAACTCCTCGAAGCCACTGGTTTACTGCCACGGGGGGTCTCGGCGGTCTCGGTGGCCCTGGGCCCTCGGCCGGGCGACACACCCGCCTCACCCGGCAGACCCGTACGAGCGATCCGAGGAAGCATGCCCGCCCTCCACCCGCTGCTGTCCGCCTTCGCCCCGATCTGGGCCCTCACCGCGGTCGGCTACGTCGTCGCCCGCGCCGGGCTGATCGGACCGCAGGCGGAGATGGTGCTGACCCGCTACGTCTTCCACGTCGCGATGCCGGCCGCACTCTTCCTGATGATCGCCCGCACCCCGCTGGGACACTTCGCCAACCCGTCGATGCTCGCCTTCGTGGCCGGCGCCGCCGTCGCGACCGGCCTCGGGCTGCTCGCCGGGCGCGTGCTCTTCCAGCGTGAACGCGGCGAACTGACGATCGGCGCGATGGCCGCCGGTTACGTGAACTCCGCCAACCTCGGCATCCCGGTGACCATGCAGGTCGTCGGCGACGCCTCCTTCGTCGGACCGGTGATCCTGTTCCAGATCCTGCTGGTCACCCCGGCCGTCCTGGCCGTCCTGGACAGCGGCACGGCCGGCCGCCGGGCCCTGCTCACCCTGCCGCTGCGCAACCCGATCCTGCTCGCCACCGCGCTCGGCGCCCTCGCATCCGCGACCGGGCTGCAGCTACCCGCCGAGCTCCACCACTCCGCCGAACTGCTCGGCGGCGCCGGAGTGCCGACCGCCCTGGTCGCCCTCGGCATGTCGCTGCACAACCGCCCGCCCGCCGACGGCCGCTCCCGTCGCGCCGAGGTCGGACTCACCGTCGCGATCAAGACCCTGGTCCAGCCGCTCGTCACCCTCGTCGTGGCCGGCCCGGTGCTCCACCTGCCCACCCACCAGCTGCTCACCGTGGTGCTCTTCTCCGCCCTGCCGACGGCGCAGAACGTCTACACCTACGCCCGCGAGTACGGACAGGGCACCGACCTCGCCCGGGACACGGTGCTCTGGTCGACGCTGGTATCGATGGTGACCCTGTCCGTGATCGCGTGGACCCTCGGGCCCGCGTAGCCCCGACCGCCGACCCGTCCTCACTTCTGCTTCCTCCCTTCTGCTTTCTCCCTTCCGCCTCCTCACTCCTGCTCCTCATTCCTGCCGGGCGGTGGCCACCACGGAGGTCATCGCCTCCAGGAAGCGCCGGGCCGTCGCCAGCTCGGCCGGGTCGAACCGGCCCATCGCCGCGACCAGGTCCCCGATCAACCCGCCGAAGAAGCCCTGCCCCAGCTCCATCGCCCGTTCCTCCACCACCAGCCGGACCTTCCGCCGGTCCCCCGGATCGCGCTCGCGGCGGATCAGCCCGAGCCGCTCCAGCCGGTCCACCAGGCCGGTGGTGCCCGCCGAGTTCAGCCGCAGCGCCTCCCCGAGCCGGCCCGGGGTGACCACCTCCCCGGCCCGGGCCGCGTCCAGCAGGTGGATCAGCGCCCGCAGATCGGTCGGATGCAGACCGCTGCGGGCCGCGAACTCGGCCCCGAACAGGTCGAGTTCGACCGTCAGACCGCGCAGCAGGTGGACCAGCCGCATCGGCTCCTCAACCTCGGACACCCTCTCGTCCTTCCTCGGGCACGCCTGTGCCATTATTCTCTCGCTCAGCGAGATACTTGTTCAACGAGTGATTTAGCGACTGGCCCACCCCCGACCCAGCAGTGGTCCCGTGCGTCAACCGCACGCGATCACACCACACCGCGGAGGCCCATCATGTCCGCCCGCACCGCCCCCTCCCACCCGCCGCGCCTCGCGCCCTTCCTCGCGGCGTACGACGCACTGCTCGCCCGGTGGCCCGTCCCGGTCGAGCCGCTCACCGTCCGCACCGCCCACGGCACCACCCGGGTCAACGCCTGCGGTCCCGCCGACGGCCACCCCCTCGTCCTGCTCCACGGCGGCGGCGCCACCTCCACCATGTGGTACGCCAACGCCGGCGCCTGGGCCGAGGCCGGCCACCGCGTCCTCGCCATCGACCTCATCGGCGACCCGGGGCGCAGCGTCCACGACGGCACCGCGCTCGGCGACGTCCCCGGCCTGCTCGGCTGGCTCGACGCCGTACTCGACCAACTGGGCGTCCCCACCGCCGACTTCTGCGGCCACTCGTACGGTGGCTGGATCGCCCTCGAATACACCCTGCACGCCCCCACCCGGGTCAGCCGCCTCGCCCTGCTCGACCCCACCCAGTGCTTCGCCGGCTACCGCCCCGGCTACCTCCTACGCGCCCTCCCCCTCTTCCTCCCCCGCCGCACCCCGGCCCGCGCCCGCAACTACCTCGACTGGGAAGCCGCCGGCGACCCCCACACCGATCCCGACTGGCGCGAGCTCTACGCCCTCGGCTACGCCGACTTCCCCGCCTCCCCCGTCATCACCGGCCCCCACCCCACCCCCACCCGACTCCGCACCCTCACCACCCCCCTCCTCACCCTCTACGCCGAACACTCCCGTGCCCACGACCCCCACCACACCGCCGACGCCACCCGCCGCACCGTCCCCCACGCGACCGTGACCACGATCCCGGGCGCCTCCCACCACAACCTCCCCATGACCGCCGCCCCCGAGGTCAACCAGCACATCCTCAACTTCCTCACCCCTCCCCGCCCCTGACCCCCGCCACCGCACAGGAAGTCACCCCCACCGACTTCCTGCACAAGCTCCCCCCACCAGTCGCGCCTCACCCCTGGCCCATAACCGCCACACCCAAGGTCAACCAGCAGGCCCTCAACTCCCCCACCCCGGCCGCACCTGCCCCATGCCCCGAGCCCACGCCACCGCGCAGATAGTCGACCCCACCGACTTTCTGCGCGAAGCCCCCACCAGCCGTGTCTCACAATCGCTCTTGTTGGCGCCGGCGCGGGATCGGCGCTCATGGAGGAGCATGTCGTCGTGGCGGCAGACGCCGATGCGTCGCTGTGGCCTTCCAGAGCCAGCGCCGCGATGACGCCCCCGTTCCCGACCTCGGAAGTCTTTCAGGTTCTGGCCTCACCCGATCCGCGGTGAGAAGTCGTTGTCGTACCGATCGGTAGACACGGGTTCGACTGGACGAACTCCGCCGGGCGATCTTGCCGCTCGCCGGGCATGCAGACAGGGCCCCTGGTGCAGCTCGGGGTTGTCGAGAGCGTGGCAGCCGGAAACCGACGGACCTCTCAAGTCTCGTGCCCCAGAGGAGGCTTGGCGCTGGCACACTGTCGCCCCGCAGCCGCCCCGCTCCCACGCCTCCTCCCTGGAGCAGCCATAGCCGTGTTCCTCCGACGCCTCGCCCCTGCGGCGGTGCTCGCGCTCGCCGCCCTGACCGTCGCCCCCCCGAGCGATGCGTCCGGCGCCGACGGTCCGGCCCCGGCCGCCGCCTCGCCGGGCGGGCACCTGGGGCTGACCTGGACGGTCCTGGAGCCGCGCGATGCCTCGGTGCACGTCGGCACCGACAGCCTCGGCAGCCCCTACCTCGGCGACACCGACCCGGGGACCGAACTGCCGGTGCTGTGCATCCGGGTGGACGGCCGCCCAGCCCCGGAGGGGATCCCGACCAGCGGCCGCTTCTGGACGGCCATCGACCACCAGCCGGCCAATCCCTGGAGCTGAACTCGGCCGTAACGGCGCCGGGGCGGCCGTGCCCGCACAACCACCCCGGGACCGCTGGTCACACCGAGCCTGCCGATCGGCCCGGTCGTACCTGCCGCTCGGCGTGTCGAGCTCCGCCCGTCGACCGTCAGTAGATCAAATAACCCGGGCGGTGCCCCTCGTCCTCGATCTCCCCGGTGGCCTGGGCCCGCAGCTTGCGGGACAGTTCCTCGAGAGCCCGGGAGGCCGCGACCTCCTCGCCGATCCTGGCGAGCGGACGGTCCTCCGCGCTCTTCTCGGCCTCGCCGTGCGCGCTCAGGCCCGGCGCCCTCGCGCCCGTCAACCTGGCGTCGCACACCGTGTGCACGCCGTCTTCGTCGAAGCTCAGCTCCACGTCCCACTGGTTGTGCATGCCACACCTCCTGGCGCCGGCCCCCGTCACGCCGGTCCGGGCCGACCAGGGCGGTGGACCCGTGGCGGCCGCTCACACCAGCGTGCGCCCGCCCCACCCGTGGCGGCAAGCGCGGCAGTTGCCGCGAGAACCGGCCCGGTACCGCCGCGTCCGATCGGCCCGGCCGCCGCCCCGGCGGTACGCTGACGGAAGCGCGCCGCGACCGTCGACCCTCCCCGGACCCGCCGGCGCGGGGCAGCGACAACCTGGTGGTCCCTCCGTGGCGGTCTTCCTCCTCGCTCTGAGCGCAGCCTGCTGTCTGGGACTCGGATTCGTCCTCCAGCAGCACGCGGCGCAACGGGCCCCCGGTGCCGACATGCTTCGCTGGCGCCTGCTGCTGGACCTGATGCGGATGCCCGAGTGGCTGCTCGGCACCGGGTTCATGGTCGGCGGTCTGCTCCTCTCAGCGCTCGCGCTCAACCAGGGCGAGGTGTCGCTGGTCGAGCCGCTGCTCGCGACCAACCTGCTCTTCGCCATGGCGCTCTCCCGGGCGCTGACCCGTCAGACCCTCGGCCGCTCCGGCTGGGCCGGAGTGCTGCTGCTGGGCCTCGGGGTGACGGCGTTCATCGTGGCCGGGCAGCCGACCGGGGGCGGTCCGCCCGCCGGGGAGCTGCGCCGCTGGCTGGTGGTCGGCACGGTGGTCGGGCTGACCCTGCTGCTGGTCGCGCTCGCCCGACGGCTGCCACTGTTCGAGGAGGCCACCCTGCTGGCACTCGCCGCCGGACTGCTCTACGGCCTCCAGGACGCGCTGACCCGCACCACCACCCAGCGCCTCGACCACAGCGGGCTGGCGGTGGTGCTGCGCACCTGGCAGCCGTACGCGGTGGTGGCGGCAGGCGTGGTCGGACTGCTGCTGGTGCAGAGCGCCTTCGAAGCCGCCCCGCTGCGGATGTCCCTGCCCGCGCTGACCGCCGCCCAGCCGCTGTCCGGGATCGCCTGCGCGGTCGGCTTCCTCGGCGACCGGCTGCGGGTCACCCCGGGCGCGCTGGCCTGGGAGGCCGCCGGGCTGGTGGCGATCGTGATCGGGGTGATCGTGATCGGCCGACATCCGGCGATGCCCGGCAGCGTCCGGGAAACCCTGGAGAGCATCGGCGTGCCGCCGGAGGACGGGTCGGCCGGCGACGACGTCGGCCCGGACCAGGGCGACCGCGAGGGAGACAGCAACGGCAACGGCAACGGCAACGGCAACGGCAACGGCAACGGCAACGGCAACGGCAACGGCAAGGATGATGCCGGCTCCGACGCTGACGCGAACGGGAAGGGCGAGTAGGCGGACCGATGTGCTGGAGTGCCCAGGCGGACGCCGTGGTCGGCGGGGCGGTCGCGGGCGTCGGCGTGGCCTGCCTGGTGCGCGCCCGACGCTCTGGGCGGCCACAGCGCCTACCGCTCGCCGCGCTCCCGCTGGTGCTGGGCGTGCACCAGCTGATCGAGGCGCTGGTCTGGCTCGACACCGACGGTGAGCTGCCGTCGGCCCTCGCCGAGGCGGCCCGCACCGCCTGGGCGGTGATCGCCCTGTCGCTGCTGCCCGTACTGGTCCCCACCGGGGTGTGGTGCGCAGCCCATGAGCCCGGGCACCCGGTCGGCCCGAACCGCCGCCATGTGCTCGCGCTGCTGACCCTGCTGGGCGTAGCGGTCGCGATCCCGCTCGCGGCCGCCGTCGCTGCCCGCCCGGTGACGGCCAACCGGCACGGCCACACCCTCGGCTACGCAGTCGGCGTCCCGCACCCGGCCCTTCTGCTCGCCGGCTATCTCCTGGCCACGGTCGGCTCCCTCCTCGTCAGCGGCGACCGCCTGCTCCGCCGCCTCGGCCTGCTCACCGGAACGGGCGCCGTCCTCTGCGCCCTGCTCTGGCAATTCGCGTTCATCTCCACCTGGTGCGCCCTCGCAGCCCTGGCCAGCCTCCTGCTTCTCCACTGGGCGGGCCACCCGCCCACGAACCGTCGATGAACGATGGCTTTCGTGTCGCTCTCACCTCGACCGTCGCTCGATGCCCGACCGCTACGGCCGTGCCGTCTCCACCGCGACCTCCGCACCCTCCCTCACCTGCTCAACGGCCTCAGCACCCCCGTACCCGCGCTGGCGGTCCATCTCCCGCCACTCCGGCCGCAGGCCGGTCAGCGTGGTGGTGGCGAAGTACAGGACCCCGGCCGTGAGCAGGCCGGGTATCAGGCCCACCAGAGCGATGGCCGCACCCGCGAGGAGACCGCCGAGCGGGATGCCGCCCCAGGTCAGGGAGTCGCGGAGGGAGTGGACGCGGCCGAGCAGGTGGCGGGGCACCCGTTCGAAGTGGACCGCGCCGAGGATCGGGTTGAGGAATCCGGCGCCGAAGCCACAGAGGGCGAAGACCGAGACCACCGCCCACATCGGCGCGTCCAGTGCGAGCACCAGATAGCGCGGGGCCCCGGCGAGCAGGAAGCCGACGAAGTAGACCGTACGGCGGGGCAGCCGGTGGGCGAGTGCCGCCGCGATCAGACTGCCGGCCACTGCGGTAGCGCCCGGGACACTGCCGATCAGCCCGATCGCGGCCGGGCCGTTGCCGGACTCCCTGGCCCAGACCGGGAGCAGGACGGTCGAGAACCCGGCGTCGAGCAGGTTGGTGACGCCGACCATGACGGTCATGGTGAGCAGCAGCGGCTCCGTCTGGAGGAAGCCGAAGCCCTCCGATCGTGGAGGCCAGCCGTTCGGTGACGCCGGACAGCCCGGTGGCCCGCTCCATCGGCACCCTGGCGTGATCGACCGCCTCCGGGACCATGACCGACTTGGCCAAGTCCCCCGGCCCGCGCATCGCACCGATCACCGCGACCATCACCAGCAGCAGCCAGAACGGCAGCAGCCCCTGGGCGTGCAGCAGCGGGACCAGCCCGGCCGCGACGGCGCTCATCGCGTCCGTCGTCCAGGACACCACGCGCGGCCCGATCCGGTCGACCAGCGGGCCGGTCAGCGCCTTGACCAGGACGTACGGCGTCATCTCGGCGAAGGCGACCAGACCCGTCAGGCTGGCGCTGCCGGTGGTGGCCAGCACGAACCAGGGCAGGGCGATGGCCGAGACCCGCGTCCCGGTCAGGGAGACCGCCGTGGCGGCGAGCACCCCGACCAGCGGCCGCAGGTTGCGCACCGGCGGAGCCGCGACGGTGGTCATTCGGCTCCCCCCTCGCCCGGTTCGGCCGGCCCCTGCGCGTCGGGCAGCACGTGGACCACCACGGAGACCTGCTCGCTGCCCTCCGGCACCGGCCCCTCGACGCCGACCCGGCGGTAGCGCTGGAGGACCGCGGACAGCTCGGCGGTCAGCTGCTCGGCCTCGCTCGGGGTGATCTGCAGCAGCATGTCGCTGAAGTCGACCGCCTTGCGCCACTCACTGGGCATCGTCTCGAAGGAGTCGAGCACGCGCTGCCCGGTCAGGGTGTGGCCGGCCAGCACGGCGCGCAGGAAGCCGACGGCCGTCTCGGGCTCCTCGTCCGCCATGTCCTCCCCCGTCCAGACCGTCATCCGGTGCGCCGAACGCCACCACCGCTCCCGGGCGTTGCCGCGCTCCGCGTCCTCCTCGACGAAGCCCGCGGCGGCGAGCTGGCGCAGGTGGTAGCTGGTGGCTCCGGAGTTGAGCCCCAGCTGCTCGGCGAGCCTGGTCGCCGTGGACGGGCCGTGCTTGCGCAGCAGCCCGACCAACTGCATCCGCACGGGGTGGGCCATCGCTTTCATGCCCTTGGCAGTGAGGACGACGTGCGGGTCTTCACTGTGCATCCAGCCGCGGTCTTCGGTCATGGCCAGGAGCCTAAGACCGCAAAGATTTGTTTGCAAAGGATTTTTTGCGAATGCTCCGTCGCGATCCCCGAGCGATCCCCGCGCGGGCTCCCAGGCGGTCCCCGAGCGGCCCTCCCCGCCGGTCGGCGGACCACCCACCCGCCGCTCGGCGGGGGCGGGGACCCGGTTCGCGTCCCGGAGCCGGATTGTCACCCGGGCGGAGGAGGAGCAGGCTGGCAGCAGGGCCAGGGAAGCGGCCCGCCCCGGTCGGCCGCGGACTCGATGACGGCCGCCGGTCAGGCACGAGGGGCAGGGCAATGGCACGCGGGAAGCTCTGGGGCTATGTCGCTTCGGGGGCCCGGGCGCTCGGCGCGCTCGGCGGCGCGGGCGGCGCCGAACGCAAGGGCGGTACGGGCACAGCGGAGGGCCTCGGGCCGTACCCGCCGATCGCGATGGCCGGGCCGAGGACGCTGTCCCGGACGGAGCTCGACCAGCTGCGCTGGACCGGCCGGCAGGCCGGGTGCGAGCCGCAGGCGCGGCACGTCCAGGTCGCCGAGGTGGTGCGCCGGGTGGTGCGCGGCGGCGGCCGGGCGGCGGCCGTCACGGTCCGGCTGGCGCCCGGGCTGCCGGTGGTGGCCGGGGACGCCCGTCGGCTGGAGGCCGCGGTGGCCGGGCTGGTCGACCACGCGATCCGGCGCAGCCCGCTGGGCGGCCGGGTGCTGGTCCGGGCGGACATCAGGCGCACCGGGCCGACGGCACCCCGGACCGGGGCCGGGCGGGGCACGACGGCGCACGGCCGGGAGCGGGTGGAGATACGAATATCCGACCGCGGGGCGTACGAGCCGCCAGAGGCCCGCGAGTGGCCGCTGGCGGGCGTACGGGCCGCCGGGCCGGTCGGCCCGGCGCTGCACAGCCTGGTGCTGGCGGCGGGCGGGCGGCTCGCGGTCGAGCCGACGCCCGGCGGCGGCCTGACCGTCGTACTGCTGCTGACGGTCGCCTACGAGTAGCGGACCGGCGCCCCGCAGGGCGGCGCGCGCGCACGGCCGCGCGGCGAACAGGGGCCGCCGAACCTAGACTTGCCCCATGCCCCGGCTCAACGACCAGGTCAGGGAGCTGCTCCAGGAGTACGCCGACCTGATCAACATCACCGGCGGGGACGCCTTCAGGGCCCGCGCCTACGAGAAGGCGGCCCGCGCGGTCGGCGGCCACCCCGAGGACCTGGCCGATCTGGACGTCAAGGGACTGCAGCAGATCCCCGGCGTCGGCAAGTCCACCGCCGAGAAGATCGCCGAGTACCTCGCCACCGGACGGATCCCCGCGCTGGAGTCCCTGCGCGCCAAGATCCCTTCCGGCGTACGGGAGATGATGGCGGTCCCCAGCGTCGGCCCCAAGCGCGCCCTCGCCCTCTACCGCGACCTCGGCATCGCCTCCGTGGACGAACTCGCTGGGGCGATCCGCGCCGACAAGCTGACCGACGTGCCCGGCTTCGGCGAGCGCAGCGGCGAGAAGATCCTGCACGGCATCGAGCTGATGCGGCAGTCCGGCGGACGGACCCTGCTCGACACCGCCACCGAGCTGGCCGAGCAGCTGGTCGAGGCGCTCTCCGCCGTCCCCGGCTGCACCCGCTGCGCGTACGCGGGTTCGCTGCGCCGGATGCGCGAGACGGTGGGCGACATCGACGTGCTGGCGACCGCCGCCGACTCCGCCCCGCTGATGGCCGCGCTCACCGAACTCCCTTACGTGGCAGAGGTGATCGGCAGCGGGCCGACCAAGACCTCGGTCCGCACCACCCAGGGGATCCAGGTGGACCTCAGGGTCGTCCCGGAGGAGGACTGGGGCGCCGCGCTGGTCTACTTCACCGGATCGAAGGCGCACAACATCAAGCTGCGCACGATGGCGGTGCGGGCCGGGCTGAAGCTCTCCGAGTACGGCCTGTTCGAGGTCGACGGCGCCGCCAGGAAGGGCGCCAAGGACACGACGGACACGAAGGACGCGAAGAAGAACGGCGGACAAGGCGCGAGAACGGAAGGCGCCAAGGTGGTGTCCGCGACCGAGGACGAGGTGTACGCGGCCCTCGGCCTGCCCTGGATCCCGCCGACGCTGCGCGAGGACCGCGGCGAGATCGAGGCCGCGCTGAACGGTGAACTCCCGGACCTCATCGAGGAGTCGGACCTTCGCGGCGACCTGCACACCCACACCGACCTGACCGACGGCCTGGCCACCCTCACCGAGATGATCGACACGGCCGCTGCCCGTGGCTACTCCTACTACGCTGTCACCGACCACGCGCCGGACCTGGTGATGCAGCGGATGACCGACGAGAAGATGCTCGCCCAGCGCGAGGAGCTGCGCCGACTCGCCGACCGCCACAAGAAGTTGCGCCTGCTGCACGGCACCGAGCTGAACATCGGCCCGGACGGCGGCGTGGACTGGCCGCCCGAGTTCCTGGCCGGCTTCGACGTCTGCGTGGCCTCCGTGCACTCGCACTTCAACCTCGACCGCGCCGCCCAGACCCGCCGGTTGATCCGCGCCTGCGAGAACCCGTACGTCCACATCATCGGCCACCTCACCACCCGGCGGATCGGCAGGCGCGGACCGATCGACGTCGACCTGGACGCGGTGTTCGAGGCCGCCGCGCGCACCGGCACCGCGATCGAGATCAACAGCTCCCCGCAGCGGCTCGACCTGCGCGACGAGGACGTCCTGCGGGCCAAGCGGCACGGCGTGCGCTTCTCGATCGACAGCGACGCGCACGCCACCGGCCACCTCGCCTACCCGCGCTTCGGCATCGGTACGGCGCAGCGCGGCTGGCTCACCACCGAGGACGTGATCAACGCGTGGACGTGGCAGAAGTTGAAGCGTTTTCTCCACAAGGACGCACTACAGGAGTAGTGCTGCAGAAGTAGTACACAGAAGCAGCACTACGGAAGTAGAGCACCGTTATCTGCACCTTTCCTACTGGCTCCGGGAACGATCACACCGAACTACACACGTAGTGCGGCCATGAGGACCACACGGCTAGCATCCGCCGAGCGAAGCCCCCGGCGAGCCCAGCACCCGGGCCGCGCTGCGGTGCCCGAGCCCGGCCGCCAGCCGCAGGTCCCCGGTGTCCAGGAACCCGGCCAGGAAACCCGCCGCGAAGGCGTCCCCGGCCCCGGTGAGGTCCCTGACCACGGCGACCGGTGGCACCGGCACGGTGAACAGGCCCTCGCCCGGCAGGTCGACGGTGGTCGGCTCGGCCCCCGACTTGGTGACCACCGTGGTGGCCGCCACGCGGGCGCGCTCCGGCCCCGGCAGGCCGTCCACCAGCAGCCCGAGGAAGGCGGACTCGGAGCGGTTGGCGAACACGAAGGTCGGCGCCAACTCGGCCAGCAGGGCGAGGAACCGCTCCCGTCCGAACTGTTCCAGCATGCCGGTGGAGGAGGCGTCCACCGAGGTGGTGCCGCCCGCCTGCCGGACCCGGGCGAGCGCGTCGACCGCCGTCCGGCCGACCGGCTCGCCGTCGAAGGAGTAGGCGGGCACGTGCAGGTGGGTCAGGCCGGTCAGCCACTCGTCCGGGACGCGTTCCAGCAGCGTGGCGGCGCCGCGGTCGGGCAGCATGGTGCGCTCGCCGTCCGGGTCGATCAGCACCACGATGTTGCCGGTCTGGCCGTGCCGCTGCACCCGTACGTCCACGCCGTGGCCGCCGAGTTCGGCGACGATGCCGTCCCCGACCGCGTCCGCGCCGACGCAGCCGAGGAAGCGAACCGGGTACCGCCCGGCGGCGAAACAGGCGACGTTGGCCGCGCTGCCGCCGCGCCGGCGGAACACCCGGGCGCCGGAGTCGGTGCCGTGGCGCAGCGGGCCGTCGGCCCAGACCACGATGTCCTCGACGAGGTCGCCGAGCACCCCGAGCACGGGTCAGGCCCCGGTGGACGCGGCGGCGGACCCACCGGCCCGGGCGGCCAGGGCGGTGGCGATCTCGCCGCCGAGGCGGACGTTGCCGCGGTAGACCTCGACGTTGACCTCCAGGCTGCGGCCGTCGGTGTCGCGCTGGATGTGGTCGAGCAGGAACGGGGTGGAGGCGTTGCCGGTGATGCCCCGGCGCTCGGCCTCGGCCCAGGCGCGGGCCAGGATGCCGTCCAGCTCCTCCGGCGGCAGCTGCTTGGCGGGGTCGACCGGGTTGGCGATCAGGACGGCCTGCGGCAGGTCGAGCCGGTCGCGGGCGTCGATGATCCCGGCGGCCTCCTCGGGCGACTGGACGGCGAAGTTGATCTCGTGGCCGGAGTCGGTGACGTAGAAGCCGGGGTACTTGGTGGTGCGGTAGCCGATGACCGGGATGTTGAGGGTCTCGAAGCGCTCCAGGGTGGCCCGGATGTCGAGGATGGACTTCACGCCGGCGCTGATCACGGTGACCGGGGTGGTGGCCAGGGTGGTCAGGTCGGCGGACTCGTCGAAGCTCTCCGAGGCGCCGAAGTGGACGCCGCCGAGGCCGCCGGTGGAGAAGACCCGCACTCCCGCGCGGTGGGCGAGGAAGGCGGTGGCGGCGACGGTGGTGCCGCCGTGACGGCCGAGCGCGGCGACCACGGGCAGGTCGCGCAGGCTGACCTTGTCCAGGCCGTCGGTGGCGGCCAGTTCGGTGATCTGGTCGGTGCTCAGGCCGACCGTGGGGACGCCCGCGTGCACGCCGATGGTGGCCGGGACGACGCCCGCCCCGCGCAGCTGCTTCTCGGCCTCCAGCGCGACGGTCAGGTTGCGGGGCCGCGGCAGGCCGTGGGTGAAGATCGTCGACTCCAGGGCGACCACGGGACGGCCGTCGGCGACGGCCTGCGCGACCTCCTCGGAGATCCGGATGGCGGGGGTGCTGGCGGTGCTGGCGGGCAGTCCGGTCATGATGCGAGCTCCCTGTGAGATGCCACTGCGGCGGGGCAGCGTGACGATCAGCGTATGGACGGTTCGGATCGGAAACCAGAATGAGTCCTGGGGTTTCCGATAGTTGATCGCCTATCGGTTCGCACTAGGGTGATCCTCATGGGCTTCACCTTGCGTCAGCTGGAGGTCTTCCTGACCGTCGCCGAGACGCTGCACTTCGGCCGGGCCGCCGAGCGGCTGCACATCTCGCAGCCGACGGTCAGCCAGGAGGTCGCCCGACTGGAGCGGACCGTCGGCGTCGAGCTGTTCGACCGCAGCCGCCGCTCGGTAGCGCTGACCGAGGCCGGCGAGGTCATGGCCGCCGAGAGCGCGCGGCTGCTCGAACAGGCGGGGGCATTGCTGACCCGGGTCCGGCTGCACGAGGAGTCCCGGCTGGGCACGGCCCGGATCGTCGCCTCGCCGAGCGTGGTGAACCGGCTGCTGCCCGCCGTGGTCAGCCGCGCCGAGCAGGAGCTGCCCGCGCTCGACACCGCCGAACTCGCCGTCGACACCGGGCAGGTCTCCGCCACCCTGGCCGGCGAACTCGCCGACATCGGCCTCGGCCGCTTCCTGGAGGACGTACCCGGCTACCGGCTGGAGCGGATCGCCGACGAGCCGGTCCGGATCGCCCTCGGCCGGGACCACCCGCTGGCCGGGCGGGCGAGCCTGCGCCTGACCGAACTGCGCGACCTGCCACTGCTGTTGTGGCCGCGCGAGCAGCACCCCCGGTACTACGACCACGTGCTCGGCCTGTGCACGGAGCACGGCGTCGACCCGCCGGTGCTGGTCAGCCCGCCGCGGATCGTCGGCTCCCGGCTCTACCTGCTCGCCCGCAACCGCGCCTTCTCGCTGGTGCCCGGCTCGATGACCGGCCACCTCACCGAGGACGTGGCCACCGTACGACTGGAGGGGCGGGCCACCCTGCCGCTGGAGATGCAGTGGCGCACGGACGACCGGCGGCCCCCGCTGGCGACGCTGCGCAACGTGATCCGGCAGGAGGCGGCGAAGTTGGAGGACCGGTAGGAGCCACCGGACCTCCAGGAGCCGCAGGAGCCTCAGCAGTCGCAGGCCCGCAGGACCCGCAAGAACTACAGGAACTACAGGAGTTGTGGAGGCCGGAGGACCTCCGGCAGCAGCCCTTGACGCTCACATGCCACCGCCGGAAGGATGCCCGGATCACCCACCCGGCCCGTCGCGCGCCGACGGGCCGCCCGACCCCGGGGATCCACCTTGGCCCTGCGCTCCCTGCTCCGCCGAACCGAGGCCCGAACGCCCGCCCTCCGCCGAACCGAGTCCCGAACGCCCATGACTCGCCGCGGCAAGTCCCGAACTCCCACACTCCGCCGCGCCGCCGGGCTGATCGGCGCCGCCGCCCTCACCCTGGCCGGCACCCTCACCGCCGCCGCCCCCGCCCACGCCGACTTCGGCAGCGGCTACCACGACCCGATCACCGCTACCAAGCCGCTCACCCGCCCCGACACCCGCTCCTGCTCTGTCGACGTGATGCACGACCGCGAGTTCCGCAACGGCTACGGCAACCCGCCCGACACCCCCTACACGGCCACCCTCACCCCGCCCGCCGACTGCGCCGGCCCCTGGTCCGCCGTGGTCCTGGACCTCCACGGGCAGGTCGCCGGACGGCAGTTCGACCGGATCTTCAGCGTCCGCATCGGCGGCGTCCAGGTGCTGCTGTCCTCCACCCCGGAGCCGTCCAAGGACGGCATCCAGTGGAACGTCGAACGCGATCTCACCCGCTACGCGCCGCTGTTCACGGCCGGGCCGCAGCCGTTCTCCTTCGACCTCGCCAACGTCACCGACGCCACCTACACCGGCGTCTACAAGATCTCGGCGAGCCTGACCTTCTACACCGCGAACGACCGCTGGCCCGCCGCCCACGGCGCCGACCAGGTCCTCACCACCGGCCCGTTCTCGCTCACTCAGGCCGCCCCGAGCACCGGGAAGGACCTCACCTTCCCGCAGAACCTGGAGCGCCTGACCGCCGAGGTCTACGCCCGGGGCGGCGGCGCCTGCGAGGAGTTCGCGTACGCCTCCGCACCGGACGCCTTCGTCGCCGCCAACCCGTCGATCGGCGCCTGCGGCAAGGGCCCGTTCCGCGAGCTGCGGCTCACCGTGGACGGCCGGGTGGCCGGCGCGGTCTGGCCGTACCCGGTGATCTACACCGGCGGCTGGGATCCGCTGCTGTGGCGGCCGGTCCCGGGCATCTTCGCCTTCGACCTGCCCGCCTACCGGCTCGACCTCACCCCGTACGTCGGCCTGCTGCTCGACGGGCGCCCGCACAGCCTCGGCATCACGGTCAACGCGACCGAGGCGCAGAGCAACGACGTCTGGACCGGCCAGGTCAACCTGTTCGCCGAGGTCGACCACGGCACCGCCCACACCTCCGGGCAGCTCACCGACTACCGGGTCGCCCCCGAGGCGACCGTCGGCACCGAGCTCACCGACCACGGCGGCGGCAGCGGCGACTGGACGGTCACGGCCGCCCGGCACGACCTCGCCCGCGGCTGGGTGCAGACCTCGCACGGCCGGATCACCACCGAGGTCCGCGACGACCTCGCGTTCAGCTCCGCCCAGCAACTGCGCGACAGCGGCAACGACGTGACGCTGCACAACGGCATCGATCTCACCCGCACCACCGCCACCTGGGGCGGCGGACCGCACCGCACCACCACCGTGCACGAGGGCGAACCGCTGGACGTCACCTACAAGGTGACCCACGACGCGGCCGGGAACACCGACCAGAACACCGCGATGGACCTCGGCTACCACCGCGAGGCCACCACCGCGACCGGCGGCCACGTCACCGAACGCTCCACGATCGACCACACCCTGCGACCCACCGCCCAGCGCCACGACGGCGACCGCACCGTCCGCACCGGCAGCAGCACCGAGGACTACCGCAGCACCGGGCCGGACGGGCCGTACCACCGGACGCTGAGCTTCGTGGACGGGTGGCCGAAGCCGTAAACGGCGGGCGAAGCCGTGAGGCCGGGCATGCCTGGCCCGACTTGCGAAATTTGCCCGAATTCGGGGCGTTAACCCCTGGTGCACACGTCGTGGGAGGCGCATGATGGGAAATGGACCTGCGAGGTAGCTGAAGGAAGTTCGACCGCAGGAGGCAGTGGCGACAGGTCGAGACGGATCAGGGTCTGCCGCTGGTACTACCTCGGTCGACGATCGAACTACCGGCCGGAGGACATTACGTCCGGAGGCCACCCCAACCTCGCAGGTTCCGCGCGTCCACGGAGCATCCCCTCGGCTCCGTGGACGCGCTCGTCCGTCTGACCGCTACTGCGGCACCGGGTACCCCATCTCCCAGGCGTGCACCGCGATCCCGACCCGGTTCGACACGCCGAGCTTGCGCTGGATGCTGGCCACGTGGGTCTTCACCGTCCCCGCGGAGATGAACAGTTCGGCCGCGATGTCGGCATTGGTCCGGCCCGCCGCGACATGACCGGCGATCTCCACCTCCCGCTCGGTCAGCGCCACCACCGGCGCGGCCGGCCTCGCGGGCCGGCGCGGCGCCGTCACGTGCTTCAGCAGCCGTACCGTGACCGACGGGCTGATCAGGCTCTCGCCGTCCGCCGCCGCCCGCACCGCCTCGGCCAGCAGGGACGGGCCGGAACGCTTCAGCAGGAAACCGGACGCGCCGTGCTGCAGCGCCGGGTAGACGTACTCGTCCAGGTCGAAGGTGGTCAGCACCACCACCCGCACCGAGCCCGACAGCCGCCTCGTCACCTCCAGCCCGTCCAGCCTCGGCATCCGGATGTCCACCAGGGCGACGTCCGGCCGCAGTTCGGCCGCCAGCTCCAGCGCGGCCAGCCCGTCGACGGCCTCGCCCACCACCTCGATGTCCGGCTGCGCCTCAAGGATCCGCCGCACGCCGCGCCGCACGGCCTCCTGGTCGTCCGCGATCAACACCCGGATCACCCGCGGGCACTCACCGTTCGTACTCGTCACGCCCGGCAGTCTCCCGCACGACCCGGCGCGCTGGAAAGTTAACGCTGCCGGTCCGGCGCGGTTCACCTCCGCCCGGTGAGGCTGGCCGCCATGAACGCTTCCAGTGGACGTCCTCCCGTCAGCCCCTCCGTCAGCAGGCGCGGGCTCCTGGCCGGGGTGACCGGCCTGAGCCTCGGCGGCGCCGTCTCCCTCTCCGGCGTCGCGGCCACCCCCGCCGCCGCCTCCCCGCTGCTGTGGGAGCGGCCGGACCGCGCCGGCGCCCCGCGGGTCGGCGGACTACACCTGCAGTTCGGCTCGGACGCCTCGCGCGAGGTCGTGGTCTCCTGGCACACCACCGCCTCCGTCTCCAACCCGCGCGTGACGTACGGGACCTCGCACGGCGGGTTCGGACGGACCGAGCAGGCCGAGACCCGCACCTACCGGGACGCCGACTCCGGCACCGAGGTCCAGGTGCACCACGCCCGGATCACCGGCCTGCGACCCGACACGGACTACGTCTACGCCGCCGTCCACGACGGCGCCACCCCCGAACTCGGCACCGTCCGCACCGCACCGCGCGGCCGGGCCGCCTTCACCTTCACCAGCTTCGGCGACCAGGGCACCCCCACCCTCGGCAAGCAGACCGCCAACGGCTACGCCAACGACAACCTCGGCAGCCCCGCCGCGGGCGACACCACCGCCGGCGTCGAACGGGTCGCCCCGCTGTTCCACCTTCTCAACGGCGACCTCTGCTACGCCAACCTCTCCACCGACCGGGTCCGCACCTGGTCCGACTGGTTCGAGAACAACACCCGCTCGGCCCGCCACCGCCCCTGGATGCCCGCCGCCGGCAACCACGAGAACGAGAAGGGCAACGGCCCGATCGGCTACGGCGCCTACCAGGCCTACTTCGAGCTGCCGGACTCCGACGCGGACGACGAACTGCGCGGCCTCTGGTACGCGTTCACCGCCGGCTCGGTCCGCGTCATCAGCCTCAACAACGACGACGTCGCCTACCAGGACGGCGGCAACTCCTATGTGCACGGCTACTCCGGCGGCGCCCAGCAGCGCTGGTTGGAACGGGAGTTGATCGCCGCCAACGCCGACCCGGGGATCGACTGGATCGTCGTCTGCATGCACCAGGTGGTCATCTCCACCGCCGACAAGTTCAACGGCGCCGATCTCGGTGTCCGCGAGACCTGGGTACCGCTGTTCGACAAGTACGGCGTCGACCTGGTGGTCTGCGGCCACGAGCACCACTACGAGCGCTCGCACCCGATCCGCGGCCAGCAGCCCACCGACACCCGCACCCCGATCCCGGTCGCCACCGGCACCGAGACCATCGACACCACCAAGGGCACCGTCCACATGGTCATCGGCGGCGGCGGCACCTCCGCCCCTTCCAACCACCTCTTCTTCACCCCGCCCAAGGCCCGGGTGATCACCGGCGTCGGAGCCGTCGACAGGGCCACCGGCAAGCGGCCGCCGGTCTACGTGATCGAGGACGCTCCCTGGTCCGCCTTCCGCGACGCGGACAACCCGTACGGCTTCGCCTCCTTCGACGTCAATCCGGGCGAGCGCGGCGGCGACACCACCATCGACGTCACGTACTACTCCGTCAGCGGCCCGTACGGCGACCTCGTCCCGGTCGACCGCTTCACCCTCACCCGCCCGCGCGGCATCCGCGGCGGAGGCCGGGGGCGCTGACCCCCACCCGCGCCCGGGAGCGCCGGTGTGCACCCCGGGCAGGCCCTAGATGTGCGTCCACCCGCCGTGGGCGAGGAGTCCGATGGGGCCCGCCGCGAGCAGGGCGGCGAGCACCGTCCCCACCGAGCCGCGGTTCCGCCGGCCCGTGAGCAGCAGCATGACGCCGGACGGGAAGGCGAAGACGAACACCGGCAGCGGGATCAGGAGGTACGGGGCCGAGCACACGGCCTCGATCGCGAGTTGCAGCCAGCCGACGGTGAGGCAGGCGCGCCGGAACCCCGGCTCGCGTGGTACGGCCAGGGGCAGCACGGTCGCCCCGAGGAACCCGGAGAACAGGCCCCAGAACCACGCACCGGCGTTCCCCCACCACAGGCCGTCAGCGGCCCACGGCAGCCATGCGACACCGGCCAGCGCGACGAGCACCCGTCCGCTGGGCCTGACCCGACCCCGCACGGGCTCGGCCCGCGGTGCACCCGACCGGTCGACGAACTCGGCCTCGACCGCATAGCCGGGCTGCGCCGGCAGTGACTCGCTCATCCGATACCCCCGAGCACGATTTGAACGTGTTCAATGACTTGAACGCGTTCAACTTAGCGCTCCGACCCTCCCGGCGAAAGCCCGGGGGTACGGGTCGTCGCTACCGCCCCGGCAGGGTGCAGCTCACCTGCCAGCCCGACGGGCCGAGCGGGCCCGAGGTCAGGGTGCCCCCGTGGGCGGTGGCACGGGCCGCCAGGCCGGCCAGGCCGGTACCGCCCGCGCCGGGTCGGCGGCGCAGCCGGGGCCTGCGGGTGGCCGGCCCGCCGGTGTCGCCGACGGTCACCCGTACCGCGCGGCCGTCCGGCTCGGGGGCCACTCGGACCGTCACCGCGGTGGCCTGCGGGGCGTGGCGGCGGATGTTGGTGAGGGCCTCCAGGACGACGGCGTACGCGGTGGCCTGGGCCTCGGCGGCGAGCAGTCCGACGGCCTCCGGGGCGAGGTCGACGGTGGCGCGCGGGCCACCCGTCGTACCGAAGCGGGCCACCAGCTCCGGTAGGTCGGCCAGGCCGACGCGGCGGGTGGTCCCGGCCGTCGCCTGCTCCTCGCGCAGCGCGCCGACCATCTCGTCCATCGAGTCGAGCGCGCGCAGCCCCGCCTCCTCCAGGCGGCGCAACAGGGCGGCCGTCTCCACCGGTTCCTGGCCCGGGAGCTGGCCGGCCTGGGCCTCCAGCACGATGCCGGTGACCTCGTGGGCGACGAAGTCGTGCAGCCCGCGGGCGACTTCGAGTCGCTGCTCGCGCCGCGCCCGGTCGACGGCGCGTTCCCGCCGGGCGTCCAGGACCCGCAGGTAGAGGCCCGCCCCGGCGACCCCGAGCACGGGCAGCAGGGAGAACAGCACGGCGACCACCGGCCCGGCCGCGCCGCCGTGCGGCGTCCGGAGCGCGAACCGCAGCGGAAGCGCCACGGCCGCGAGTGCGACCGCCCCGCCGATCGGCCCGGCCCAGCGGTCGGGCAGCCGACGGACGGCCCGGAACAACACCCCCAGCAGCGCCAGCCATTCGAACGGCAGCCAGAACGCGGGCAGCCGATAGGGCCCCGGGTAGCCCAGGTCGAGCAGCAGCGAGGCCGCGGCCACCGCGCCGGCCGCCGCGGTGAGCGTGACCCGGCCGAGCGGCCACGGCAGCAGCGCCACCGCGGCGGCGAGCGCGGCGGTCAGGGCGGGCAGCAGGGCCGCAAGGCGGTCCCCCGGATGCGCGAGCACGACGGGCGCGAGCAGCAGCAGGACGGCGCCGACGGCGGGCCACCGGCGGGGCCGGGCAAGGCGGGACAGGGGGTCGGTACGCACACCGCCGAGCCTACGGGCAGCTCTCCCGGGGGAGGCGGGCTCCTCCCCGCGAAGGAGACAACTCCCCTCCCCAGCGGGAGGTTTGCCCGGGCCTCGCGGGCCAGACTCGATCCCGTCGGTACAACCACCGCAGCTGAGGACGAACCATCATGAACCGTCGACTCGCCGTCGCCGCGACCACGCTCTGCCTCCTGGCGGCGACGGTCGCCACCGCCGCCC
This sequence comes from Kitasatospora sp. NPDC053057, assembly GCF_044546945.1. Classification (NCBI taxonomy): domain Bacteria; kingdom Bacillati; phylum Actinomycetota; class Actinomycetes; order Kitasatosporales; family Streptomycetaceae; genus Kitasatospora; species Kitasatospora sp. NPDC053057. The sequence goes on along the minus strand of NZ_JBITZP010000023.1, from coordinate 50,916 downwards.
CGGCCTCCGCCGGGGAGCCCGCTCCCACCGGTGCGTCGGCCGCCGCCCAGCAGGCCGCCGCGGCAGGGCCCGGGCCGGCGAGCCTGCGCGGCAGCGCCGGGGCGGTCCTCGACTCCAGGTTCGCCGGCTTCGCGGGCGACCCGGTGCGGTTCGGCGTGGACGCCCGCGCCGACGGCGCCACCGGGGCGACCACCCGTGGCCACTTCCACGTCCGCCATGTGCACTCGGACGGGCGGCTGGTCGCCGACTTCGAGGGTGACATCACCTGCCTGGCCGTCGGCGGGCACGAGGCCGTCGCCACCGGCGTGGTCACCAAGGGCGAGGCGCCCTGGTTCCCGGGCCGGTCGCCGGTCGGGCAGAAGGTGGCGCTCTCGGTGGAGGACAACGGCCGGCATGGGGACCGGATCGGCTGGGTCTGGGGCTTCTTCGGCCAGCCGGTCTCGGACTGCCAGGGCACGGTACCTTTCATCCGCACGACCAGTGGCGACTTCACCGTGCGCGGCTGACCACCGCCGACCAGGGCCTTCCGGTGCCCGACCGGGCCGGGGCGTCACCACCCGCCCGATCCGCCGGACCCCTGGAGGCCCCGATGCTCCCCCACCACCCGACCCCGCCCGGGTCGACCGAAGCCAGCGCGGGGTTCAACGACCCCACCGGGGAGGGCCGTTGAACCCCGCGCCCGAACAGCCGAGACCCGATTACGCCCGACTCGCCGCCGTCGGCCCGTACTTCGCCCTCGACACCGACCCCACCGGCCCGCCGCCACCCGGCTTCCGCCCGCTGCCCGAGCTGTACGGCACCGGCCCGGACGCGCCGCTCGCAGCCCGGATCCGGGTGGTGGCGCAGCGCCTCGGCACGGCCGAACTCCGGGTCGCCGCCTCGATCCTGCACCTCGGGCTGGCCGCCCGCTTCTGGTCGGTGGGCATCGGCGCGGCCGTCCTGCTGGGGACGGTCCCGACGCTGGAGCACGCCTGGGTGCGGATACCGGACCAGGGGCCGATCGACCTCTGGACGCCGCCGGAACCGGTCCGCCTCGCCTCCGGGGACCTCGTCGATCAGCTCCACGATGCCGTCCTGATCGGCCAGTTGGAGCCACTGGCCGCAGCGGTGCGCGCCGCCGTGCCGCTCTCGGCGCGCCTGCTGCGCGGCAACGCCGCCTCCGCGCTGGTCGGCACGCTCCGGGTACTGGAGCCACACGCACCGGGCCCGGCGCGGGAGTTGGTCGCGCAGCTGCTGGACCGCCCGCCGTTGAAGGGCTCCGGCACGCTGCTCGCCGGCCCGCGCGGGGCGGCGTTCCGACGGACGAGCTGTTGCCTCTACTACCGGATCGGTCCGGGTGCCGGGCTCTGCGGGGACTGCTGCTTCACCCGGCCACCGGCCCGGCGGCAGCGGAACCACTAGGGTCCGTCCGGAGGATCAGAAGCGGACCGGCCCGCGCCCGGCTTGTCCAAGGCCGGGTGCGGGCCGCTGTTCCCCACCCGACGCGATGCCCGTGGCGCCGGGTGAAGCCTTCGGGGTCCTACGGTCGGACGGTCCTCAGACCGCGACCGCCTCCTCCATCTCCTCCTCGGCCTCCGCCGGCGCCTCCACCGGACGGCGCCCGCGGCCCTCGTACATCGCCGCCGCCACCAGGGCCGCGCCGCCCAGCAGCAGCCAGACCACCAGGGTCAGCACGTGCCCGCCAAGGCCGGCGCCGCCGTCGAAGTACATGATGCTGCGCGCGCCCTCCAGGTAGCCGGCGCCGGTCCAGAAGCCGTGCAGGGTCCCGAAGAAGCCGTTCTGCAGCTCGGGCCGGTAGATGCCGCCGGAGGAGGTGAAGTTGAGCATCACGAACAGCACCATCAGCGCGAGCGTGGTCCACTTCTTCAGGAAGCTGTGCAGGCCGATGCCGATCAGGACGATGCCTGCGGAGTAGAGCCAGCCGAGGGCCCAGATCGCGGCGTAGTCGTGGTCGACGACGTGGAAGACCGGCCCGGCGGTGACGATCCCGATGATGCTGACCACCAGCGAGACCGCCACGCCGACCAGCGCCCGGATCCGCAGGCTCAGTCCGGCACCGGCGGCGCCGATCGCCGCGACGCTGGCGTAGGAGCCGATGCTCAGCGCGACCAGCAGGAAGAACAGGCCCTGGCCGGTCGGGTCACCCTTGGCGAGGGTGGTGAGGTCGGTGACGTGCAGCGGGACGCCCTGCTTGTCGGTGACGTTGGTGAACACCGCCGTGGCGGCCACCACCGAGGTGTCCGAGTTGCCCTTGGCCACGATCAGCTCGGGGCTCTTGGCGTCGGGCACGAAGGCGCCGACCAGGTCGCGGTCGCGCAGCTGCTGCTCGGCGGTGGCGCGGTCGTCGACGGTGCGGACGTCCAGCGCGTCGCCGGCCTTGCCCTGGATCGCCTGGGCCAGGCCGTGCGCCTGGGGGCCGGCCCCGACCACGGCGACCTTGAGGTGGTTGGGCTCCGGCTGGTGGAAGGCGCCCTGGTAGGCGAGGGCCATGCCGAGGCACATCAGCAACGGGGTGAGCAGGTGGACGGCGAGGTGTTTGAGCGAGTGCCCCAGGGTGGGCGCTGCGGCGGTGGTCTGGGGTGTGCTCATGGCGTTCGTACCGTCCTCCGGCGAATCTTCCGATCAAGGTGGCAAATACAACCAATGCAGGTGGTAAATGCAACCATCTATGGATGTAGCTTACAACTATCTGACAGCGATCGGAAGCCGGAGCCACTCCCCGGGCCGTCCGGCGCCCGCCGGGCGGCCTGCTGAAAGGCCTACTGGAAGGCCCGCCGGAAGCCCGCTCAGCCCAGCTCGAACACGCCGTACGAGAAGCCGTCCGCCCGCAGCTCGCCGTCCACCACCCGCACGCCCTGCACCTCCAGCGGCCGCGCAGCACCCCCGCCGAGACCACCGAGACCACCGAGACCGCCGAGTACGTCCGCCACCCGGACCACCCCCGGCTCCCGGCGCGGATTCACGGCCACCAGGTACCGCCCGGACCGGGTGTACACCAGCGGGTACCCGGCATGCCGCACCTCCACCCCGCCGGACGTGCCCAGCCCCGGGTGGGCGCGGCGCAGCGCGATCAGCCGTCGGACGGTGTGCAGCAGCGAGGTCGGGTCGGCGCGCTGGGAGAGCACGTCCGGGCGTCGCGGGTCCGGGTCCAGCGGCAGGTAGCAGCGCTCGGGCGCCGCGGCGGAGAACCCGGCCGAGGGTCCGGGCGTCCACTGCATCGGGGTCCGTGAACCCGCCCGGTTGTAGCGCGGCCCGAGCACACTGCCCTCGACGTCCGGCAGCCCGGGCAGGTAGCGCATGCCGATCTCGTCGCCGTAGTACACCGCGGGCAGGGTCGGCCAGGTGAACAGGAAGGCGAAGGCGGGGGCGAGTTGCTCGCCGGAGCGGGGGCCGGCGGCGAGCCGGGAGAAGTCGTGGTTGGCGGTGGGCAGGACGATGTGCCCGTTGCCCTCGGTGAGTTCGGCGGCGGAGCGCCAGGCGTCCAGGAAGGTCTGCGGGGTGCCGCGCCCCTCGGCCTCGAAGTAGCACGGGCCCTGCTGCCAGAACTCCTCGACCGTCCCGCCGCCGTTGTTCCACAGCGAGCGCAGTGGAAGGCCGTGGTCGTCCCCGCCGAAGTGCAGGAAGAAGTCAGCGTGGAACCCGGCCGAAACGGCGGCGGCGGGCTCGCCCCACTCGGCGAACAGCGCGGCCCGGGGGTGGGTGCGGTCCAGCCAGTCGCGCAGTTCGGTCCACAGCTTGGCGGTCTCGACCCGGCCCGGGTCGTCCTTGACCAGCGAGTACGCCATGTCCACCCGGAAGCCGGCCACGCCGAGGCCCAGCCAGTGCGCCATGATCTCGCGCAGCGCCGCCCGGTTGGCGCGCGGGCCCTCGGCGTCCACCGGCTGGCGCCAGGGCTCCTCGGAACTTCCGCGCGCGTAGCCGAAGTTGAGTGCGGGCTGACAGTCGAAGAAGTTCGGCCGGTACCAGCCCGGGCGGCTCCCGGGCGAGGCGACGAAGCCGTCCACCTGCCGGTCCGACCAGATGTAGCGGTGGTCGGCCGGGTCCTCGGCCGCGGCCAGGAACCAGGGGTGGCGGTCGGAGGTGTGCCCGGCGACCAGGTCCAGCAGGATCCGGATGCCCTTGCGGCGGGCGGCCTCGACCAGCGCGGCCAGGTCCTCGGTGCGGCCGTAGCGCGGGGCGGGGGTGAGGTAGTCGGTGACGTCGTATCCGGCGTCGCGGAAGGGCGAGGCGAAGCAGGGGTTGAGCCAGACGGTGTCCACGCCGAGCCAGGAGAGGTGGTCGAGGTGCTCGGCGATGCCGGCGAAGTCGCCGATGCCGTCGCCGTCGGAGTCCGCGAAGGTCTGCGGGTAGATCTGGTAGAGGACGGCGTCGGCCAGCCAGTCGGGGCCGGGGCGGGTCGAGGTCATGGGGTGGGTCCTCCTACCGGGTCCGGGGGCCGCGCGGGCCGAGAGCCGAGGGGCCGGGCTGAGCCGGGTGCCACCGATTCTCGTCCAATCCCGGCCGTCCCGACAGCCCTCCTCGCACCTTCACGGAAACACCGCCGTACCCGCCCGCGCCCCACCGCCCCCTCCGGAGAAGCCCCGCGACGCCCCGCTATGCCCCGCTATGCCCCTGCCGCGCAGGCCCGGGTGAACTCCCTGGCCCGCCGGGTGATCTCCGCCCAGTCCCCCGCCTCGACCGCCGCCGGCGGCACCACGTCCGTCCCCGCGCACACCGCGAGCGCCCCCTGCGCCAGGAACTCGGCCGCGTTGCCCGCGTTCACCCCGCCGGAGGCCACCAGCGGCACGTCCGGGTACGGGCCGCGCAGGTCCTTGAAGTAGCCGGGGCCGAACGACCGGGCCGGGAAGATCTTGACGGCCGCGGCGCCCAGGTCGACCGTCCGCGCCACCTCGGTCGGGGCGAGCGCCCCAGCACCACCGGCACGTCGCGGGCCCGCGCGGCCTCCGCGACTTCGGGCCGGAAGCCGGGGGTGACCAGGAAGGACGCGCCGGCGTCGATCCCCCGCTCGGCCTGCTCGGCGGTCAATACCGTCCCGACCCCGACCCGCCAGCCCGCCCCGGACGCCCGGACCAGATCCTCCGTCACATTCGGTGTGGTGTAGGTTAATTCGGTGAATCTGATGCCACCCTCGGCGAGCGCGGCGCACAGAGCGGCGGCGTCCGGGATCCGGGGCGCGCGGACCACCGCGATCACCGGGTCGTCCCACAGCTCGGAAAGATGGTTCATCGAGCCACAGTTCCTCGATCGGTGCGGCGCAGGGCACGCCCCGGCCGGGCGCCGGTGGTGCGACCCTGACGGACGACGGCGGTGCCGTTGACGTACACGTACTCGATCCCCTCGGCGGGCAGCCGGGGTTGCTCGAAGGTCGCGGCGTCCCGGACCCGCTCGGGGTCGAGGAGCACCAGGTCCGCGTGGAAGCCGGGGGCGATCCGGCCGCGTCGGTCCAGTCCCAGCCGGGCGGCGGGCCGGCCGGTCATCCGGGCGACCGTCTCCTCCAGCGTGAGCACGCCCAACTCCCGGCTGTAGTGGCCGAGGTAGCGCGCGAAGGTGCCCCAGGCCCGCGGGTGCGGCCGGGCGCCGACCAGCAGCCCGTCGCTGCCGACGGTGTGCGCCCGGTGGCGCATGACCGCCTGGACGTTCTCCTCGTGCCCGACGTGCTGGAGGACGGTGGTGCCCAACTCGTCCTGGCGCAGCAGGTCGAGGAAGGCCTCCGTCCCGCCGTGCCCCCGCTCGGCGGCGAGTTCGGCGACGGTCCGGCCGACCGCCCCCGCGAGCCGCTCCGAGCGGACGCCGGAGATCTGGATCGTCGTCCAGTCGGCGACCACGCCGTGGCAGCCGTCGCTGCCCTGCTCCTCCATCGCGGACCGGATCCGCTCGCGGTCCGCCGGGTCGGCGAGCCGGGCCAGGGTCGCGGCCGGTCCGCCCTCGGTGGCCCAACTCGGCAGCAGGGCGGCGAGGGTGGTGGAGCCGGGTAGATAGGGGTAGCTGTCCAGGGTGAGGTCGATGCCGTCGGCGAGCGCCCGGTCGGCCAGCTCCAGCAGCTCGCCGGCCCGGCCCCGGTTGACGCCGAAGTTCATCGTGGCGTGGGTCAGGTGCAGCGCGCAGCCGGACCGCCGGGCGATCTCCACCATTTCCGCATAGCCCTCCAACGCCCCCTTGCCGTAGGAGCGTTGATGCGGCGCGTGGAAGCCTCCGTAGGCCGCGACGACGGTGCACAGCTCGACCAGTTCGACGGTGTCCGCGTACATCCCGGGGGTGTAGCTGAGGCCGCTGGACATGCCGACCGCGCCGTCCTGCAGGCTCTTCGCCAACTCCTTCCGCATCCGGTCGAGTTCGGCCGGTGTGGGCGGGCGGTTCTGCCAGCCCATGACGAGCATCCGCAGCGAGCCGTGCGGGACCAGGTAGCAGGCGTTGACGGCGGGCCCGGTGCGGTCGATCCGGTCCAGGTAGCCGGCGACGTCGTGCCAGTCCCAGTCGAAGTCCGCCGGATCGCCGTTCCAGCCCGCCAGTTGGCGGCGCAGCGCGGGCAGGGTGGCGTCGTCCACCGGGGCGTAGGACAGGCCGTCCTGGCCGAGGACCTCGCAGGTGACGCCCTGGGTGACCTTGACCGGGTGCTCGGGTTCGAGCAGCAGGGCGAGGTCGGAGTGGGCGTGCATGTCGATGAAGCCGGGGGTGAGCACCAGCCCGTCGGCGTCCACCGTCGACGGCCCGTCCAGGCCCGCGCCGATCTCGGCGATCAGCCCGTCGGCGATCCGTACGTCCGCGCGGTAGCGCTCGGCGCCGGTTCCGTCGACGACCGTCGCCCCCTTGAAGACCGTCGCCTCCTTGAAGACCGTTGCTCCCGCCGCGGGTCTCTCCCCCTCCGCCATCAGAAGAACGTCCTGACCAGCCCGGTGATCTTCGGCTCGGCCGCGTCCGCGGAGTCCAGCACCGGGATCGCCGTCCACTTGTCGAAGGCCGTGCACGGGTGCGAGACGCCGAGCCGCAGCACCGCGCCGAGCGGCGCGAGGTCGCCCGCCTCGCGGAGGAAGGCGTGCTGGTCGTTGAGCGCGGTGATCCGCGCCGCCGTACCCGCCAACTCCGCTCCGCCGCGGACCCGTTGCGGCTCGGGCAGGCCGTCGTCGAAGGGCAGGTCGCGCTTTCCCGCGTCCAGCAGCGCCAGTTGCGGCTCCGGCCGGGAGGCCACCCGGGCCCAGCCGTGCAGCGCGCCGCGGAACGGGGTGTCCCCGCCGCCCCGGGCGAGCGGCGAGATGCCCCGGTAGAAGCCGTCGTCGTGGGCGATGTACGCGCCGGAGCGCAGCACCACCAGCGCCTCCGGCAGGGCGGCCAACTCCTCGACCACCAGGTCGAAGTAGGCGCTGCCGCCGGCCGACACCACCGGTGGCACGCCGTCCGGGTAGGCGCCGGCGAGGCGGCCGTGCAGCTCGCCGAGCGCCTTCAGGTAGCCGCGTACGGTGGCCAGCCCCTCGGCTGTGGCGTCGTGTGCGAGGGCGCCCTCGTAGCCGCCGACGCCGGCCAGCCGCAGGGTGGGCGCGCGCAGCACGGCGGCGGCGACCTCGACGGCCGCGTCCACGCCGCGCGCGCCGGTCCGCCCGCCCGGGCCGCCGAGTTCGACCAGCACCTCGACCGGCCGTTCGGCCCCGGCGGCGCGCAGCGCCTCGTCCATCAGCCGTACGCCCTCGGTGGAGTCGGTCCAGCAGAGGAAGGCGAAGCCCGGGTCCGCGGCCAGTTCGGCGGCGAGCCAGGCGAGTCCGGCCGGGTCGAGCAGGGTGTTGGCGAGCAGGATCCGCTGGACGCCGAAGGCGCGGGCGACCCGCACCTGCGGCAGGTTGGCGAGGGTGATGCCGTGGCTGCCGGCGGCAAGTTGGGCCTGCCAGAGTTCGGGCGCCATGGTGGTCTTGCCGTGCGGGGCGAGGGCGACGCCCGCCTTGGCGCACCAGTCGGCCATGGTGCGGACGTTGTGGTCGAGCGCGGCGCCGTCGAGGGTGAGCAGCGGGGTGCCGAGCGAGGAGAGGGTGGGCCCGGTGGCGAGCCAGTCGCGGACGGTGTGCCCCCAACTCTCCGGCGGGGCGGCCTTGAACCGCCAGTCGAGGGTCTCGTCGGCCAGGGCCGCCACCGCCCCCTCGGCGATCCCGGGCCCGGCCGCACTGCTCGCGAAGGCACCGCCGCCCACCGGGCCACCGTCGCCTGCGAAGGTCTGCTCCACCGTCTTCCTCCATCCGCCATGTTGCAACATATGCAACGAGGGTTGCACATGCTGGCAACACGGTTCTAGCATCGGCGCCGGATCACGGTCAACGGAACCGACTGCCACGAGGAGCCCCGCAGATGCCGCGACAGGACACCCCGGGGCCCGATCGCGCCGGTCCTCCCCCGACGGCCGTGTGCGTGGGCGAGTCGATGGCCGTCCTGCTGCCCGACCGCCCGGGCCCCCTGGAGGCCGTGGAGAACTTCCGACTGTCCGTCGGCGGCGCGGAGTCCAACGTGGCCGGGGCGCTGGCCGCGCTCGGCGTGCCGACCGCCTGGATCAGCCGGGTCGGTGACGACGGCTTCGGCCGCCGACTGCTCGCCGCGCTGCGCCGCCGCTTCCCCTCTCCCGCCACCGTGGTGGTCAAGGACGCGGCCCAGGTGGTCACCGCCCTGGAGCGGGACGGCACTGCGGTCGCCGAACCGGCCCTGGCCGTCGAGGTGGTGGAGGCCACCGGCGCGGGCGACGCCTTCGCGGCCGGCTACCTGGCCGGCACCGTCCGCGGCCTGGACCAGCGCAGACGGCTGCGGCTCGGCCACCTGGGCGCGGCCTGCGCGCTGACCGGCCACGGCGACCAGGCCGAGCTGCCGCCCGCCCCGGTGGTGTCCGCGCTGCTCGACGCCTCCCCGGCCGACTGGGCCACCACCCGGGTCACCACCGAGGGCATCACCTCCCCGGCCCTGCCCTCCGGGCGGGTCCGCATCTCGGCACAGGCCGGGCCCCGGTCCGGGACACCAGCCGATGCGGCCCGGGCACAATGAGCACGAACCGCAGTCACCCGACCGGAGCCCGAGCCCGATGAGCCAGACCGTCTCCCGCGCACTGCGCATCCTCGCCCAGCTCGGCGAGGGCGAGCGCTCCCTCGACCAGCTGGCCGAGGTCCTCGGCGTGCACAAGACCACCGTGCTCCGACTGCTCCAGAGCCTTGAGGAGGAACGGTTCGTCTACCGCGACGCGGCCTACCGCTACCACCTCGGCGCGGGCCTGTTCGCCCTTTCCGGCCTCGCCCTGGAGCAGCGCGGCATCCGCCGGATCGCCGCCCCGCACCTCGCCGAGCTGAACTCCGCCACCGGCCAGACCGTGCACCTTGCGGCCTACGAGGGCGGCGAGGTGGTCTACATCGACAAGTTCGACTCCCGCCACCCGGTCAGGATGTACTCCCGGATCGGCCTGCGCGCCGCCCTGCACAGCGCCGCCGTCTCCAAGGTGCTGCTGGCCGATCTCCCGCTGCCCGAGCGCCGCCGGGTGGTGGCCGGGATCGACTTCACCCCGCACACCGAACGCACCCTCACCACGCCCGAGGCGCTGCTCGCCGAGCTGGAGAAGGTGGCCACCCAGGGCTGGGCCCAGGACCACGCCGAGCACGAGGCCTTCATCAACTGCGTCGCCGCCCCGATCCGGGACGCCAGCGGCCGGGTCGTCGCCGCCGCCTCCATCTCCGTCCCCGACGTCGTCCTCCCGTACGAGCAGGTGCTGGACCTCCTCCCGCAGCTGCTCGCCACCACCCGCGCAGTCTCGGCCGACTGCGGCCGCCCCGACCACAACTGACGTACCGTCATAGAATGACAAGGAGCCCCATGCCCCCCGCCTCCTCCGGCAAGCTCGAGATCCGCACCGACGGCGCCCCCGCCCCCGCCTGGATGTTCTCCCAGGGCGTCCGCAAGGGCCCGATCCTGCAGGTCTCCGGCCAGGGCCCGCAGGACCCGGCGACCGGCGAGTACCTCCACCACGGCGACGTGAAGACCCAGACCCGCCGCACCCTGGAGAACGTCAAGGCCATCGTCGAGGCCGGCGGCGCCACCATCGAGGACGTGGTGATGTTCCGCGTCTACCTCACCAAGCGCGCCGACTTCCCGCTGATGAACGAGGTCTACGCCGAGTTCATCGAGGAGAACATCGAGCCGGGCGGGGTGAAGCCCTGCCGCACCACCGTCTTCGTCGAACTCCCCCAGGAGCCCATGCTGGTGGAGATCGACGCCCAGGCCGTCGTCGCCTGACGCGGCAGCACCCCCGAGGACCCGGACGCCACCACGGCGCCCGGGCCCTCGCCACTTGCCACACCCCTGCGCGAATATTAGGTTAGGCTCACCTAACTACAGGGAGGTCCGTCCATGAGCATTCCCACCGGAGACGCCGAGGTGCCCGAGCCCACCACCGCCGACCGGGTCCACAGCCTGCTCAGCGCGACCTCCTCACTCACCGTCCGCGCCCTCGGCGAGCACCACGACCTGGACACCCCGGTCTCCGTCCACGGCTCCCGGCTGCGCCTGCGCGCCCCGCTGGACGCCCCGCTCACCGCGGCCGCCGCCGGCGCCACCGACGGCCTGGCCGTCGTGCTCGACGTCACCGACGTGTCCCCCGTCGCCGTCCGCGACCGCGTCCGCGCCCGGCTCACCCTGGCCGGCCGGCTGCACCTGGCCCACCTCGCCGACGACGGCCTGAGCGTCCATCTGCGGGTGGACATCGCCCACGCCGTGCTCGCCACCCCGTACGGCACCGGCGCGCTCACCGCCGCCGACCTCGCCCTCGCCACCCCGGACCCGCTGGCCCGCCACGAGGCGGCACTGCTCACCCACCTGGCCGACGACCACGCCGACGCCCTCGACCTGCTCGCCGGCCTGCTCGATCCGGCCCTGCTGACCCACCACCCGGCCGTCCGCCCGCTCGCCCTGGACCGCCACGGCCTGGTGCTGCGCCTGGACCACTCGCACGGCCACCGTGACGTCCGCCTGGTCTTCCCCGAACCCGCCTGCGACACCGAGGACTTCGGCCACCGGATGCACGAGCTGCTCACCGCCGCCCAGTACGGCCTGCCGGCCCACCGCGGCTAGCGGCGCGCAAGTCCCGCCTAGTCACGCTCCGCCGCGTCCTCCAGCACGATCCGCCCCATCCGCGCGTACAGCTCCGGCCGCCGGCGCCGCAGCACCAGCGCCGTCACCACCCCGCCCAGGAACATCCCGATCACCAGGTACGGGATCAGCCGGAACAGCAGGGTGCCCGCCGCCGCCCCGGCCGCAGCTCCCCGGTTGACCACCAGCAGCGAACACGCGGCGGACCGGAAAGGGCGGGAAACGGCAGTGGCCGGCCCGGGCCGCACGAGAGGTGTGTCTCGCGCGGCCGGGCCGGCCGTGGGCGTGTCCCGCGCCCAGGTCCACTGGTGCGGCGATCACCCGGTCGAGCGGTCACCCGACATGACCATCCCGGGCGGTCGATTCGCCCCGCATCAGCGGTGGTTCAGAAGGACCCGCGGAGGACCCGCGGGAGGACCCTGAGGATCAGAGCGCGACGCCGTGCGCCCGCAGGTAGGCGACCGGGTTGATGTCCGAGCCGTACTCCGGACCGGTGCGGATCTCGAAGTGCAGGTGCGGGCCGGTCACGTTGCCGGTGGCACCGGAGAGGCCGAGCTGCTGGCCGACGGTCACGTTCTGACCGACCTTCACGCCGATCACGGAGAGGTGCGCGTACTGCGCGTACTTGCCGTCGGCGAGCTTGATCTCGACCTCGTTGCCGTAGGCGCCGCCGTTGTCGGCCTTCACCACGACGCCGTTGGCGACGGCGCGCACCGGGGTGCCGGTGGAGGCGATGAAGTCCTGGCCGGTGTGGTGGCCGGAGGCCCACATCGAGCCGGCCACGCCGTAGGCCTCGCCCAGCACCGGCTTGGCGAGCGGGGCGACGTAGCCGGCGGTCGCGGCGACCGGGGCGGCGGTGACGACCTGGGCCGGGGCGGCGGTCTGCACCTGGGTCTGCAGCTGGGCGCCCGGCTTGGCTGCCTCGGTCTGGACCTGCACCTGGGCGTTCGCCGCGGCGGAGGCGTCCTGGGTGACCGGCGCGGACGGCTTCGCCGGAGCGGCCGGCTTCGCGGCGTCAGCGGCGTGACCCGCCAGGGCCAGCTGCTGACCGGGGAAGATCAGGTTCGGGTCGGCACCGACCACCGAGCGGTTCTGCTCGTACAGCGCGTGCCAGCCGCCGTCGACGTGCTTGACGTCGGCGATCTGGGACAGGGAGTCGCCGCTGACGACGCGGTAGCTCTCGTGGGCAATGGTCGAGGACGCGGCAGCCACCGAGGGAGCAGCAGCGTGCGAAGCGGCCGGAGCGGTGTGTGCCTGGGCGCTCATCGCGCTCACCAGCGGCAGGACGAAGGAGACGCCGGTGACGGCGGTGGCGATGCCGATGCGGGCGGCACGGGGCAGGGCGATACGACGAGCCTGTGCAGGCATGGAACTTTCCTCTCCGACGCCTGCGAGGTGAGCTGTCGGGTTCGGGCTGGAGTTGCCCGGCCGCATGCGCGGCTTCACCCCAAGCCGGTCCTGGACGTCCGCGCTCCGAAAAGCGCGAACTCCGGTCCGGCGACTTACCTGTGGGTCCCCCGCTCCTGCCGTACAGAGTTCAGTTCGAACCACCGGGCAGCGGCAGGACTCGGCGTTCCACCCGGCGGATCCGTCCGGACTGGCCGGGCGGTCGCTGAACTAAAACTCATCCGTTCGGGTGAAGCAATGTCGATCTCTTGAACCGGCAACCAACCCCCGGAACGCGGTCACCCTCCGGATGATCCGCCGCACGGTAAGTACACAATCCATTCACCCCCCGCCACTGATCCACGACTCTGCGCCCATCGCGGGACCCCTGCGGGACCGTCCGTTCACGCACCGTAGCCGACCGACACACCCGCCCGGTGACCCTTGTCACGTACGCCCCGGCGGGCGCAGGATCGGGCCGTGGCCACCTCTGACGCCGGCTCCCTGCGCCTGGGCACCGCGCAGGGACGCTGGGTACTGCTCGCGACGGTGCTCGGCTCCAGCATGGCGATGCTCGACGGCACCGTGGTGAACGTCGCCCTGCCCCGGATCGGCACCGACCTCGGCGCCTCCCTCGCCTCCCTGCAATGGACCCTGAACGCCTACCTGCTCACCCTGGCGGGCCTGATCCTGCTCGGCGGCGCACTCGGCGACCGCTACGGGCGGCGCAAGGTCTTCCTGATCGGCGTGGTCTGGTTCGCCGCCGCCTCCGCGGCCTGCGCCGCCGCCCCGACCATCCACGTGCTGATCGCCGCCCGCGCCGTCCAGGGCATCGGCGGCGCACTGCTCACCCCGGGCTCGCTCGCCATGCTCCAGGCCGTCTTCCGCCCTGAAGACCGCTCGGCCGCGGTGGGCCTGTGGTCCGGTCTGGGCGGGGTGTCCGCGGCCGTCGGCCCCTTCCTCGGCGGCTGGCTGGTGGACGGGCCCGGCTGGCGCTGGATCTTCCTGCTGAACCTGCCGCTGGCCGCCGCGGTGATCGCGGTCACCTCCCGATACGTCCCGGAGAGCCGGGACGAGTCCGCCACCGGCCGCTTCGACGTGTCCGGCGCCCTGCTCGCCGCGCTCGCCCTCGGCGCGATCACCTACGCGCTCACCGCCGCCGGGGAGGGCCTGTCCCCCGGCGTGTGGGTCAGCGGCGCGCTCGGCCTGCTGCTCGCCGCCGCCTTCGTGGCCGTCGAACGGCGGGCGCCCGATCCGATGCTGCCGCTCGGACTGTTCTCCTCCCGGCTGTTCACCGCCGTGAACCTGGTCACCCTGTGCGTCTACGCGGCGTTCAGCGGGGTGTTCTTCCTGCTGGTGGTGCAGCTGCAGATCGTCTCCGGCTTCTCACCGCTGGTCTCCGGCTTCGCACTGGTGCCGATCACGCTGCTGATGCTGACCCTGTCCGCGCGCGCCGGGCGCCTCGGCAAGCGGATCGGCCCGCGCATCCCGCTCACCGTCGGCCCGCTGCTGTGCGCCGCCGGGGTGCTGCTGATGCTGCGCACCGGCCCGGGCTCCTCCTACTGGGTGGACGTGCTGCCCGCGGTCGCGGTGATGGGCTCGGGGATGACGCTGCTGGTCGCGCCGCTGACCGCCACCGTGCTGGCCGCCGTCGAGGTGCGGCACGCGGGAATCGCCAGCGGCGTCAACAACGCCGCCGCCCGGGCGGCCGGCCTGCTCGCGGTGGCCGCCCTCCCGGCGATGGCCGGGCTGAGCGGCAACGCCTACCGGGTGCCCTCCTCGGTGGACTCCGCCTTCCACACCGCGATGCTGATCTGCGCGGGCCTGCTGGCCGGCGGCGGGCTGATCGCCGCCGTCACCGTCCGGGGCAACGTGCTCGCGCCCGAGGAGCAGCCGGTGGCCGAGCCGAACTGCGACTGGCCGTGCTCGACCACCACCCCGCCGTTCGACCCCGGCCACTCCCGGACGCCCGAGGGCCCCGCCACCGGAACGGCGGCAGAGCCCTCGTCGGAGAACTGAGGCTCCGTCAGAGACTGCTCCTACTAGAGGATGTCGGCCGGCGCGTACTTGGCCGCCTCCGGGTAGGCCGCCGCGACGGCCTCCACCCGGCGGACGACCTCGGCGACCTGCGCCCCGGCCGCCCCGGTGAAGGACAGCTTGTCGGCCAGCAGCGCGTCCAGCGCGGCCCGGTCCAGCGGGATCCGCTCGTCGGCCGCGAGGCGGTCCAGCAGCTCGTTCTCCCGGGCGCCCGCGCGCATCGCCAGCGCGGAGGCGACGGCGTGCTCCTTGATGACCTCGTGGCCGGTCTCCCGGCCGACGCCCGCGCGCACCGCGCCCATCAGCACCTTGGTGGTGGCCAGGAACGGCAGGTACCGGTCCAGCTCGGCCTCGACCACGGCCGGGAAGGCGCCGAACTCGTCCAGGACGGTCAGGAAGGTCTCCAGCAGGCCGTCGAAGGCGAAGAAGGCGTCCGGCAGCGCGACCCGACGCACCACCGAGCAGGAGACGTCACCCTCGTTCCACTGGTCGCCGGCCAGCTCGCCGGTCATCGAGGCGTAACCGCGCAGGATGACGGCCAGACCGTTGACGCGCTCGCAGGAGCGGGTGTTCATCTTGTGCGGCATCGCGGAGGAGCCGACCTGGCCCTCCTTGAAGCCCTCCGTCACCAGCTCGTGGCCGGCCATCAGGCGGATGGTCTTGGCCAGGCTGGACGGCGCGGCGGCCAGCTGGACGAGGGCGGTGAGCACCTCGAAGTCCAGCGAGCGGGGGTAGACCTGGCCGACGCTGGTCAGCACGTTGTCGAAGCCGAGGTGCCCGGCGACCCGGCGCTCGAGGTCCGCCAGCTTCGCAGTTCCCTGGCTGCCCCCACCCAGCAGGTCCAGCATGTCCTGGGCGGTGCCGACCGGGCCCTTGATCCCGCGCAGCGGGTAGCGGGCGATCAGCTCCTCCAGGCGGCGGAAGGCGACCAGCAGCTCGTCGGTGATCGACGCGAAGCGCTTGCCCAGGGTGGTGGCCTGCGCGGCCACGTTGTGCGAGCGGCCGGCCATGACCAGCTCGGAGTGCTGCGCGGCCAGGCCGGCCAGGCGCACCAGGACGGCGACCGTACGGTCCCGGACGTGCTCCAGGGACTGACGGATCTGCAGCTGCTCGACGTTCTCGGTCAGATCCCGGGAGGTCATGCCCTTGTGGATCTGCTCGTGGCCGGCGAGCTCGCTGAACTCCTCGATCCGGGCCTTCACGTCGTGGCGGGTGATCCGCTCACGGGCGGCGATCGAGCCGAGGTCGACCTGGTCGATCACCCGCTCGTAGTCGGTGACGGCGTTCGCGGGCACCTCGACACCGAGGTCCTGCTGGGCCTTCAGGACGGCGAGCCACAGGTGGCGCTCGAGGACCACCTTGTGCTCGGGGGACCACAGCTGGGCCAGGGTCGCCGAGGCGTACCGGGAGGCCAGGACATTGGGGATCTGGGGCTTCGCGCTCACGCTTCGCAAGCCTAACAGCCGAGGTCACGCCGAACGTCGGCGGATGGGGTACGCTGAGCCGGTTCAACGCCTATCGGAAAGCGACTCACAAACTCCTCACCGCAAGTATACCACACCGATGAACGGAACTCCAGCGACAGCGTCGAACTCCGACCGCGCGCTCTCCGAAGCGCTGCGCACCGAACAGGCCCACCTCGACCGGCTCTACACCCAGCTGGACTCCGCCCGGGAACGGGCCCGCCGCACCAGCGACGGCGCCCACCACGACGCAGCGGCAGGCGGCACCCACCAGGCCCGGCTGGAGCGCGAGGTCCGCGCCCGCGAGGCCGCCCGCCACGCCGCCCGGCTCGACGCGGTGGAACGAGGCCTCTGCTTCGGCCGCCTCGACGAGCGCGACGGCACCGTCCACTACATCGGCCGCACCGGCCTGACCGACGAGGCGTACGAACCGCTGCTGCTCGACTGGCGCACCCCCGCCGCTCGCCCGTTCTACACCGCGACCCCCGCCCACCCGGGCACCGTGGTCCGCCGCCGCCACCTGCACACCGAGGGCCGAACCGTCATCGGCCTGGACGACGAGGCGCTCGACCTCGCCGGGCTGGACGAGTCCGGCCGCCGCGCCCTGGTCGGCGAGGCCGCGCTGCTCGCCGCGCTCGCCCGCGAGCGCACCGGCCGGATGGGCACCGCCGTCGCCACCATCCAGGCCGAGCAGGACCGGGTGATCCGCTCCCCGCTGCCCGGCGCCCTGGTCGTCCAGGGCGGGCCCGGGACGGGCAAGACCCTCGCCGCCCTGCACCGCGCCGCCTACCTGCTGTTCACCCACCGCGCCGCGCTGGAGCGCCGCGGCGTGCTGGTCATCGGCCCCACCGCGGGATTCCTGCGCTACATCGAGGAGGTGCTGCCCGCCCTCGGCGAGACCGAGGTGGTGCTGCGCACGGTCGGCGAACTCTTCCCCGACGTCACCACGACCCGCACGGACGCCCCCGCCACGGCCGTCGCCAAGGGCGGACCGTGGATGGCCGAGGTGCTCCGACGCGCCGTCGCCGCCCACCAGTCGGCGCCCGCCAGGGGCATCGACCTGGGCGACGGGCTGCGCGTCTCCGCCCGCGCCTGCGCCCAGGCCCTGGACGCCGCCCGCGGCCTGCGGGCGCCGCACAACCGGGCCCGCGCCCACTACCTGCGCACCCTGCTGGACGCCCTGGCCATCGCCCAGGCCCTCTCCCTCGGCCGCCCGTACGACGAGGAGGAGGCGCACTACGCCCCGCGCGAGCTGTGGGCCCGGGAGGACGTCCGCGCCGCGCTCGACCCGCTCTGGCCCGCCCTCACCCCGCAGCAACTCGTCGAACGGCTGCTCACCGAAAGGGAGTTGCTCGCCGAAGTCGCCCCCGAGCACGCCGCGGCCCTGCTCCGCCCGCCCGGCTCGCCCTGGACGGTCGAGGACGTCCCGCTGCTGGACGAGGCCGCCCAACTCCTCGGCGAACTCCGCCCGACAGGCCGGACCGAGACCGAGGACCCAGACGAACTCGCCTTCGCCCAGGGCGTGTTGACCATCACCGGGCAGACCGACGACGCCCTGCTGGACGCCGCCGCACTGGCCGGGCGGTTCCACGACGACGGCCCGTACCGCTCCACCGCCGAACGCGCCGGCGCCGACCGAACCTGGGCGTACGGCCACGTCGTGGTGGACGAGGCCCAGGAGCTCTCCGCGATGGCCTGGCGCACCGTCCTGCGCCGCATCCCGACCAAATCGCTCACCGTCGTCGGCGATCTCGCCCAGACCGGATCACCGGCCGGCGCCCGCAGTTGGGCCCAGATGCTCGACCCGCACCTGCCCGGCCGCTGGCGCGAGGAGCGGCTCACCGTGAACTACCGGACGCCGGAGCCGATCATGGCCCTCGCCGCCGCCGTGCTGCGCACCGCCGCTCCCGGACAGCAGCCGCCCGAGTCCGTCCGCCCGGGCACCGAACGGCCGCGCGCCCTCCCCGTTCCGGACGGCGACTTCGCCGCCGCACTGGCCGAACTGCCCACGCCCGTGGGCACCTTGGGCGTGATCGCGCCAGACGGGACGGCCGCGGCCCTGGGCGCGCTGACCGTCACGGCGGCCAAGGGCCTGGAGTTCGACAACGTCGTGGTGGTCGAGCCGGCCGCACTGGCCCCGCGGGACCTGTACGTCGCGCTCACCCGCGCCACCCGCACGCTCACCCTGCTGCACCACCGGCCGCTGCCACCGGAACTCGCCGGGGCGCTCTGAACACCCCGGGCGGGCGGCCCGCTACTGCTGCGCGCCGCCCGCCCGGCCGGCCAGCACCGGCAGGACCTGCCCGCAGATCGAATGCAGGGCGATCCGCTGCTCGTCGGTCATCGCCTCGAAGGCCTGGTGGGTGCGGGCCATCTCGCTGCGGATGCGGCTCAGGATGTCCCGGCCCTCGGCCGTGATCACCACGATCTTCACCCGGCGGTCACCGGCGGCCGCCTCCCGGTTGGCCAGGCCCAGCGACTCCAGCCGGTCCACGATCCCGGTCACGTTCGACGCGTCGCAGCCCAGCCGCCCGGCCAGCGCCCGCATCGGCACCGGTTCCTGCACCGCGCCCAGCGCCTTGGCCTGCGAGGAGGACAGCCCGTGCCGGGCCGCGGCCGCCGCGAAGTCCTGGAAGTACGCGGCGCCGACGGCGGCCAACGCCTCCATCAGCTCGGCGTTGGTCGGTACGGTCGTCGTCGAGGTCGAACCCATGGGGCCAGCGTACGACCGAGTGCTTCAGTAACTCAAGCTTTGACCACGGCAACCGTCCGCGAGCCACCTCACACTTACACCGTTCGGAGAACGCTCAGAGCACCAGCTGGTCGAACAGCCGCCGCAGCTCGACATCCGCGTCAGCGGTCAGCCCGGTGTGCACCGGCCCCGGTTGGACGATCGCGCTGCGCGGCGCGGTCAGCCAGCGGAACCGCTGCCCTGGGCTGTCCGAAGCCGCCGGACCGGCCTGCGGCCCGCCCATGCAGACCGCCTCGATCCCCTGCAGCGCCCGCCGCACCCCCTGCACGTCCGCCACCGGGTCCAGCGCCAGCAACCGGGCCTGGTCCAGATGGGTGCGCGCCGCCAGGTGCGCGCTCTGCCGGCAGTACAGCAGCACCCCGACGTTGACGCACTCGCCCCGCTCGACCCGCGGCACCGCCCGGATCACGGCGTACTCGTAGTCGTACAGCTCGACGACGGCCGGCAACGCGGCCGACAGCGGCTCGGTCATGCGGGCACCTCCGGCAGCCAGTCACGCGGACCGGCCAGTCGCTCGGTCAGCTGGGCGCGGTACGCGGCGCGCACGTCCTCGGGCGAGTCGAAGCCGAACTCGTCCGCCAGCCACACCTCGGGAATCTGCGCCACGGCCGCCTCCACCGCCGCCTCCGCGAGCGGCGCGAGCGCCTTGTCCGCCGCCGCCAGGTCGGGCTGGGCCCGCAGCAGCGCATGGTCGGACGCGTCGTACGGGCGGCGCACCCAGCTGGCGGCACTGGGCCAGTTGTGGTGGAAGATCAGGCTCGCGCCGTGGTCGATCAGCCGCAGACCGCCCGTCGCCACCAGCAGGTTGGGGTTGCGCCAGGACCGGTCGACATTGCCGATCAGCGCATCGAACCAGAGCACCTGCCCGGCGAGTTCCGGGTCCACCTCGAAGCACAGCGGGTCGAAGTTGAGCGCGCCGCTGACGAAGGCCATCCCGAGGTTGGTCCCTCCGCTGGCGCGCATCTGGTCCTGGATCTGGTGGTCCGGCTCGCTGCGCGCGAGCACCGGGTCCAGGTCGACGGTCACCAGCTCCGGCACCGGCAGCCCGAGCCGCCGCCCCAGCTCCCCGGCCAGCACCTCCGCGACCAACGCCTTCCGGCCCTGCGCCGCGCCGACCCATTTCAGGGCGTAGAGCCGCCGGTCGTCGGCCTCGACCAGGCCCGGCATCGAGCCGCCTTCTCGCAGTGGCGTCACATACCGGACCGCCGTCACCTCGGGGAGCACGCCGACAGCTTATCGGTGCCGGCCGCCTCCCCCGCCCCTCTGACCCCTTCCGCCCCGCCCCGGTGGCAGCCCCCGCTGCTCCGTGCGAGTGTGGCGGACAGTAATGGGGACCTTCCGGTACGACCCGCATGACAAAGGGATGAGCGATGGAACGACCTCGGATCCTGATCGTGGGCGGCGGCTTCGCAGGCCTGGAGTGCGCCCGCCGCCTCGAACGCAAGCTCTCGCCGTCGGAGGCCGAGATCTCGCTGGTCACGCCGTTCAGCTACCAGCTCTACCTCCCCCTCCTCCCCCACGTCGCCGCCGGCGTCCTCTCCCCGCAGTCCGTGGCCGTGTCCCTGCGCCGGAGCCTGCGCCGCACCCACATCGTCCCGGGCGGCGCCATCGGCGTGGACCCGGCCTCCAAGGTGTGCGTGGTCCGCAAGGTCACCGACGAGGTGATCGCCCAGAAGTACGACGTCCTGGTGCTCGCCCCCGGCAGCGTCACCCGCACCTTCGACATCCCCGGCCTCACCGACTACGCCCGCGGCATGAAGACGCTCGCCGAGGCGGCCTACGTCCGCGACCACGTGATCGCCCAACTCGACCTCGCCTCGGCCACCCTGGACCAGCGGGAGCGCGAGTCCCGGCTGCAGTTCGTGGTGGTCGGCGGCGGCTACGCGGGCACCGAGACGGCCGCCTGCCTGCAGCGCCTCACCACCGCCGCCGCCCGCCGCTACCCGCGCCTGGACGCCCGCCAGATCAAGTGGCACCTGATCGACATCGCCCCCAAGCTGATGCCGGAGCTCGGCGACGCGCTGGGCACCGCCGCCCTGGAGGTGCTGCGGGAGCGCGGCATCGAGGTGTCGTTGGGCGTCTCGGTGGCCGAAGTGGGCGCCGAGACGGTCAAGTTCACCGACGGCCGGGTGCTCCCCTGCCGCACCCTGATCTGGACCGCCGGCGTGGCCGCGAGCCCGCTGATCGGCACCCTGGACGCGGAGACGGTCCGCGGCCGGCTCGCCGTGACGGCGGAGATGCGGGTGCCGCAGTTCGAGGGCGTGTTCGCGCTCGGTGACGCGGCCGCCGTCCCGGACCTCGCCAAGGGCGACGGCGCGGTCTGCCCGCCCACCGCCCAGCACTCGGCCCGCCAGGGCCGCGCGGTGGCCGACAACGTGATCGCCTCGCTCCGCAACCAGCCCCTGGAGCCGTACTACCACAAGGACCTGGGCCTGGTGGTCGACCTCGGCGGCAAGGACGCGGTCTCCAAGCCGATCGGCGTCGAACTGCGCGGCGTTCCCGCCCAGTTGGTGGCCCGCGGCTACCACCTGATGGCGATGCGCACCAATGTGGCCAAGCTCCGGGTGGGCGCCAACTGGCTGATGAACGCGACCGCCGGGGACGACTTCGTCCGCATCGGCTTCCTCGCCCGCCAGCCGGCCCGACTGCAGGACTTCGAGTACACCGACTCCTATCTGACGAGGGATCAGGTTCGCGCCCACGCCCAGTCCCTGCTGGCCAAGGGCTGAGCGGAGCACGGCACTTCGGCGCCCCGCCGCGGAGAAACACCGCGGCGGGGCGCCGAAGCGCGCGCATCCGTCAACGCCCGTCCGTCAGCGAAAGCATTTGTTTACCAGCGGGTTCGGGCCAGCCCGCGCCCCGGGCCACCCCGCTCACACCAGCCGGGACCCTCCCCCGCCCGAGCCCAGCACCTCCGCCAGGTCCTCCGCCAACCGCCGCGCCTCGGCGGCCTCCAGCCGCGCCGTGGTGAACCGCAGCCCGGGCGGCGACTGGATCCGGTACCGCGCCCCGGGCGCCGCCACCCACCCGCGCTGCACCAGTGCCGCCAGCGCCGAGGTCTCGTCCGGCACCGGCACCCAGACGTTCAGCCCGCTCTCCCCGTGGGCCTCGATG
The DNA here is from genome assembly GCF_044546945.1 of Kitasatospora sp. NPDC053057. Taxonomy (NCBI): domain Bacteria; kingdom Bacillati; phylum Actinomycetota; class Actinomycetes; order Kitasatosporales; family Streptomycetaceae; genus Kitasatospora; species Kitasatospora sp. NPDC053057. Next base: position 29,067 of record NZ_JBITZP010000023.1, on the reverse strand, counting down.
CCGCGCGCCGCCAACTCGCCCAGCAGCGCGTCCCGGCGCGCCCGGTAGGTGGCGGCCAGGCTCGCGGCCGGCGCCGCGTCGGCGCGCCACAGCTCGGCGACGGTGCGCTGCAGCAGGTGGCTGACCCAGCCCGCGCCCAGCCGCAGCCGCCCGGCCACCCGTCCGACCGTCTCCTCGTCACCGACCATGACCGACAACCGCAGGTCCGGCCCGTACGCCTTGGCGGCCGAGCGCACCACGGCCCAGTGCCGCGATCCCGCGCCGACCAGCGGGTGGTACGGCTGGTCGACCATGCCGTGCCCGTGGTCGTCCTCGATCAGCAGCGCCCCGGGGTGGCCGGCCAGGACGGCCCGCAGCGCCGCGGCCCGGCGGGCCGTGAGCGCCGCGCCGGTCGGGTTCTGCGCCCGACTGGTCACCACCACCGCGCGGGCGCCCTCGGCCAGCGCCGCGGCCAGCGAGTCCGGCAACAGGCCCTCGTCGTCCAGCCGGACCGGCTCGGGCCGCAGCCCCATCGCGGGCAGCAGGTCGAGCAGGCTGCCCCAGCCCGGGTCCTCGACCGCCACCGCGTCGCCGGGGCGCAGCCAGGCGCCGAGGGCGCGCTCGACGGTGTCCAGCGCCCCGGAGGCCACGGCGATCGGGCCGTGCAGCCCGTCGGCCTCGAAGGAGGCGCGGGCGAGTTCGAGCAGTCCGGCGTCGATCCGCGGGTGTCCGTACAGCACGGGCTCGACCCGGAGGGCCTCGGCGGCGGCCGCGAGGGCCGGGCCGAGGTCGGGCAGCAGGGCCGGGTCGGGGTTGCCGGTGGACAGGTCGCGGGCCTGGGCGGGGACGGGGATGCGGATCTGGTCGCGGGGGGTGAGGGCGGGCCTGGGGAGGATCCGGCTGCCCTTGCGGCCGGCCGTCTCGATCACGCCGCGGTCGCGCAGCAGCCGGTAGGCGGCGGCCACGGTGTTGGGGTTGACGCCGAGTTCGGCGGCGAGGTCGCGCAGCGGGGGCAGCGCGGTTCCGGGTGCGAGCTGCCCGCTGCTCACGCCCTGTTCGATGTGGGCCGCGATTTCGCTGGCGCGTCGCCCTTTCAGCGGATAGTCTCCTAGCACAAAGCAGATTATGCACTAGTACATAGAGGTTGTCATGTCGACCACGCCGACGAACACCGGTGGCGCCACCTACTCCCAGACCCCGCGCACCACCCCCACCCGCTACAAGGACCGCGCCACCTGGGAGCAGGAGGTGATCCACGCCATCCTCGACGAGGCCTACGTCTGCCACCTCGGCTTCGTCGCCGACGGCGCCCCCGTCGTCCTGCCGACGGTCTTCGCCCGGGTCGGCAGCCGGCTCTACCTCCACGGCTCCACGGGCAGCCGCCCGATGCGCGGCGCCTCCGACGAGCAGGGCATGCAGGTCTGCGTCACCGTCACCCACGTCGACGCCCTGGTGCTGACCAAGTCCGCGTTCAACCACTCGGTGAACTTCCGCTCGGTGGTCGCCCACGGCACCGCGTACCAGGTCACGGACCCCGAGGAGCTGGACGTCGCGCTGGCCGCCCTGGTCGACCAGGTCGTCCCCGGCCGCTCCGGCGAGATACGCCCGGCCAACCCCAAGGAGCTCGCCGCCACCGCCGTGATCCGGCTGGAGCTGGACGAGGTCTCGGCCAAGACCCGCTCGGACGGCGCCAACGACGACCCGGCCGACGCCGACCTGCCGCACTGGTCCGGCATCGTCCCGGTCACCACCGTGCACGGCACCCCCGAGCCGTACGACGAGACCGTCCCGCTCCCCGCGCACATGCGCCGTTTCCCCCGCTGAGGAAGGCCGCCCGATGCTGATCAGGTCCTGGGACCGCGGCGACGAGGACGAATGGCGCGCCTGGCTGGCCGAGGGCCGCGACTTCGGCCTGCTCGCCGCGAACGGCGGCCCCGACGAGGGCCCGGTGCTCGTCCCGACGCACTTCCTGCTGGACGCCGGGCGCGGCGAGATCCTGCTCCACCTCGCCGCGCCCAACCCGCTGCTGGCCGCCGTCCGGGCCGACCCGAACGTCACCCTGGCGGTCACCGACGGCTACGCCTTCGCCCCCGGGCACTGGCGCGGTGAGCCCGGCACGCCCACCAGCTACTACGCCTCGGTCCACTTCCACTGCACCGCCGAGGTGGTCGAGTCCGCCGAGGGCAAGGCGGAGATCCTCAACCGCCAGCTGGCGCACTTCCAGCCGGAGACCCCGGACTTCCGGGTGGTCCCCGGCGCGAACGAGCTCGGCCGGCTGCTGCCCGGCCTGCGCGGGCTCCGCCTGACGGTCCGCGAGGTGCGCGCCAAGTTCAAGTACGACGACAAGAAGCCGGCCGAGGCGCAGTACGCGATCGCCGACCGGCTCGCCGACCGCGCCGACGGTCCACTCCGTCGCCGCGACCAGGACGCCGCCGCCCGCACCCAGCTGCTGCGACGCCACCAGCGGCGCAGCGCCGGGACGGGGGGCGCCTCCGGAGCGGCCGGCGCCCGGCGCGCATCCCTGCCGCGCGCCGCCGACTGACCCCGTATCACCCGATCGGCCCTCAACACAGGCAGGTAGAACGCCGCGCTGCTCGAATGTGAGACGAGTCCTGCCCAGCCGTCAGATCGGGCCCGTCCACCTCGGGGAGCGCGCGTGTCCACAGTCCACAGTCAACGGGCGTCCGGCGAGGCCCACCTCGGGCACGTCATCTTCATCTCGGCGGCCGCCGCGATGGGCGGCTTCCTGTTCGGTTACGACAGCGCCGTGATCAACGGCGCGGTGACCGGCATCCAGAAGCACTTCTTGGTGGGCCACGGCACCACCGCCTTCGTGGTGGCCATCGCGCTGCTGGGCTCGGCCCTCGGCGCGGTGGTCGCCGGCCGGCTGGCCGACCACTTCGGCCGGGTCCGCACGATGCTGCTGGCCGCCGTGCTGTTCGCGGCCAGCGGCATCGGCTCGATGTTCCCGCCGAACATCGAGGCGCTCGCCTGCTGGCGCGTGGTCGGCGGCATCGCGATCGGCATCGCCTCGGTGATCGCGCCCACCTACATCGCCGAGGTCGCCCCCACCGCCTACCGGGGCCGGCTCGCGTCCTTCCAGCAGATGGCGATCGTACTCGGCATCACCGTCTCCCAGCTCGCCAACTGGGCGCTCAACCAGGCCGCCGGCGGCGAGTCCACCGGCCACCTCGGCGGCATCCAGGCCTGGCAGTGGATGCTCGGCGTCGAGACCATCCCCGCCCTGGTGTACGGCCTGATGGCGCTGGCCATCCCGGAGTCGCCGCGCTACCTGATCGCCGACCACCGCGAGGCGCAGGCCCGCAAGGTGCTGGTCGAGGTAGAGGGCGAGGACGTCGACCTGGACACCCGGGTGGCGGAGATCCGCGCGGTGCTGGCGTCCACCCACAAGCCCCGGCTCAAGGACCTGCTCGGCGGCCGATTCGGCCTGCTGCCGATCGTCTGGGTCGGCATCGGTGCCTCGGTGTTCCAGCAGTTCGTCGGCATCAACGTGATCTTCTACTACTCGTCGTTCCTGTGGCAGTCGGTCGGCATCAACGAGTCCAACTCCCTGCTGATCAGCCTCTCCACCTCGATCATCAACGTGATCGGCACGGTGATCGCGATGGTCCTGGTGGACCGGATCGGCCGCAAGCCGCTGGCCCTGGCGGGCTCCGCCGGCATGGCGCTCGCGCTGGGCACCGCCGCCTGGGCGTTCTCCTACCGCAGCGGCACCGGCGACACCGCCACCCTCGACAACACCCACGCCACCGTCGCCCTGATCGCCGCGCACGTGTTCGTGCTCTGCTTCGCCTTCTCCTGGGGCGTGGTGGTCTGGGTGCTGCTCGGCGAGATGTTCCCCAACCGGATCCGCGCGCTGGCCCTGTCGGTCGCCGCCTCCGCCCAGTGGATCGCCAACTGGGCGATCACCGTCAGCTTCCCGGACCTCGCCGACTGGAACCTTTCCGCCACGTACGTCATCTACGCGGCCTTCGCGTTGCTCTCCATCCCGTTCGTGGCCTTCTGCATCAGGGAGACCAAGGGCCGCGCCCTGGAGGAGATGGGCTGAGCGACCGCCCCCGCACACCCACGCCGCACGCGGCCCGACCCACCGAGAGGAAACCATGCCTGACCAGGGCGGCTCCCGGCAGAACGTCAGCTTCCCGAGCAACGGCCGCACCGCGCACGGGTACCTGGCCCGCCCTCCGCAGGGGGTCGGCCCCGGCCTGGTGGTGGTGCAGGAGTGGTGGGGGCTCACCTCGCACATCGCTGACATGGCCGACCGCTTCGCCGCCGAGGGGTTCACCGCCCTCGCCCCCGACCTGTTCGGCGGCGCCACCGCCCACGACGGCGCCGAGGCCGCCCGGCTCAAGCGCGAACTCCCGGTCGAGCAGGCCGTCGAGGACCTCTCCGGCGCCGTCGACTTCCTGCTCTCCCTGGACGGCGTGGTCGGCGACGCGGTCGGCGCGGTCGGCTTCTGCATGGGCGGCGGCTTCGCCCTGGTGCTGGCTGCCCGGGCCGGCGACCGGGTCGCCGCCGCGGTCCCGTTCTACGGCCTCCCGCCCGACCCGGACTTCGACTACCGCGGCCTGACCGCCCACGTCCTCGGCCACTTCGGCGAACTCGACCGTTCGAACCCGATGACCGCCGTGGACGAGGCCGCGATCCGGATCGGCGAGGCCACCGACGTCCGCCCCGAGATCCACTTCTACCCGGCCGGGCACGCCTTCATGAACGACGAGAACCCGCTCGGCACCTACGACGCGCTCCAGGCCCGGGTCGCCTGGCAGCGCACCCTCACCTTCCTCCGGGGGCACCTGGGCTGACGCCCCGCCCGGCCGGAACCGGCCCGAAATCCAGATGACACCTGTACGAACTCCGGCGATAGTCACTGGGTGCCGACCCCACACCCCCGCCGTCTCGCCTGGGCGAGCCGCAACTTCCGCATCCAGACCGCCGCCACCGTGGTCAGCGGCCTCGGTAACGCCGGCGCCCCCATCGCCACCGCCTTCGCCGTCCTCGGCAATGGCGGCACCACCGCCGAGGTCGGCTACGTCACCGCCGCCCGGCTGCTGCCCACCGTCCTGCTCCTGGTGGTCGGCGGGACCCTCGCCGACCGGCTGCCGCGCCACCGCATCATGGTCGCCGCCAACCTGTTCAGCGCCGCCGCCCAGGCCGTCCTGGCCGTCCTGGTCCTGGCCGGGAACGTCCAGCTGTGGCAGCTGCTGGTGCTCTCCGCCGCCGGCGGCGCCGGTTACGCCCTCTACTCCCCGGCCGCCGGCGGCATGATCATGCAGGCCGTTCCCCAGGAGCACGCCAACCGGGCCTTCTCGGTCTTCCGGATGGGCCAGAACGCCTCGCAGATCGGCGGCGCCGCCCTCGGCGGAGGGCTCACCGCCGCCTTCGGCCCCGGCTGGGTGCTCGCCCTGGACGCCCTGTGCTTCATGGTCGCCGCCGCCCTGCGCTTCGTCCTGGAGCCCGAGTCCGCCCCCGCCCCCTCCGGCGGCAGCATGCTGCGCGACCTGCGCGAGGGCTGGCGGGAGTTCTCCTCCCGCCGCTGGCTCTGGGTGATCGTGTCGCAGTTCGCCGTCCTGGTCGCCTGCATCAACGCGGTCGAGTCGGTGTACGGGCCGGCCGTGGCCGACGAGCGGCTCGGCGGCGCGGGTGCCTGGGGCCTGGCGATGTCCGCCTACGGGGTCGGGCTGGTGGTCACCGGTCTGCTGATGGCGCGTTGGCGCCCCCGCCGGATCCTGCTGGTCGGCAACTGGGGCGTGTTCCTGTTCGGCGTCCCCGCCCTCGCCCTGGCCCTCGAAGCCCCGCTGCCGCTGCTGATCGCCGCGATGTTCCTGTCCGGGGTGGGCGTCACCGTCTTCGCCGTCAACTGGATGGTCGCGCTCCAGCAGGAGATACCGGAGGGGATGTTCTCCCGGGTCACCGCGTACGACGAGCTCGGCTCCTACTCGCTGGCCCCGGTCGGCACCGCGCTGGCCGGCCCGGCGGCCGTCGCGCTCGGCCTGTCCGGCGCGCTCTGGGCCTGCGCCGCGCTGTGCCTGGTGCTCAGCGCCGTCGTCCTGGTCGACCCGCAGGTCCGCCGGCTCTCCCGCCGCGACCCGCAGCGAAGCACCCCGGACGCACCGGTGTCCGCCGTCGAGCCCGCGCCCGCGCCGTGAGCGCCCTGTGCGCCCCGCGTGCGCCCGCCGACGAGCAACCACCGGTACGCGTGGTTCGTCCGACCAGGTAGGAAACACCATCCACCTGGGGGGACCACCGGTGCCTAAGCCACTGCTGTTCCTGGACGTCGACGGGGTGCTGAACCCGGTCTGTCCACATCCGGACGCCGGGTTCGACTCCCACACCCTGCTCGGCTACGCCGTCCTGCTCACCGCCAAGCACGGCGCCTGGCTGCGCGAACTCGCCGGAACGTACGAGCTGGCCTGGGCCACCACCTGGGAGGAGCACGCCAACACCCACATCGCCCCGGCGATCGGCCTGGACCCGCTCCCCTTCGTCCGCTTCACCGGGGACGTCCCCCAGCCCGGCGACCCGCGCGTCCCGCTGATGGAGCTGTTCTCCGCCCGCAAGTGGGCCCCGCTGCTGCGCTACGCCGAGGGCCGCCCCTTCGCCTGGGTGGACGACGTCATCCCCTCCCGGCTGGTCCGCCGGTCCCTCTGGCGCCGCGACCGGTTGCTGCTGCCGATCGACCCCGGTCAGGGCCTGGAGCGCCGGCACGTCGAGCGCCTGCTGGCCCGCCCGCCGCGCAGCCAGTCGCTGCCGGGATCGCAGGTCAGGAGGTCGGCAGCCAGCTGACGTGCCCGGCGAGCAGCGCGTACCCGACGAAGGCCACCGTGTCGATCAGCGCGTGCGCCGCCACCAGCGGCATCACCCGCCCCCAGCGCCGGTACAGCAGGCAGAACACCGCCCCCATCACCATGTTGCCGACCAGCCCGCCGACCCCCTGGTACAGGTGGTACGAGCCGCGCAGCACTGAGCTGGCCACCACCGCGGCCGGCCAGGACCACCCCCGCTGCCCCAGCCGGCGCAGCAGGTAGCCGAGGACGACGACCTCCTCGAGGATCGCGTTCTGCCAGGCCGAGAGCACCAGCACCGGCACCCGCCACCACACGTCCGGCAGTCCCGAGGGCGCCACGGTCAGGTTGTACCCGGCCGCCTGCGAGGCCAGGTACAGCGCCAGCCCGGAGCCGCCGATCGCCGCCGCGACGCCCGCGCCCCGGCCGAGGTCGCGCAGCTTCTCCCGCAGGTCGAAGCCCAGCACCCGCAGCGCGGCGCCCTCGCGCGCCAGCAGGTAGCCGACCAGCACCACCGGCATCAGCCCGCGCCCGATGTAGTACAGCTGCCACACCAGGTCCAGCCAGGGCCGCCCGGGCGCGCGCGAGCCGTTCAGCGTGGCGACCTGCTGGCCGAGCTGGAGCGGTTCGGTGAGCGAGCCCGCGAAGCTGATCAGCGCGCTGATCCCGCTGGCCCCGAGAGAGAGGCCGAGGACGATCAGCAGTTCCACGCCGAGCAGCCGTCGGGTGGGCTCCGCGGTCTCCGGCACGGCCGGGCGGGTTGTCACGGGTGCTCCATCGAACGGATGCTCCATCGAACGGGTGATGGCTCCGGCGGTCGGCCGACGACCGGAGCGATCATCCTGACACAGTGGGCGGACCCCTCGGCCGACCGGCCAACCCCTCAGCCGACCGGCCAGGTGTGCACCGGCTCGCCGCCCCGCATGTGCTCGGCGTAGCGCCTGGTCATCGCGGCGAGCGCGGCCGGGCGGTCCATCCCGTACTGCTCGCGCAGCCGGTGGAAGGTCGCGCTCTGCCAGGCGGCGCCGTTGGTGCGGCGCAGGCAGCGCTGCTCGATGATCCCCAGGTAGCGGTCCCGGTCGGCCGGCTCCACGCCCCACTCGTCCAGCCCCTGGTGGGCCATCGGCAGCAGCTCATTGAGGACCAGGTCGACCGCCGACACCGTCTGCAGCCCGCCGCCGCGGCCCGCCCGGCCGGGGCGCGGCCACTGGAACACCGCGTCGATGCCGTACCGGGCGCCCTGCCGGAAGTTCTCGTCCGCCCGCTCGAACGGCAGCCGGGTCCAGACCGGCCGGGGCTGCTCGGCGAGCACCCGCACCAGCCCGTAGTAGAAGGCGGCGTTGGCCAGGGTGTCGGCCACCGTCGGCCCGGCCGGCAGCGCCCGGTTCTCCACCCGCAGGTGGGCGACCCCGCCGGCGACGTCGTACACCGGCCGGTTCCAGCGGTAGATGGTGCCGTTGTGCAGCCGCATCTCGGCGAGCCGGGGCGCACCGCCGGAGGCGAGCACCTTCAGCGGGTCCTCGTCGTCGCAGATCGGGAGCAGCGCCGGGAAGTAGCGCAGGTTCTCCTCGAACAGGTCGTACGCCGAGTCCACCCAGCGCTCGCCGAACCAGGTGATCGGCCGCACGCCCTGGGCCTTGAGCTCCGCCGAACGGGTGTCACAGGCCTGCTGGAAGAGCACCGGACGGGTCTCCCGCCACAGCTCCCGCCCGAACAGGAACGGGGAGTTGGCGCCGAGCGCGAGCTGCGGGCCACAGATCGCCTGGGCGGCGTTCCACACCGAGGAGAACCGCTCCGGGGTCACCTGGAGGTGCAGCTGCAGCGAGGTCGCGGCGGCCTCGGCCACCATGGTGATGGACTCCAGCTGGAGGTGTTCGACGCCCTCGATGTCCAGCGCGATGTCCTCCCCCCGGGCGGCCAGGATCTGGTCGCTGAGCAAGCTGTACCGCTGGTTGTGGCTCATCGCGTCGAGCCCGGTGTGGTCGTGCTCCAGGGTCGGCAGGATGCCCACCATGACGATCCGGGCGCCGGCCTCGGCCGCCTGCCGGTCCGCATAGCGCAGCCCGGTGTCGATCTCCTCGCGCAGCTCCTCGAAGACGTGCCCGCACAGCCGGTGCGGCACGATGTTCACCTCGATGTTGAACTGGCCCAGCTCGGTCTGGAAGTCGCTGGAGCCGATCGCGCTCAGCACCTGGGCGTTGCGCATCACCGGCAGGCCCTGCTCGTCGGCCAGGTTGAGCTCGATCTCCAGGCCCATCACCGCCCGCGGCCGGTCGAAGCGGTCCTCGCGGAGCATCCGCCCGAGCGCGTCCAGACAGGCCTGGAGCTTGAGCCGGTACTGCTGCCGGTCCGCCAGATCCGCCCGAGTCGCCACGACCTTCTCGCCCACGGTCCCCTCCTCCTGAGACACCCGGCCGGTCGACCGTGCCAGCATCATGCCCACCTCGAAGATCGATACCCGAATGCGTGTACTGGCTTGCAATGCAAGGCAACTGACGGAGATTCAGACCATCTGCAGACTTGCTCGGCGCCACGGCCTGTGATAAACAGATCACCCTGCGCATTTGTTCGATGAGTTCGCTGAGTTCGCACTGCGCTCCGGCCGGTCCGTTCCCGCCCCCCGTCCCTCGTCGAGGGCGGCGACCGCGCCGGCGCCGCGATCCTGCACAACCGGACAAGGCGGGGCCCCGTCACCGAAGACGCGCCGCGCCGCGCCGGTATGCCGCATTCGCACGCCGATCTCGCTTGGAGAGGCGGACCCCGCCATGACCCTGCAGACCCCCCAGCCCCCACCGAGCGCCCTGCGCGCGGTCCTGGCCGCGCTCGACTCGGAGACCGCACTGCGCCAGCCCGCCGCCGCAGCGCTTCGTCATCCGACCGGTCCACTGCTCCCCGCGCACCCGCTCGCGGTGCACGTCCTGGACGGCCCCCACCCAGAACTGCCCGCCGCCCGTCGGACCGGCTGGCGCTTCCTGATCAAGGACGGCCCGGAGGTGGCCGCCGCCGCCGAGGTGGTGCAGAGCGCGGAGGGCCACACCTTCTCCCACTTCACCGCCGGCCCGTACCTCTCCTCCACCGTCCGGGCGCTGCGCGAGGCCTGGCAGCTCGCCCAGGGCTCCCGCTCCCGCTGCCAGCCCCGGCTGCTCACCTTCCCGGGCCAGTACGCCACCGCGCTCTGGCTCCACAGCCCGGACGCAGGCCCCTCCGCCGACCTGCTGATCCCGCTGGCCCCGGCCCCGCTCGGCGTCACCGCGCACCGCGCCTACCCGGCCGCCGAGCTGCTCCCGCTGCTCGCCCGCGCCCCGCTCGCCGGACCGCCGCTGCTGCTCGGCTCCTCCTGACCCGAGGAGCCGACGCTCCACACCGGCCGCCGGGCACGTCGCCCGGCGGCCCTTCGCCGTGCGCTCCGACACCCCCGGACGGCCTCACCCGAACGGCTACCACCCGGACGGGCCACCCGCCATGGCCCCACCGGGTCATGCCCCGGCTGACCCGGCGGTGCACTTTTCCCCTCGGGCCCCACCTGAACGGGTGATCTCTACCCGGGAGTTGTGGCGCATGTCACGAAATCGCTGCGCGCGCGTCCGCGGATGCCGACACTGGGAACCAGCGTGGAAGGACCACCTGTCCTACCCACTTGAGCGCCGGTCAACACCTGGTCGGCGCGCGGACAGGATCCGACCACCGCGGCGGCTCCGGACGGCTCGACCTCCGGGGACCGCACCACGGGGAGGATCGCAGAGCGAAGCGAGGGTACGCGTATGTGCCAGCACCGTCCTGAGTGCCCGACGGCCGAGTCCGAGGACCGCGAAGCGGCCGTGCCGGTGGCCTGCCACCCGGAGCAGGGCTGGAGCCTGCTCTGCAACGGCGTCGTCCTGTTCGAGGACACCGGAGAGCTGCTGCCCGACGGCCGGGTGATCGCCCCGCGCCGCCCGGTCGCCCACGCGGCCTGAGCCCGCGCGGCCCGAACCCGTACGGCCGGAACCGTACGGCCCGGGGCAGCCCGGCCGGGGCAGCCGCCGACCCGACCACACGAAGCGCGATGCAAGGCGCAACACAAAAGGGCAGGGCCCCAGCGGAAACGTTCCGCCGGGGCTCTGCCTCATCCCCGTCCGATCAGGATCAGACGCCGTACTCGTCCAGCGGCGGGCAGGAGCAGACCAGGTTGCGGTCGCCGTACGCACCGTCGATCCGGCTCACCGGCGGCCAGTACTTGTCCGCCGGGTTCACGCCCGCCGGGAAGACCGCCTCCTGCCGCGAGTAGCCGTGCGCCCAGTCGCCGGCCAGCGTGGCGGCGGTGTGCGGGGCGTTGCGCAGCGGGTTGTCGTCGGCCGCCCACTCGCCCGAGCCGACCTTGTCGATCTCGCCGCGGATCTCGATCATCGCGTCGCAGAACCGGTCGATCTCGTGCAGGTCCTCCGACTCGGTCGGCTCGATCATCAGCGTGCCGGCCACCGGGAAGGACATCGTCGGCGCGTGGAAGCCGTAGTCGATCAGGCGCTTGGCGATGTCGTCCACTGTCACGCCCGTCTCCTTGGTCAGCGGGCGCAGGTCGATGATGCACTCGTGCGCGACCAGCCCGCCCGGGCCGGTGTAGAGCACCGGGAAGTGCGGGGCCAGGCGCTTGGCGATGTAGTTGGCGTTCAGCACCGCGACCTGGGTCGCGTGCTTGAGGCCCTCGCCGCCCATCAGCCGGACGTACGCCCAGGAGATCGGCAGGATCGCCGCCGAGCCCCACGGCGCGGCCGAGATCGGGCCGACACCGGTGGCCGGGCCGGCCTCCTCCTGCAGCGGGTGGTTCGGCAGGTACGGCGCCAGGTGGGCGCGCACCGCGACCGGGCCGACGCCCGGGCCGCCGCCGCCGTGCGGGATGCAGAAGGTCTTGTGCAGGTTGAGGTGCGAGACGTCCGCGCCGAACTTGCCCGGCTTGGCCAGGCCGACCAGGGCGTTCAGGTTGGCGCCGTCCACGTAGACCTGGCCGCCGGCCTCGTGCACCAGGGCGCAGATGTCGGTGATCTGGGTCTCGTACACGCCGTGGGTCGACGGGTAGGTGACCATCAGCACCGAGAGGTTGTCGCGGTGCTGCTCGATCTTGGCCTTCAGATCCTCGACGTCCACGTCGCCGTCGACCAGGGTCTTCACCACGACCACGCGCATGCCGGCCATCACCGCGGAGGCGGCGTTGGTGCCGTGCGCCGAGGACGGGATCAGGCAGACGTCGCGCTGGGTGTCGCCGTTGGCGTGGTGGTAGGCGCGGACGGCCAGCAGGCCGGCCAGCTCGCCCTGGGAGCCCGCGTTCGGCTGGATCGAGACGGCGTCGTAGCCGGTGACCTCGACCAGTTGCTGCTCCAGGTGGCGGATCAGGGTCAGGAAGCCCGCGACCTGGTCGACCGGCGCGAAGGGGTGCAGCTGACCGAACTCCGGCCAGGTCACCGCCTCCATCTCGGTGGTGGCGTTGAGCTTCATGGTGCAGGAGCCCAGCGGGATCATGCCGCGGTCCAGCGCGTAGTCGCGGTCCGACAGGCGGCGCAGGTAGCGCAGCATGGCGGTCTCCGAGCGGTGGCTGTGGAAGACCGGGTGGGTCAGGTACTCGTCCTCGCGCAGCAGCGCGGCCGGCAGCGCGTCGGCGGCCTCGGCGACCTCGACCGCGGGGACGCCGAACGCGGCCCAGACACCGGCCAGGTGCTCGCGGGTGGTGGTCTCGTCGGTGGAGACCGAGACCCGGTCCTCGCCGTCCTGGTACACGTTGATGCCGTTGGCGCGGGCGGCGGCCGCGATCTCGGCGGCGCGGCCGGGGACGACGGCGGTGACGGTGTCGAAGAACTCGCCGTGCAGCAGCTCGACGCCGCCGGCCCGCAGGCCCTCGGCGAGAGCGGCGGCGTAGCGGTGGGTGCGGCGGGCGATGTCGGCCAGGCCGTCCGGGCCGTGGTAGACGGCGTACATCGAGGCCATCACGGCGAGCAGCACCTGGGCGGTGCAGATGTTGCTGGTGGCCTTCTCGCGGCGGATGTGCTGCTCGCGGGTCTGCAGCGCCAGGCGGTAGGCGCGGTTGCCGTCGGCGTCGACGGAGACGCCGACCAGGCGGCCGGGCAGCGAGCGGGCGTACTCGGCACGCACCGACAGGTAGCCGGCGTGCGGGCCGCCGAAGCCCATCGGCACGCCGAAGCGCTGCGAGGTGCCGCAGGCGATGTCGGCGCCGAGCGAGCCCGGGGACTTGAGCAGGGTGAGCGCCAGCAGGTCGGCGGCGACGGCGACGATCGCGCCCAGCCCGTGCGCCTGCTCGATCACCGGGGCGAGGTCGCGGACCACACCGGTGGCGCCCGGGTACTGCAGCAGCACACCGAAGACGCCGCGCTCGGCGATCTCGGCCGGGATGCCCTCGGACAGGTCGGCGACGACGACCTCGACACCGGTCGGCACGGCCCGGGTGTTGATCACCGCGATGGTCTGCGGCAGGGTCTCGGCGTCGACCAGGAAGACGCCGCCCTTGACCTTGGTGACGCGGCGGGCCAGCGCCATCGCCTCGGCGGCCGCGGTGCCCTCGTCCAGCAGCGACGAGCCGGAGGTGGGCAGGCCGGTCAGGTCGGAGACCAGGGTCTGGAAGTTGAGCAGCGCCTCCAGGCGGCCCTGCGAGATCTCCGGCTGGTACGGGGTGTAGGCGGTGTACCAGGCCGGGTTCTCCATGACGTTGCGCAGGATCACCGGCGGGGTGAAGGTGCCGTAGTAGCCCAGGCCGATCATCGGCTGGAGCACCTGGTTGCGGTCGGCCAGCTCGCGCAGCTCGGCGAGGACCTGGGCCTCGCTGCGGCCCGCGGGCAGGTCCAGGGCGGTGATGGAGCGGATGGCCTCGGGAACGGCCGTGGCGGCGAGCTCGTCCAGCGAGCCGTAGCCGACGGACGCCAGCATCTTCTCCTGCGCGGCGGCGTCGGGGCCGATGTGGCGGTTCTCGAAGGGGCTGGCCAGCTCAAGCTCGGTGAGGGTCGAGGCGCTGATGGGGCGTCCCGCGTTCGGCTGGGCGTTCATGGTGGTCGAGGCCTCCTGGTCACGGACCGGCGGGGGTACGCACGCCGGCCGGCCAACGCCGCTGCGGAACAGCGGACCGGCCTGGGCGGACGGACCCGAAAGGCCTCCCCCTCTGTCATCGGGACCTGAGAGCTTCGCCCGCACGGCGCGCTGTGGCGCTCCGTCGGCTTGCACCGTCGGTGAGGGTGGTGATCGCCGGCTCCCGCGCCGACGGTCCTGCCCTGCTTTCCAGAGTGACCTATCCCGCACGGTACGGATGCCTGAGAGATTCCGGGGAGGAGTTGCTCCTTCGGCGCCCCGACCAGCGGTTTTCGCTGTCGGGGACTCTCCCGAGCGGGCTCGGCGGTCGCCGCCCAGGGTACCAGCGGGAGGCCTTCCGATCACGGGTGCGTCGGGTCACTTGAGGTCTACGCGCGTCCCCCGGACGGCCCACCGCCGCCCCGTCCGGCCGCACCCCGCTCGCGTGCGTCCGATTCATGCCTTTTGGTGTGAAGTGGCGGACGGGACGGGTGCTCCGGTCGCCGATCTGCGGGAGTTCCGCAGGCGCAGCGCACTGGAGGAAAGCGTGCAGACCGACATCGACCCTCGCGACCTCATCGGCCACAAGGCGGTCGACCGCAACGGTGACAAGATCGGCACGGTCGACGAGGTGTACCTGGACGACGCCACCGGGCAGCCGGAGTGGGCGGCCGTCCGCACCGGCATCTTCGGCCGGGACGCCTTCGTCCCGCTCACCACGAGCGAGTTCTCCGGCGACGAGCTCCGGGTGCCCTACGACAAGTCCCTGGTCAAGGACTCGCCCGACTTCGGAGTGGGCCAGCACCTGTCGCCCGCCCAGGAGCTCCAGCTCTACCGCTACTACGGCCTCGACACCTCGCCGGACGGCCGCCCGACCGCCGGGGAGCCCGGCCGGGCCGCCCAGCCCGACCTCGACTTCGGGACCACGTCGGCCACCCCGGCCGCCAAACCGCTCGCCTTCCACGCCCCCGAACCCGGCCCGACGACCACCGCCACCACCACCACTGCCACGGAGGCCCACGTGCAAACCCTCAGCACCCCCGCCCCGGCCCCCACCCACGCCTTCGAGCCGAAGCCGCATTCCGCCCCGACCTCGACCGCCCCGACCTCGACCCCGACCGCCCCGACCTCGACCCCGGCCGACACCGCCGACGCCTCCGCCCCCAGCGACCCGGTCGAGATCACCTGCCGCGAGGAGCGGCTGGACATCACCACCGAGTGGCACGTCCTGGGCACCGCGAAGCTGCGCAAGTACGTGACCAGCGAGCAGGTCGAGCGCCGCATCCCGGTGGTCCGCGAGCGGGTCCGGGTGGAGCGGATTCCGGTCACTGACGCCGAGCGCGCCTCGCTGACCAAGAAGGGGATCGCCGAGGCGGTGGAAGTGGTCACGCTCCGTGAGGAGCGGCCGGTGGTCCGCAAGTACTTGGCCGCGATCGAGCGGGTCCGCCTGGTGGTCGAGCGGTACACCGAGGAGGAGGTGGTCCGAGACGAGCTCCGCCGCGAAAACGTCGAGGTCTGCGACAACACCCCCACCGTCGCCACCACGCCGAACTCGACGAACGGTTCGATGACCCCGCCCGCCGACGGCTCCCGCCCCTCCGCCCTCCGCCCCCTGGTCTGATCTCGTCACCCGACAGCTCTGCCCAAGGGCCCCGGACCAGGTCCGGGGCCCTTGCCGTGCCCGCGATCCCCCGGTCCGCCGCAGGCGAACCCTTCACCTTTGCCAAACCTTAACCGCTCGATATTTGACAGTCTGAAGTATCTACCGGCAGAGTTACTTCAGTTCATTCACTATGTACGGGAGGAAGCAACCGTGAGTGAGGCACCCCAGCCCACCATCGCGGCCGAGAAGCAGAGCAACGCCCGGGTCCTGCCGGCCCTCATCCTGGCGATGCTGTCGTTCAGCGTGGTACAGACCGCGGTCGTCCCGATCCTGCCCTCGCTGGCCAAGGAACTTGACGTCTCCGGCTCCAACATCACCTGGCTGATGACGGCCAACCTGCTGTCCGCCGCCGTGCTGACTCCCCTGCTGGGCCGCTTCGGCGACCTCCGGGGCCGTAAGCCCATGCTGCTGATCTCGCTGGCCGGTCTGGTCGCCGGTTCGGCCCTGGCGGTCAGCACCCACTCCTTCACCTGGCTGGTCGTCGCCCGCGTCCTGCAGGGCGCCGGCGGTGGCGTGATGCCGCTGGCGATCAGCATCGTCCGCGACGAGCTGCCCAAGCAGAAGGTGACCGGCGGCGTCGCCGCCATCAGCGCCTCGATGGGCGTCGGCTCCGGCCTCGGCCTGGTCGCGACCGGCCTGCTGCTGGAGCACTGGAACTACAAGTCGATCTTCTGGATGGGCCTGATCTTCGGCCTGATCGCGGTCGCCCTGGTCGCCTTCCGTGTCCCGACCGACCCGGTGACCGACAAGGAGGGCGGCGCCGACCCGCTCGGTGCCATCACCCTGGCCGCCTGGCTCTCCGCCCTGCTGGTCGCGGTCAGCCAGGGCAACCACTGGGGCTGGACCTCCACCAAGACGCTCGGCCTGTTCGCCGTCGCCGCCGTGGTGGCCCTGGTCTGGGGCGTCATCGAGACCAAGGTCTCGCACCCGCTGGTCGACCTGAAGATGATGTCCCGCCCGGCCGTGGCCTTCACCAACCTGTCCGGCCTGCTCATCGGCTTCGGCATGTACGGCTCGTTCATGGTCATCAGCAACTTCGCCCAGACCCCGGAGAAGCTGGCCCACTACGGCTTCACCGCGACCGTCCTGCACGCCGGTGTGATGCTGCTGCCGTCCGCCATCGGCTCGATGGTGGCCGCCCCGGTCGGCGCCCTGCTGATCGCCCGCCGCGGCCCGCGCCTGCCGCTGGTCCTCGGTGGCGTCCTGGGTGCGATCTCGATGGCCTACCTGGCCCTGCGGCACAGCCACGAGGGCGACATCTACACCGCCTCCGCCATCTTCGGCCTCGGCATCGGCCTCGCCTTCGCCGCGATGCCGGCCTTCATCAACGGCGCCGTCCCGGTCGAGCAGAGCGGCATCGCCAACGGCATGAACTCCGTGCTGCGCACCGTCGGTGGCGCGATCGGCACCGCCGTGATGACCGCCATCCTGACCGGCGACACCATGAAGTTCCCGATCAAGCTCCCCGTGGTGCTGCCCACCCTGGACGCCTACAAGCACGCGTTCTGGACCACGGCCGTCGTCTGCGTCATCGCCGGCGCCGTCCCCTTCCTGATCCGCGGCGTCAAGACGGCCACCACCGTCGCCGGCGGCTCGGCCCGGCAGGACTCCAGCCCCGAGCTGGCCAAGACCGACGCCTGACGAGGCGTCCGGCCCGCGCGCTCAGGGACAGGACGCGCGGGCCCGGTCTCCACTCGGTCGCGAGGGCATCACGACCGTCCGGAGCCCGGCACGGTATGCGGCCCCACCCGGTACTTCCACCGGGTGGGGCCGTTCCGCGTTCCGGGCCCCTTCCCCCGGTTCAGGCCCCTTCCTCGCCGGGTTCCTCGGCCTTGCGCAGCGGCAGCGGCCGGGCCGGCTCCAGCGCCGGATCGTCCACCGCGAAGGTCCGCACCCGCCCCGGCCCGCTCCACGGCGTCTCGAACCGCACGGTCACCCGCCCGACCCCGCTGCCCTGCACCCAGCCCGGCCCCAACTCGGCGTGGTGGACGTCCTGTCCGGGCATCCAGCGGCGCACCACCGGCTCCTCCGGCTCCTCCTCGGCCTCCGCCGCCTCGACCGCCTCGGCGTGCTCCGCCGCCTCCTCCCGCAGCGCCTGCGCGAACAGGTCCTCCTGGGTGTAGTCGGCGAGTTGGGCCACGCCCACCCCGAGCAGCCGGACCCCACCGGTGATGTCCACCTGCTCGGCGAGGCGCCGCGCCGTCGCGGTGATCACCGCCTCGTCGTCGGTCGGCCCGCCCAGGGTCTCCGAGCGGGTCAGCGTCGAGAAGTCGAACCGCCGGACCTTGAGCACCACCGTCCGCCCCGAGCGCCCGGCCGCCCGCAGCCGCCGCACGCAGCGGCCGGCCAGCGCCTCCACCTCGCGCAGCACCCGGTCCCGGTCGGCCAGGTCCACCTCGTAGGTGTCCTCCACCGAGACCGACTTGGCGTCCTGATCGGCCACCACCGGCCGCTCGTCCAGCCCTATCGACATCTGGAAGATCCCGGCGCCGTGCGCCCGCCCGAGCAACTGGACCAGCTCCGCCTCCCCCGCCTCCGCCAGATCGGCCACCGTGATCAGCCCGGCCCGCCGCAGCACCTGCTCGGTGGCCGGCCCGATCCCGGGCAGCGCCCGGACCGGCATCGGGCCGAGCACCGCCCGCTCCTGCCCCGGCTCGATCAGCACCAGCCCGTCCGGCTTGGCCTGCTCCGAGGCGATCTTCGCCATCAGCTTGGAGCCCGCCGCCCCCACCGAGCCGGTCAGCCCGGTGAGCCGCTGGATGTCCGCCCGCAGGTCCTCCGCCAGGGCGAGCACCAGACGCTCCCCGGTCTCGTGGTCCGTCTCCGCCAGCACCGGGCCGTACGGACCGGCCTCCAGGTCGACGAAGGCCTCGTCCAGGCTCAGCGGCTGCACCAGCGGCGACAGCTCGCGCAGCAGTCCCATCACGATCTCGCTGTTCTGCCGGTACGCCTCGAAGCGCCCGGTCAGGAAGGCCGCGTTCGGGCACAGCCGCCGCGCCTGCGCCATCGGCATCGCCGAGTGCACCCCGAACTTCCGCGCCTCGTACGAGGCCGTGGAGACCACCCCGCGCCCGCCGAGCCCGCCGACGATCACCGGCTTCCCGCGCAGGCTGGGCTTGGCCGCCTGCTCCACCGCCGCGAAGAAGGCGTCCATGTCGAGGTGGATGATGCTCGGCAGAGATCGCACCCGCCGATCATCGCGCACGGGTCCGACAGTGCGTACGACCCCGGCCGACGCCCCGCGCCCGGCGCTACTGCTTCGCGGCCTCCGCCAGCGCCTTCGGGATGCCGTCCTCCTTGGGCCCGAGGAACACCGGGTCCGGCCGCAGCCAGACGTTCACCGCCGCCTTGCCCGCCCCGGCGACCTCCCGCAGCCCGCCGTACAGCCAGGTGGTGTCGTGCGGCTCCGGCACGCCGACCGCGTACGAGCGGATCCCCGCCGCCTCGCACAGCGCCAGCGCCCGCCGGACGTGGAAGTCCTGGCTGACCAGCACCGCGCGGTCCACCCCGAAGATCCGGTGCGCCCGGGTGCAGGAGTTCCAGGTGTCGAAGCCCGCGTAGTCCCGGACCACCCGGTCCCCCGGAACCCCGTGCTCGGTCAGGTACCGGTACATCGCGTCCGGCTCGTCGTACTCGATCCGCCCGTTGTCCCCGGTCACCAGGATGGCCTTCACCTTGCCCTCGCGGTACAGGTCCAGGGCCGCCACCAGCCGGTGCTCCAGGTACGGCGATGGCCTGCCCTGGTCCAGCCCGGCGCCGAAGACCACCGCCACCGACGCCGACGGCGCGCTCTCCACCGTGCCCACCCGGTCTCCCGCCGCGAGCCACAGCCAGGCGCTCGGCGCCAGCGCCAGCGAACACAGCAGCGTCGTCACCTGGAACACCCTGCGCTGCGTCCGGCGCTCCCGCAGTCGCGCCCGCAGCCCCCCGGCCCGACGCCGCAGCAACTCCGATATCCCGGTGCCGGCCTCCACGTGCCCCTCCCTCGATCGCTTCACCAGGCAACACGACGAGGCCGTGGCCCGGAACGGTTCCCCGTCCCGGGCCACGGCCCCGTCGAAACGACCGCTCCGTCAGACCGCCCGGTTGCGCCGCTGCGCCAGCTCGTCCGCCGGATCGTTCCCCACCAGCGTCTCGCCGGTGTCGGTCCGCTCCGCGTGCAGCCGTCCGAGGGTCAGCTCCAGCTCGTGCCAGACCGCCCCCACCGCGATGCCGAAGACCCCCTGACCGCCCTTCAGCAGATCGACCACCTGCTGCGGCGTGATGCACTCGTACACCGTCGCACCGTCACACATCAAGGTCAGCCCGGTCAGGTCGGCCTGCTCGGCGGACTGCAGATGGGCGACGGCCACCCGGATGTTCTGCAGCGAGACGCCCGCGTCGAGCAGCCGCTTCACGATCTTGAGTAGCAGCACGTCGCGGAAGCTGTAGAGCCGCTGACTGGGCGCCGGGTACGCGGTCCGGACGCTGGGCTCCAACAGGCCGGTGCGGGCCCAGTAGTCCAACTGGCGGTAGGTGATGCCGGCCGCCGCACAGGCCGTCGGGCCGCGGAAACCGAGCAGTTCGGACGTCGGGGCCAGCCGCTCGATCGCGGGCTGGCCCGGCTGTACGGCCGGGAACCTGCTCATCCTGGGCAGGTCCGATACGGTGCGAGCGGTGCGCGGCATGTGCACGGCGCACAGGCCTCCCACGGCCGCGTCATCGCCGGTGCTGCTCATGCCTACCTCCGTCCGCTCGTGCTGCGGGCAACCCGACTGCGGGCATCGGCCACCCGGACAGCCACTCCTGACGGTAGGCAGTCCCCTATGACCCGTCAACGATCGCCACGCCGGGCCAGACAAACCACATCACTCAGGAGAGTGGTTTTTCGTGCCCCTAGTGTGGGTAGATGGACGTTTTTTGGCAAAACGGCACGCTAAAGAGCTGACCGAACCGTCCGCACTACTGCGGACCGCCGCCGCCGAAGTCCTCGGGCGACACCTGGTCGAGGAACTCGCGGAACTTCTCGACCTCGTCCTCCTGCTCGTCCGGGATCGCGATGCCCGCCTCGGCGAGCACTTCCTCGCTCCCGTAGATCGGCGTGCCGGTGCGCAGGGCCAGAGCTATCGCGTCGGACGGCCGGGCACTCACCTCGACCCCCCCGGCGAAAACCAGCTCGGCGTAGAACACGCCCTCCCGCAGGTCGGTGATCCGGACCTCGGTGAGCTGCTGGCCGAGCGCTTCCAGGACGTCCTTGAACAGGTCGTGCGTCAGCGGGCGCACCGGAGTCATGCCCTGCTGGGCGAAGGCGATCGCGGTCGCCTCGCCGGGGCCGATCCAGATCGGCAGGTATCGATCTCCCCCGACCTCCCGAAGCAGCACGATCGGCTGGTTGGAAGGCATCTCCACTCGGACACCCACGACGTCGAGCTCATTCACACAGGCAACCCTATGGCTCCGACCCCGGATATGAAAGCGCAGGGCCGACGCCGCTGGTCAGCGCGGTGCACCGGTCACGCCGAGGACGCTCCGGGGCCTGTCAGCGGGTGCGCAGACCGGCCTGGACCATGGCCGCGTGCAGCCGTACGGACAGCGTCGCCAGCTCCCGCGCGGTGGCCTCCGCGTGCGCCCGGGTCTGCGGGTTCCGGTGCCGCCGCAGCGGCGCCACCACCTGCTCCACCAGCGCGATCTCGCGGTCCGCCGCCGCCTTCATGGCTCTCAGGTGCCGCGGCTCCAGGCCGTACCGGCCGAGCTCGGCGACCAGCCGCGCCACCTGCAGCGCCTCCCCGTCGTACCCGCCGTCCGGGCCCGGCGCGACCAGCCCGTACGCCTCCCACTCGGCCAGCTCCCGCTCGCCGGCCTCGGCCGCGGCCAGCAGCTCGGCCCGCCCCAGGCGGACCCCGGACGCGACGTCGGCCGAGGCCACCAGTTCGCGGTCGGCCTCCTCCAGCGGCCCGGGCCGGGTGTCGGCCGCGGACGGCAGCGCGGGCGGGGCCTCACCGCGCTCGATCGCGTCCAGGTGCTCGCGGATCACCCGCAGCGGCAGGTAGTGGTCCCGCTGCATCCGCAGCACGTAGGCCAGCCGCTCGACGTCGGAGGGGCTGAACTTGCGGTACCCCGACGGGGTGCGCTGCGGCTCGACCAGCCCCTCCGCCTCCAGGAAGCGGATCTTGGAGATGGTCACCTCGGGGAAGTCGTCCCGCAGGAAGGCCAGCACCGCGCCGATGCTCAGCAGTTCGTCACCGCCGCGCCGCCGCCCGCCGGGCCGGTCCGGCCGGACCGGCTGCCTGGGGCCCGCGACCACCCCGCGCCCGCCCCGGTCCGCCTGCGGACCGGACGATGACGCAGGGTTGGCCGCCCCGAGAGAAGAGGAAGGGGTATTCGTATTCACTCGGGCTCCTGCCGATGTTGGTTTCAGTACCCCCGGTTGTGGCCGGCGAAGAACACCAGCCGGTACTTCCCGATCTGCACCTCGTCGCCGTTGTTCAGCGGCACCTCGTCGATCCGCTCCCGGTTGACGTAGGTGCCGTTCAGGCTGCCCACGTCCGCGACGCTGAAGCCGGCCGGAGTGCGGCGGAACTCCACGTGGCGCCGGGAGACCGTGACGTCGTCCAGGAAGATGTCACCCTGCGGGTGACGACCCGCCGTGGTGACGTCCGAGTCCAGCAGGAACCGGCTGCCCGAGTTCGGGCCGCGCTGGACGATCAGCAGGGCCGAGCCCGGCGGCAGCGCGTCGATCGCCGACAGCACCTCGGCCGACAGCGCCGGCGTGGTACCGGTACCGGTCGTGGCGGAGGGGTCGTAGGACTCCAGGCCTGAGATCGAGATGGTCGACGTGGTCTCCGCCGCCCCCTCGGGCAGCAGGCCGCCGCGCAACGCGGTGCCGCAGTTGGAACAGAAGCGGGCCGCGGCCGGGTTCTGGTTGCCGCACCTGGGGCACGGAGTGGGGCCAGCCATGTTCACAGCCTCCTGGCGCGGCACACCCGACGGGTTGTGCCCGGCGTACGGGTCCGATGCAAACCCTCCACCAGAGGTTGAGGGTCCTGACGGGAAACCTATGCGCGGGTCGCCGGAGGAATCAACCGACGCGCCGTAGCCCGCCGGATTCCCCGCGTACTGGGCCGCGGCGTCCCGGTACAGCTGCTGTCCGGCGTACGTTCCGGCCTCGGGGGCGGGACGCATGCCCGGCACCGCGGGCTCGTCCTCCGCCCGGCGGTGCCGCGCGGTCGGCGCCTCGACGGCGGCGGCGTCACGGCCCTTGTTGCGACCGAACAACTTCGAGAAGAAACTCACGGGCGAATCCCCTTGCGTGTGACAGACCCGCCCGCGGGGCAGGGTGAGAACCTCGGACTGGCTGCGGGCCCGGTTGCGGCCCGGGCCTGCTGGAGTGGTACTCCGACGGTTGTTGCTGCGGTTGGTGCTACGGAGCGTACTGGTGCGAACCAGTCTCTCCCACGCGACGACGGCGCCCCGCACCGGGTGCCGCCCGCCCGTGACGGGCCGTTCGTCGAGCGCCCCGTCACTTCGAAGCCGGCTTGGCGTACTGCGGCGTCTTCAGGTCCACGAGGGCGTCGACGACCACCTTCTGCTGCTGGGTGATCGTCGCCCGCGCCTGGTGGCTCTCAAGAGTACGGACGACGCCTCCCGGGATGTTCAGCGCCGGCGTCAGATCCTGCGGGTTCCCCACGACGGTGAACCGATAGGGCTGCGAGACCTTCTTCCCGTCGATCTGCACCCCACCGCCCGACAGGTCGGTGAAGTAGGTGTTGACCACCACGCGCACATCGTTGATCTGAATCGCCTCCGCCCCCGCCGCTCGAAGTTCCTGCAGGGTGTCCAGCAGCATATCTGCCTTCACCAGCCCTTGGGGATCGTCGACCGTGAGTACGATGCCCGGACCTGTGGCTTTGACCGTACCGGCCAGCACACCCAGTTCCGTCATCTTCTTCCTGGTCTGCTCCTGGGCCTCCTTGGCCTGGTTGGAGCTGTTCTCCAACTTGGCCAGCGACTGCTCCAGCTCCGCCTTCTCCTGCTGGAGACGCTGCTGACGGCTGTCCAGTTCGTCGAGGATCCGGACCAGGTCCTCCTGCCGGGCCCCGCGCAGCTGGTTGTGGTGGTCGTTGGTCGAGCGCACCTGGATCGCCAGCGCCAGGCCGAGCGAGAACAGCAGCAGCGCCACCACCAGCTGCCCGCGCGACAGCCGTGGCGGCCACAGCGCCGCCTGCAACCGCCGCCGACCGGCGTTCCGGTCCACGACGGACGCCTCCTCGGCGGCCTCCGGCTCGGCGGCTTCCGACGGTTCGACGGCCTCGGTCTCGACCTCGACCGGCTCCCGCTCGGGCTCAGCCGCCTTCACGAGCGATACCGACGGCTCCGGCTCCTCCGGCGCGGCCTCAAGCTCAGCCTCAGCGTCAGACTCCTCCGGCTCCGCCTCGGCCTCGGCGGCCTCCTCGACCGGCTCGGCCGCCTCCGGCTCCTGCGGAACTGACTCCTCCTCCGCCGACTCCGCAGCGGTCTCCTCGACCACCGGCGCCTCCGCCTTCTTCTTCTCCTCCTTCGCCGCCTCGCGGCCCGGCTCAGGCCCGGAAGACATGGCGCCGGATCGCGGCCGCGTTGGAGAAGATGCGGATGCCGAGGACGACGACCACACCCGTGGACAGCTGCGAGCCGACGCCCAGCTGGTCACCCAGGAAGACGATCAGCGCCGCGACCACCACGTTCGACAGGAACGAGACGATGAAGACCTTGTCGTTGAAGATCCCGTCCAGCATCGCCCGGACGCCGCCGAACACCGCGTCCAGGGCCGCCACCACCGCGATCGGCAGGTAGGGCACGACGGCGTCGGGCACCTCGGGTTGGACGAAGAGGCCGACGACCACCCCGATCACGAGACCCAGTACGGCAATCACGGTCTAGCTGCTCCTGTCCCTGTCGTGGTCTTGGTGGATCCGGCGGTCGGACGCCGCTTCGCGGTCGGTCCGCCGCCGGTCGCGGATGGTGAAACGGACGCTCCAGGGCTCTCCGAGGTTCCCGGGCCACCCGACGGGGTCCCGCTCGGGCCGGGCGTCGGGACGGCCGAGGGAGTCGCCGTGGGCGAGGGCTCGGGGGTGACCGGCTGGGCGGTCCGCAGCGTCACGCCCACCGCCGCCGGCAGCGTCAGGCTCTTCTGCGCGGAGAGCGTCGACTTGATGCCGTACTTCTCCTCCAGCAGCCGCAGGTACTGCCCGGCCATGTCGTTCTCGAAGGCGGTGAGGAGCTTCGGCCCGTCCCCGATCGCCTGGATGTTGTACGGCGGCACCAGCGGCCGGTTGTCCACCAGCACCGCCTCGCCCGCCGCCCGGATCGCCGAAAGCGCGGTCAGCCGCTGCCCGTTGATCGAGACGGCCTCCGCTCCGGATCCCCACAGCCCGTTCACCACCAGCTGCAGGTCGCGGTCGCGCAGTCGGCCGCTGCTGGAGAACCCCTGACCGGCCCGCGGATCGACGTTGCCCCCGCTCCCGGTGCCGGCGGCGTCCTCCAGGACCAGCTTCACCCCGGGCCCGGTGACCTCCCCCAGCCCCACCTGGTCGGTCAGACCGGCCGCCCCTCCGTCCCCGGAGGCCAGCGCCTGCTGCTGGGTGTCGTCGACCTTGCGCCGCAGGTCCTGGACCTCCTTCTGGAGGTGGTCGGCCGAGCCGTTGCTGTCGTTGATCCGGTGGATCAGCGCGTCCCGTTCCTTGGCCAGTGTCGGCTCCGCCTTGTGCGCGTTCACCGCGCCGACCGTCACCACCGCTCCGACCAGCGCCAGCCCGGCGCCCAGCGTCAGCAGACCCCGCAGGGTCCGGGGTATCCGGCTGTCGTGCTCACCGCCCCGGGCCGCGGCCGCCTCGGCGTAGCCCTCGTCCAGGCTGTGGTCCATCACGTTGGTCAGCAGGGACATCGAGGCGTCCGGGCGGTTGTACCGTCCGTTCGGGGCACTCGGCGTCGGCGTCGCTGGCATGCGGACCATCGTCCCATGACGGCCGAGGGGCCCGCGCACGGCCCCTGAGCTGCACACACGCCGCACACATCGACGGATGGTGACGGACTGTTCCGAATGATGCGAAAACGGACAACGGGGCGCGCGGACCAGCCCGCACGCCCCGCCGTTCAGGGACTCGTCTGATCAGAAGACTTGTCCGCTCAGGCCGTCACCGCCCCGCGCCCTCGACCACGGCCGCCCACTCGTCCAGCAGCGCCTCGGTCGCCTCGTCGTCCGGGCCCTCGGCCCACAGGTGGGTGACCGCCTCGGCCGGGTCCGGCAGGACCAGAGTCCAGCGCCCGTCCGTCTCGACCACCCGCACGCCGTCCGTGGTGTCCAGCCGTCGACTGCCGGCCGCCTCCACCACGGAGCGCATCACCATGCCCTTCGCCGCCCACGGCGTCGCGATGTCCCGGCGCCGGATGTGCGCCTGCGGGATCCGCGCGTCGATCTGGCTGAGCGTGAGCTGGGTCCGGGCCACCAGGCCGACCAGCCGGACGAAGGCCGCGGCACCGTCCAGCACCCCGCTGAACTCGGGCACCACGAAGCCGCCGCGCCCGTCCCCGCCGAACACCGTGCCCTCGGCGGAGGCCGCCTTCGCGAGGTCGTCCGGCGTCGTCGTGGTCCAGGTGACCTGGGTGCCGTGGTACGCGGCGACCTGCTCGGCGATCCGGGTCGTGGTCACCGGCAGCGCCACCTGACCGCTGCGCCGTTCGGCCGCCACCAGGTCCAGCAGCACCAGCAGCGCCCGGTCGTCGTCGATCACCCGGCCGAGCTCGTCCACGAACGCGACCCGCTCGCCGACCGGGTCGAACCGCACGCCGAAGGCCGCCCGCGAGGAGGCCACCAGCTCACCGAGTCTGGCCAGCCCGGCGCGCCGGGTCTCCGCGTCCTCGGTCGGCCGCGCCTCGTCCAACCCGCTGGAGACGGTGAGCGCCTCCACCCCGAGCCGGCCGAGGATGCTGGGGAGGACCAGCCCGGCACTGCCGTGCGCGGTGTCCACCACCACCTTCAGCCCGGCCTCCCGGACCCCGGTGGTGTCCACCGTGCGCAGCAGGTTGCCCGCGTAGGAGTCGAACACGCTGGACGGGAAGGTCAGATCCCCGATCTCACCCGGGAAGGCTCGCCGGTACTCCTGGCGCGCGTAGACCCGGTCGAGCTTGCGCTGCCCGGCCTGGGAGAGGTCCGCCCCGCGCTCGTCGAAGAAGAGAATGTCCAGCGAGTCCGGCACCCCAGGGGTGGTCCGCAGGAAGATCCCGCCGGCGCTCCCCCGCGCGGTGTGCTGCCGGGCCACCGGCATCGGCACGTTCTCGAGGTCGCGGACGTCGATCGCGGAGGTCTGCAGCGCCGAAATCATCGCCCGTTTGAGCGCACGCGCACCACGCGAGTGGTCACGCGCAATGGTGACGGTCGCGCCCTTCTTCAAGGTCGTGGCGTACGCACCGGCCAGCCGGACGGCCAGCTCCGGGGTGATCTCGACGTTCAGGATGCCGGAGACGCCGCGGACGCCGAAGAGGTGCTCCTGGCCGCGCGACTCCCAGATCACCGAGGTGTTGACCACGGCGCCGGCCTCGATGGTCTTGAACGGGTAGACCCGGACGTTGGCTCCGATGATCGACTCCTCGCCGACCAGGCACTCGTCCCCGATCACCGCGCCGTCCTCGATCCGCGCGGCCCGCATCACGTCGGTGTTCTTGCCCACCACGCAGCCGCGCAGATTGCTCTGCGGCCCGACGTACACGTTGTCGTGCACCACCGCCTTGTGCAGGAACGCACCGCGCTTGACCACCACGTTGCTGCCGAGCACGGTGTGCTCGCGGATCTCGACGCCGCCCTCGACCTTGGCGTAGTCCCCGATGTACAGCGGCCCGCGGAGCACGGCCTCCGGGTCCACCTCCGCGCCCTCGGCCACCCAGACGCCCGGCGAGATCTCGAAGCCCTCCAGCTCGACGTCGACCTTGCCCTCCAGGACGTCCGCCTGGGCCTTGCCGTAACTCTCGTGGGTGCCCACGTCCTCCCAGTAGCCCTCGGCGACGTAGCCGTAGACCCGCTTGCCCTCCTTCAGGAGCTGGGGGAAGACGTCGCTCGACCAGTCGACGGACTCACCCGCCGCGACGTAGTCGAAGACCTCCGGCTCCATCACGTAGATACCGGTGTTCACCGTGTCGGAGAAGACCTGCCCCCAGGTCGGCTTCTCCAGGAAGCGCTCGACGCGCCCTTCCTCGTCCGTGATCGTGATACCGAACTCCAGGGGATTCGGCACCCTGGTGAGACAGACCGTGACCAGTGCGTTCTTACTACGGTGAAAGTCGATCAGTTCAGAGAGATCAAAATCGGTCAGCGCGTCACCGGAGATCACCAGAAAGGAATCGTCCTTGAGCGCGTCCTCGGCGTTCTTGACACTCCCCGCAGTGCCGAGTGGCGTCTCTTCATGGGCATAGGTGAGGTGCATGCCCAGTTCCTCACCGTCACCGAAGTAGTTCTTGACGAGTGATGCCAGGAACTGGACGGTGACGACGGTGTCGGAGAGGCCGTGCCGCTTCAGCAACCGAAGCACGTGCTCCATGATCGGCATATTGGCGACCGGAAGCAGCGGCTTCGGCATGCTGGAGGTCATCGGGCGGAGTCGGGTGCCCTCGCCCCCTGCCATGACTACGGCTTTCATTACGGGTGCGTCCTCCTTCGCGGTGGTGGACCAACAGGTCCATCAAACCGTTCCAGAGGGTTCTCTACCCGGAAGGTCCCGTCCGACGCACCGTGGCAGCGTGGGACTTCTCTCAGATCACGTCTCAGGCTGTGGACGCCGAGCCCGCGGTGGCACCCTTGATGATCTGCCGCACCTGAACCGCGTAAAGAATCGCCGACCACCAGTACAGCGTGGTTCCCCACCAGATGAAGGCCCAGCTGACCACCTCGGCCGGCCGCGCGATCCAGCTGTGGATACCGCCCAGCAGCAGGAGCGGAAACGCGTACATCAGATTGAAGGTCGCGGCCTTCCCCAGGAAACTCGTCTGCAGCGGCCCGTAACCGTGTCGGTTCAGCATGGGCAGCAGCGACGCGATAAAGACTTCCCGGGCCAGCAGAATCGCCGTCACCCACCACGGCAGGAACTCACGCCACGTCAATCCGACCAGCGTGGAGAGCACATAGAGCCGGTCGGCCAGCGGGTCCAGCAGCTGCCCCACCCGGCTGATCTGCCCCCACCGCCTGGCGAGCTTTCCGTCCAGGTAGTCACTGACCCCACTGAGCATCAGGATCAGCAGCGCCCAAGCGTCGTTCTTGGGCCCGCCGAAGGCAGGCCACAGAATGAGCCAGAGAAAAATTGGAACGCCGACCAGCCGGCCCATGCTCAGCAGGTTGGGGATGGTGAGGACGCGATCGGTCTGGACCCGCGTCTCCTGGACCTCCACCCGGGGCCTCCTGTCCTGTGTCACGACAATGCACGTTGACCTTACAACAGAGAAGCCCCCGTCCGGTTCACCCGGCGGGGGCTTCTCTCGAAGAATTGTTCGGCGGCGTCCTACTCTCCCACAGGGTCCCCCCTGCAGTACCATCGGCGCTGTGAGGCTTAGCTTCCGGGTTCGGAATGTAACCGGGCG
>NZ_JBITZP010000022.1:0-145490 GCF_044546945.1 Kitasatospora sp. NPDC053057 | reverse complement strand
AAGCGCTACGTCGCCCGCGAGGTCTTCTCGCTGCTGCCACGTGTCGGGCTCACACCGCTCCCGGCATGACTGCTTGACAGTCATAGGGGCATCCAAACGGTCGTGATCGAGGACCTCGCCGTCCGCAACATGCTCAAGAACAAGAAGCTCGCCCGTGCGATCAGTGACGCGAGCTGGAGTGAGCTGCGGGCCATGCTGGAGTACAAGTGCGCCTGGTACGGCCGGAACCTGGTGACCATCGACCGGTGGTTCCCCAGCTCCAGGCTGTGCTCGGCCTGCGGCGCCATCGCCGCCACGATGCCGTTGAACGTCCGCGAGTGGGCGTGTGACTGTGGAGCGGTCCACGATCGGGACGTGAACGCGGCACGCAACATCCTGGCCGCCGGGCTGGCGGTCGCAGCCTGTGGAGACGGTGTAAGACCTCAACGGAGTACTCCGAGCGGGCGGCCGTCGGTGAAGCAGGAAGTCGTCCCACCGCCGCGCACACGCGCCGCGGCTCAGCTGTGAGGCTGAGGGGACTCCCCTCTCCGTCAGGAGAGGGGAGGAAGCCAACCTCGCGCCGTCAGCCCAGCGGGGGAAGCCGGGGGAGCGCGGTGTCGGGGGTGCGGCGCAGGTCGGCTCCGTCGGAGCGGCCGGAGAGCCAGGCGAGCAGGGCGCGGACGGGGCCCTGGACGGTCAGGACGGGCTCGCCGGTGCCGATCAGGCCGCGGTCCCCGGTGTCCTCGGCGACGAGTTCGACGGCGGGCAGGTCGGTGCCGTGCAGCCGCAGGGCGAGCTTGTGGAACTCGGTGACGGCGAACGGCTCCGGCCAGCGGGCGGGGGTGTACCCGGCGTCGAGGTCGACCAGGTGGTACTCCAGCTCGCCGAGGCGCTTCCAGACGAGGTCGCAGGCCGGGAAGACGGCGCCGGAGCGGTGGCGCACGTCGGCGGCCCAGTTCTCGTCGGTCATCAGCGCGACGGCTGCGAGGAAGCGCTCGTGCGACTCGCGCAGGTCGGCGAGCTGGGCGTCCACCGGGCGGCCGGCGCCGTCCTCGATGCCCTGCTCGCGGTCCTCCTCGCTGGCGTACTGCGGGATGTCGGTGCCGGTGCGGGCGCCGGTCAGCAGGTTGACCAGGGAGTCGGCGTTGCGGGCGATGTGGGCGAGCACGTGGCCGCGGGTCCAGCCGGGGAGGGCGGAGGGCTCGGTGACGGCGTCGGGCTTCAGCTCGGAGACGGTCTCCAGCATGCGCTGGGTGCTGCGCTCGACCAGGCTCAGCCACTCGGCGGCGACGGAGGCTGCGGACTGCGGGTCGGTCATCGAAAACTGCCTTCTGTACGAGACGGCGCGTTGCCCGGACCGGGCCTCGCTCGTTGACCAGCCGACGCTACCGCCGATTCCCGGCCCTGAGCAGGGGGTTTTCGGTCCGAGTACGGACGGTCCCGGGTCCGGCCTCACTCGTTCGGGTGGTCCCGGCTGGACAAGGTCGATATTCGAACGTCTGAGCTAGTAGGCTGGCTGCCGCATCCTGGAAGAAGAAACCGAACTCACCGCAAGCCCTCTCGCCCCGGAGAAAGGCGCCAGAAGCAGTGGCCGACCGCCTCATCGTCCGCGGTGCTCGCGAGCACAACCTCAAGAACGTCTCGCTCGACCTGCCCCGCGACTCCCTCATCGTCTTCACGGGCCTCTCCGGCTCCGGCAAGTCCTCGCTCGCCTTCGACACGATCTTCGCCGAGGGCCAGCGCCGCTATGTCGAGTCGCTGTCCTCCTACGCCCGTCAGTTCCTCGGGCAGATGGACAAGCCCGACGTGGACTTCATCGAGGGCCTCTCCCCGGCCGTCTCGATCGACCAGAAGTCCACCAACCGCAACCCCCGTTCGACCGTCGGCACGATCACCGAGGTCTATGACTACCTGCGCCTGCTGTTCGCCCGGATCGGCAAGCCGCACTGTCCGCACTGCGGCCGCCCGATCGCCAAGCAGTCGCCGCAGGCGGTCGTGGACAAGGTGCTGGAGCTCGCCGAGGGCACCCGCTTCCAGGTGCTCAGCCCGGTGGTGCGCGAGCGCAAGGGCGAGTTCGTCGACCTCTTCGCCGACCTCCAGTCCAAGGGCTACTCCCGCGCCCGGGTCGACGGCGAGACGATCCAGCTCGCCGAGCCGCCGAAGCTGAAGAAGCAGGAGAAGCACACCGTCGAGGTGGTCATCGACCGCCTGACCGTCAAGGAGAGCGCCAAGCGGCGGCTCACCGACTCGGTGGAGACGGCCCTGCGACTGTCCGGCGGCATGGTCGTGCTCGACTTCGTCGACCTCCCCGAGGACGACCCCGAGCGCGAGCGGATGTACTCCGAGCACCTCTACTGCCCGTACGACGACGTGTCGTTCGAGGAGCTGGAGCCGCGCTCGTTCTCCTTCAACTCGCCGTTCGGCGCCTGCCCGGACTGCTCGGGCCTGGGCAACCGGATGGAGGTCGACCCGGAGCTGGTCGTGCCGGACCCTGAGCGCTCGCTCGACGAGGGCGCCATCCACCCGTGGTCGGCCGGGCACGCCAAGGACTACTTCCAGCGCCTGATCGACGCGCTCGCCGAGGAGCTCGGCTTCCGCACCGACATCCCCTGGGCCGGGCTGCCCGCCCGCGCCAAGAAGGCGCTGATGTACGGGCACAAGCACCAGGTGCAGGTCCGCTACCGCAACCGCTTCGGCCGCGAGCGCTCGTACAGCACCGGCTTCGAGGGTGCCGTCCCGTTCATCCAGCGCCGGCACACCGAGGCGGAGAGCGACAGCAGCCGCGAGCGCTTCGAGGGCTACATGCGCGAGGTGCCCTGCCCGACCTGCCAGGGCACCCGGCTCAAGCCGGTGGTGCTGGCCGTCACGGTCGAGGACAAGTCGATCGCCGACGTCTCCTCGATGTCGATCAGCGACTGCGCCGAGTTCCTGGGCGCGATGAAGCTCAACGACCGGGACAAGCAGATCGCCGAGCGGGTCCTCAAGGAGGTCAACGAGCGGCTGCGCTTCCTGGTCGACGTCGGCCTGGACTACCTCTCCCTGGACCGCGCGGCCGGCACCCTGTCCGGCGGCGAGGCCCAGCGCATCCGGCTGGCCACCCAGATCGGCTCCGGCCTGGTCGGCGTGCTGTACGTGCTGGACGAGCCGTCCATCGGCCTGCACCAGCGGGACAACCACCGGCTGATCGAGACGCTGGTGCGGCTGCGCGACATCGGCAACACCCTGATCGTCGTCGAGCACGACGAGGACACCATCAAGACCGCGGACTGGGTGGTCGACATCGGC
The DNA here is from genome assembly GCF_044546945.1 of Kitasatospora sp. NPDC053057. NCBI lineage: Bacteria > Bacillati > Actinomycetota > Actinomycetes > Kitasatosporales > Streptomycetaceae > Kitasatospora > Kitasatospora sp. NPDC053057. The sequence goes on along the minus strand of NZ_JBITZP010000022.1, from coordinate 142,226 downwards.
CCGGGCGCCGGCGAGCACGGCGGCAAGGTGGTGCACTCCGGTTCGCTGAAGCAGCTGCTCTCCAACAAGGAGTCGCTGACCGGCCAGTACCTCTCCGGCAAGCGGTCCATCCCGATCCCGGCCGCCCGCCGCGACCGGGACAGGAAGCGCCAGCTGACTGTGCACGGCGCCCGCGAGCACAACCTCAAGGACGTCACGGTCGGCTTCCCGCTCGGCACCCTGACGGCGATCACCGGCGTCTCGGGCTCCGGCAAGTCGACCCTGGTCAACGACATCCTCTACACCCACCTCGCCCGGGAGCTGAACGGCGCCCGCAGTGTGCCCGGCCGGCACACCCGGATCACCGGTACCGACCTGGTGGACAAGGTGGTGCACGTCGACCAGTCGCCGATCGGCCGCACCCCGCGGTCCAACCCGGCCACCTACACCGGGGTGTTCGACCACGTCCGCCGGCTCTTCGCGGAGACCCAGGAGGCCAAGGTCCGCGGGTACCTCCCGGGCCGGTTCTCCTTCAACGTCAAGGGCGGCCGCTGCGAGAACTGCACCGGCGACGGCACGATCAAGATCGAGATGAACTTCCTGCCGGACGTCTACGTGCCGTGCGAGGTCTGCCACGGCGCCCGGTACAACCGGGAGACGCTGGAGGTGCACTACAAGGGCAAGTCCATCGCCGAGGTGCTGGACATGCCGATCGAGGAGGCGCTGTCCTTCTTCGAGGCCGTCCCCGCGATCGCCCGCCACCTGCGGACGCTCAACGACGTCGGCCTCGGCTACGTCCGGCTCGGCCAGTCCGCGCCGACGCTCTCCGGCGGCGAGGCGCAGCGCGTCAAGCTCGCCTCCGAGCTGCAGAAGCGCTCCACCGGGCGGACGGTCTACGTGCTGGACGAGCCCACCACCGGTCTGCACTTCGAGGACATCAGCAAGCTGATCAAGGTGCTCAGCGGGCTGGTCGACAAGGGCAACACGGTGATCGTGATCGAGCACAACCTCGACGTGATCAAGACCGCCGACTGGATCGTCGACATGGGCCCCGAGGGCGGCTCCGGCGGCGGCACGGTGGTCGCCGAGGGCACCCCGGAGCAGATCGCGGCCGTCTCGGAGAGTCACACCGGCAAGTTCCTGCGGGACATCCTGCCGAGCGACTTCGCGGACGCCCCGGTCGCGGCGCCGGTCAAGAAGGCCCCGCGCAAGCGGGCCGCCGCCGTGAAGAAGTAGCCCCATCCGCCGCTCCCAGGCCGCTCAGACTGTTCGAGACGCCTGGGAGCGGCGGGGCGCGTGCGGCATAGACTTCCGTGGTCCCTCGCAGCAGCAGCAACCCGTAGGAGCGCACCGATGTCCGAGGCCCCCGAGACCAGCCCCGCCACCTCCCGGCGCACCCTGCTCTGCGGGGCCGCGGCCGTCCTGGCGGCCGGCGGCGCCGTGGCCGTCACCGGCTGCAGTTCGTCCTCCTCCGGTTCCTCGGACAAGAGCAGTGCCGCGGCCCAGGGCCCGGTGGACCTCGGCCCGGCCTCGGCGATCCCGGAGGGCGGCGGCAAGGTCTTCCGCGAGCAGAAGATCGTGGTGACCCAGCCGACCGCCGGCCAGTACAAGGCCTTCAGTGCCAAGTGCACCCACGCCGGCTGCATCGTGGACCAGGTGAACAAGGAGCAGATCCAGTGCCCCTGCCACGGCAGCCGGTTCGGCATCGCCGACGGCGCGGTGCAGGACGGCCCGGCCCCCAGCCCGCTGCCCGCCTACACCGTCACGGTCGAGGGCGGGAACCTCAAGGTGACCCCGAGCTGAAGCAGTTGAGCGCCTCCCCTTCGATCCCGTCCCCGCGGCCCCGACCGCACTCGGTACGGTGGAGCCATGGCTGACCCGAGCACCTACCGCCCGGCGCCGGGCGCGATCCCGACCTCCCCGGGCGTCTACAGGTTCCGTGACGCCCACGGCCGGGTCATCTACGTCGGCAAGGCCAAGAGCCTGCGGCCGCGGCTGTCGTCCTACTTCCAGGACCTGGCCGGGCTGCACCCGCGCACCGCGACCATGGTCACCACCGCCGCCTCGGTGGAGTGGACCGTGGTCGCCACCGAGGTCGAGGCGCTCCAGCTGGAGTACTCCTGGATCAAGGAGTTCGACCCGCGGTTCAACGTCAAGTACCGCGACGACAAGAGCTATCCGGAACTCGCCGTCACCCTCAACGAGGAGTACCCGAGGGTCCAGGTGATGCGCGGGGCGCACAAGAAGGGCGTGCGCTACTTCGGCCCGTACGGGCACGCCTGGGCGATCCGCGAGACAGTCGACCTGCTGCTGCGCGTCTTCCCCGTCCGCACCTGCTCCAACGGCGTGTTCAAGCGCGCCCGGCAGGTCGGCCGCCCCTGCCTGCTCGGCTACATCGGCAAGTGCGCCGCCCCCTGCGTCGGCAAGGTCTCGGCGGACGAACACCGGGAGCTGGCCGAGGACTTCTGCGACTTCATGGCCGGGCGCACCGGCAACTACCTGCGCCGGCTGGAGGACCAGATGCAGGAGGCCGCCGCCGAGATGGAGTACGAGAAGGCGGCCCGGCTGCGGGACGACATCGGCGCCCTCAAGCGCGCGATGGAGAAGAACGCCATCGTGCTCGCCGACGCCACCGACGCCGACCTGCTGGCCGTCGCCGAGGACGAACTCGAGGCCGCCGTCCAGATCTTCCACGTCCGCGGCGGCCGGGTGCGCGGCCAGCGCGGCTGGGTCACCGACAAGGTCGAGGACGTCGACACCGCCGGACTGGTCGAGCACGCCCTCCAGCAGCTGTACGGCGGCGCCGCCTCGGACGAGCGCAACGAGTCCGTCCCGCGCGAGGTGCTCGTCCCCGCCCTGCCCGAGCCCCTCGCCCCCGTCCGGGAGTGGCTGAGCGGCCTGCGCGGCAGCCAGGTCGACCTGCGCATCCCGCAGCGCGGCGACAAGAAGGACCTGATGGCCACCGTGCAGCGCAACGCCCAGCAGGCGCTCGCACTGCACAAGACCAAGCGCGCCTCCGACCTCACCACCCGCAGTCGCGCCCTCCAGGAGATCGCCGACGCGCTGGAGCTGGACTCCGTCCCGCTGCGCATCGAGTGCTACGACATCTCCCACCTCCAGGGCGAGGACGTGGTCGCCTCGATGGTCGTCTTCGAGGATGGCCTGGCCCGCAAGAGCGAGTACCGGCGCTTCCAGATCAAGGGCTTCGAGGGCCAGGACGACGTCCGCTCGATGCACGAGGTGATCAGCCGCCGGTTCCGCCGCTACCTCCAGGAGCGCGAGCAGACCGGCGAGTGGGCCGTCCCGGAGGAGGACGAGCCCGCCGGCGCCGAATCCGACCTCGCCGCCGGCGGCCGGGACGAGGAGGGCCGCCCCAAGCGCTTCGCCTACCCGCCGCAGCTGCTGGTGGTCGACGGCGGCCAGCCGCAGGTCGCCGCCGCCAAGCGTGCCCTGGAGGAGCTCGGCATCGACGACGTCGCGCTGTGCGGCCTGGCCAAGCGCCTGGAGGAGGTCTGGCTGCCCGGCGAGGACGATCCGGTCGTGCTGCCGCGCTCCAGCGAGGGCCTCTACCTGCTCCAGCGGGTGCGCGACGAGGCCCACCGCTTCGCGATCAGCTATCAGCGCAACAAGCGTTCCAAGCGACTCACCGCCGGGGAGCTGGACTCCGTCCCAGGCCTCGGCGAAACTCGCCGCCGGGCGCTGCTCAAGCACTTCGGCTCGCTGAAGAAGCTCCGGGCCGCCACCGTCGACGAGATCTGCGCGGTACCGGGCATCGGGCGCCGCACCGCGGAGACTGTTGCGGCGGCGTTGTCGTCCCGTACACCCGCCGCACCCGCGGTCAACACCGCGACCGGCGAGATCATCGAGGACGGGGCCGAGCCGGTGGCCGCAGTACCCCAGACCGCACCATCCCAGGAGACGCCATGACGGCCGACGCCGCCCGTCCATCGGCGCGCCCCGAACCCGCCCGCCTGTCCGGGACGGGGAAGGGCGGCCGTGCCGTGCGCGTTCTCCCCAGCAGAAAGACCGAGAACGGGGAACCCAAGTGACCGTGTCAGACGTGGCTGAGAACGCGCCGGAGCTGGTGATCATCTCCGGCATGTCCGGAGCCGGCCGCTCCACCGCCGCGAAGTGCCTGGAGGACCTGGGCTGGTTCGTGGTGGACAACCTGCCGCCGGCCCTGATCCCCACCATGGTCGACCTGGGCGCCCGCTCCCAGGGCAACGTCGCCCGGATCGGCGTGGTCGTGGACGTCCGCGGCCGCCAGTTCTTCGACGACCTGCTCACCTCGCTGGACGAGCTGGAGAAGCGCGGCGTCCGGCTCCGGGTGGTCTTCCTCGACTCCTCCGACGAGGCGCTGGTCCGCCGCTTCGAGAGCGTGCGCCGCCCGCACCCGCTGCAGGCCGACGGCCGGATCGTTGACGGCATCGACCAGGAGCGCGACCTGCTGCGCGACCTGCGCGGCGAGGCCGACCTGGTGATCGACACCTCCAACCTCAACGTGCACCAGCTGCGCGCCAAGCTGGACGCCCAGTTCGCCGACCACGACGAGCCCGAGCTGCGCGCCACCGTGATGTCCTTCGGCTTCAAGTACGGCCTGCCGGTCGACGCCGACCTCGTGGTGGACTGCCGCTTCCTGCCCAACCCGCACTGGGTGCCCGAGCTGCGGGCCCGCACCGGCACCGACGCGGACGTCGCCGACTACGTCTTCCAGCAGCCCGGCGCCAACGAGTTCCTGAACGGTTACGCCGAGCTCCTCCGGATCGTTACCGAGGGCTACCGCCGGGAGGGGAAGCGCTACATGACGCTTGCCGTAGGCTGCACCGGTGGCAAGCACCGCAGCGTCGCCATGTCCGAGCGTCTGACCAAGCGTCTCATCGCCGACGGAGTCGAGACGGTGCTCGTCCACCGTGACATGGGACGGGAGTAACCGCCGCCTTCCCTGCCGGGCCGCCGGCGGAGCCGGTGGCGGGGCAGAGGAACACGAGGTGAGTGTGGCGGGATACGTGCCCGGGCGGCAGCCGCAGAGCAGGACCGGCGAACGGGCGGGCAGCCCGTCGCCGAGCCGTCCGCGCAGCAGTCCCGCCCGGGCCAATCCGGCGCCCCGGATCACCGCGCTCGGCGGCGGCCAGGGCCTGTCCGCCTCGCTGTCCGCGCTGCGCAGGCTCACCAGCGACCTGACCGCCGTGGTCACCGTCGCCGACGACGGCGGCTCCAGCGGGCGGCTGCGCGAGGAGCTGGGGGTGCTGCCGCCCGGCGACCTGCGCAAGGCGCTGGCCGCGCTGTGCGGGGACGACGACTGGGGCCGCACCTGGTCCGAGGTGATCCAGCAGCGCTTCACCGGCAACGGCGAACTGGGCGGCCACGCGGTCGGCAACCTGCTGATCGTCGCGCTCTGGGAGAAGCTGGGCGACCCGGTGGCGGCGCTGGACTGGGTCGGCCGGCTGCTGAACGTCCAGGGCCGGGTGCTGCCGATGTCGGCGGTGCCGCTGGACATCGAGGCGACCGTGCGCGGCCACGACCCGGCCCGCCCGGCCGAGGTCTCGGCCGTCCGCGGCCAGGCCAGCGTGGCGGCCACCCCCGGCACCGTGCAGTCGATCCGGCTGCTGCCGGACGAGCCGCCGGCCGTGCCGGAGGCGGTCACGGCGGTCCGGGAGGCGGACTGGGTGGTGCTCGGCCCCGGCTCCTGGTTCACCAGCGTGCTGCCGCACCTGCTGGTGCCCGAGCTGGCCAAGGCGCTGATGGAGACCCGCGCCCGCCGCCTGCTCACGCTGAACCTGGCCCCACAGCCCGGCGAGACCGAGGGCTTCACGCCGCAGCGGCACCTGGAGGTCATCGCCGACCACGCTCCCGGCCTCGTGGTGGATGCGATCCTGGTGGACGAGCGCGCCGTCACGGGCGGCGCCTTCGGCCAGGCTGACCTGGCCGGTCTGGAGAAGGCCGCCGAACGGATGGGTGCCGCTCTGGTGCTCGGTTCGGTGGCCCGCACCGACGGCACCCCGCGACACGACCCCGAGCTGTTGGCGGCCGCGTACGACCGGATTTTCCGGACACATGGAAGGATCGGGCCATGGCGATGACTCCAGCGGTGAAGGACGAGATCAGCCGGCTCCCGGTCACCCGGGCCTGCTGTCGCAAGGCGGAGGTGTCGGCGATCCTGCGGTTCGCGGGCGGACTGCACATCGTGAGCGGCCGCATCGTGATCGAGGCGGAGCTGGACACCGGGGCGGCGGCACGGCGGCTGCGCAAGGACCTGCTGGAGATCTTCGGGCACTCCTCCGACCTCGTGGTGATGGCGCCCGGCGGGCTGCGGCGCGGCAGCCGCTTCGTCGTCCGGGTGGTCAAGGACGGCGAGCTGCTCGCCCGCCAGACCGGCCTGGTGGACGGCCGCGGCCGTCCGATCCGCGGCCTGCCCCCGGCGGTCGTCTCCGGGGCCACCTGCGACGCCGAGGCGGCCTGGCGCGGGGCCTTCCTGGCGCACGGCTCGCTCACCGAACCGGGCCGCTCCTCCTCGCTGGAGATCACCTGCCCCGGCTCCGAGGCGGCGCTGGCGCTGGTCGGCGCGGCCCGCCGGCTCGGCATCCCGGCCAAGGCCCGCGAGGTGCGCGGGGTGGACCGGGTGGTCATCCGCGACGGCGACGCGATCGGCGCGCTGCTGACCCGGCTGGGGGCGCACGAGTCGGTGCTCGCCTGGGAGGAGCGCCGGATGCGGCGCGAGGTCCGGGCCACCGCCAACCGGCTGGCCAACTTCGACGACGCCAACCTGCGCCGCTCGGCCCGGGCCGCGGTGGCGGCCGGCGCCCGGGTGGCCCGCGCGCTGGAGATCCTCGGCGAGGAGGTGCCCGAGCACCTCGCCGCGGCCGGCCAGCTGCGGATGCAGCACAAGCAGGCCTCGCTGGAGGAGCTGGGCGCGCTCGCCGACCCGCCGCTGACCAAGGACGCGGTGGCCGGCCGGATCCGCCGCCTGCTGGCGATGGCCGACAAGCGCGCCGCCGAGCTCGGCCTGCCGAGCACCGAGGCCAACCTGACCGACGAGATGGCGCTCAACTGACGATCTCGGTCCGTGAGTGCGACACGGCCGGTGTCCGGATTCCGGGCACCGGCCGTCGCCGTGTCCGGGCCCGGACGGGAGCCGGACGGCGAACCGAAATTGGTCAAGACCACTTGACCAGGACCAACGGCCCGGGGCGGCGGGGGCGGAGGGCCCTCGACCGCGCCACGCCAGCGTCTTGCCAGGTGGCGCGATGTGCCCTCGCAGGCCCGGGAGAGGTAGGGTCGTAGGCGGTCGGGGACTTCCCAAATCTCATCCCCGTCGGCTCAGCGCCGGCGTACCTAACGAGGAGATCGGTTCGTGACGATCCGGGTAGGCATCAACGGCTTCGGCCGCATCGGCCGCAACTTCTTCCGCGCCGTCAAGGCCCAGGGCGCGGACATCGAGATCGTCGGTGTCAACGACCTCACCGACACGAAGACCCTGGCTCACCTGCTCAAGTACGACACCACCCTGGGCACCTTCCCGGGCGAGGTCTCGCACACCGAGGACAGCATCACCGTCGACGGCCACACCTTCAAGGTGACCGCCGAGCGTGACCCGGCCAACCTGCCGTGGGCCGCCCTGGGCGCCGACATCGTCGTCGAGTCCACCGGCATCTTCACCAAGGCCGAGGCCGCGAAGAAGCACCTCACCGCCGGCGCGAAGAAGGTCATCATCTCGGCGCCCGCCACCGACGAGGACGTCACCATCGTCCTGGGTGTCAACGACGACAAGTACGACGCCGCCAACCACCACGTCATCTCCAACGCCTCCTGCACCACCAACTGCGTGGCGCCGATGGCGAAGGTGCTGAACGAGAGCTTCGGCATCGTCAAGGGTCTGATGACCACCGTCCACGCGTTCACCAACGACCAGGTGACCCTGGACTTCCCGCACAAGGACCTGCGCCGTGCTCGTGCGGCCTCGCAGAACATCATCCCGACCTCGACCGGTGCCGCCAAGGCGACCGCCCTGGTCCTGCCGGAGCTGAAGGGCAAGCTGGACGGCACCTCGCTGCGCGTCCCGGTCCCGACCGGCTCGATCACCGACCTGGTCGTCACCCTGGAGCGCGAGGTCACCAAGGACGAGGTCAACGCGGCCTTCCAGAAGGCCGCGCAGGAGGGCCCGCTCAAGGGCATCCTGGCCTACACCGAGGACCCGATCGTCTCCTCGGACATCGTCAACGACCCGGCCTCCTGCATCTTCGACTCCAGCCTGACCATGGTCCAGGGCAACCAGGTCAAGGTGCTCGGCTGGTACGACAACGAGTGGGGCTACTCGAACCGCGTCGTCGACCTGGTCACCCTCGTCGGTGGCCAGCTCTGACGCGGTGGGAGCTGACGTGATGTAGGGGCGAGGGCCCGGACGGCGAAATGTGCCGACCGGGCCCTCGCTCTGCGTACAAGGACTTCTCAGGCGGCCCCTGCGCCGTGCCGCCTCTGCGCATCAACCATCTCCCCAGGAGACCGAAGAACCCGTGAAGACCATCGAAGACCTGGACGTCGCCGGCAAGCGCGTCTTCGTACGCGCCGACCTGAACGTCCCGCTGTCGGACGGCCGGATCACCGACGACGGCCGGATCCGCGCCGTCGCCCCGACCCTCGCCAAGCTCGTCGAGCGCGGTGCCAAGGTCGTCGTCGCCTCCCACCTCGGCCGTCCCAAGGGCGCGCCGGACCCGCAGTTCTCGCTCGCCCCGGTCGCCGAGCGCCTCGGCGAGATCCTCGGCAAGCCGGTCGCCTTCGCCGCCGACACCGTGGGCGAGTCCGCCACGTCCGCCGTCGCCGCGCTGGCCGCAGGCGAGGTCGCGCTGCTGGAGAACCTGCGCTTCAACGCCGGTGAGACCAGCAAGGACGACGCCGAGCGCAAGGCCTTCGCCGAGCAGCTGGCCGCCCTGGCCGACCTGTACGTCGGCGACGGCTTCGGCGCCGTGCACCGCAAGCACGCCTCGGTGTACGACCTGCCGGCCCTGCTGCCGCACGCCGCCGGCGACCTGATCGCCACCGAGGTCGGCGTGCTGAGGAAGCTCACCGAGGACGTCGAGCGCCCGTACGTCGTGGTGCTCGGCGGCGCCAAGGTGTCGGACAAGCTCGGTGTGATCGACAACCTGCTGAAGAAGGCCGACCGGATCCTGATCGGCGGCGGCATGGCGTACACCTTCCTCAAGGCCAAGGGCCACGAGGTCGGCATCTCGCTGCTGCAGGAGGACCAGATCCCGACCGTCCTGGGCTACCTGGCCGAGGCCGAGCAGCGGGGCGTCGAGTTCGTCCTGCCCGTGGACGTCCTGGTCTCCGCCGAGTTCCCGGACCTCAAGGGCAAGACCCCGGCGAACCCCGAGCTCGTCGCCTCGGACGCGATCCCGGCCGACAAGGAGGGCCTGGACATCGGCCCGAAGACCCGCGAGCTCTACGCGGCGAAGCTGGCCGACGCCGGCACGGTGTTCTGGAACGGCCCGATGGGCGTCTTCGAGCACCCGGACTACGCGAACGGCACCGCGGCCGTCGCGAAGGCGCTGATCGACAGCGACGCGTTCACCGTGGTCGGTGGCGGCGACTCCGCCGCGGCCGTCCGCATCCTGGGCTTCGACGAGACGAAGTTCGGGCACATCTCGACCGGCGGTGGCGCGAGCCTCGAGTACCTGGAGGGCAAGACCCTCCCCGGTCTCGCCGCCCTGGAAGGCTGAAAGCATGACTGAGCGTCTCCCGCTGATGGCGGGCAACTGGAAGATGAACCTCAACCATCTTGAGGCCATCCAGCACACCCAGAAGCTGGCCTTCGCGCTGGCCGACAAGGACTACGAGGCCGTCGAGGTGGCCGTCCTGGTGCCGTTCACCGACCTGCGGTCGGTGCAGACCCTGGTCTTCGGCGACAAGCTGAAGATCAAGTACGGCTCGCAGGACATCTCGCAGCACGACGGCGGCGCCTACACCGGCGAGGTCTCCGGCCCGATGCTGGCCAAGCTGCAGTGCACCTACGCGGTGATCGGCCACTCGGAGCGCCGCCAGTACCACGGCGAGAACGAGGAGATCGTCAACGCCAAGGTGAAGGCCGCCTACCGGGCCGGGGTCACCCCGATCCTGTGCATCGGCGAGCCGCTGGAGGTCCGCAAGGCCGGCACCCACGTCGAGTACACGCTGGCCCAGCTGGACGGTGCCCTGGAGGGCGTCCCGGCCGACCAGGCCGAGTCCATCGTGGTCGCCTACGAGCCGGTCTGGGCGATCGGCACCGGCGAGGTGGCCACCCCGGAGGACGCCCAGGAGGTCTGCGCCGCCATCCGCCGGCGGATCGCCGAGCTGTACTCCGCCGAGCTGGCCGACAAGGTCCGTGTGCTGTACGGCGGTTCGGTCAAGTCGTCGAGCGCGGCCGGCCTGATGGCCAAGCCCGACATCGACGGCGGCCTGATCGGCGGTGCCTCGCTGGACGCCGACGAGTTCGTCAAGATCGTGCGCTACCGTGAGCAGGCAGTAGGCTAACGCCGCCGCAGCAACGTAGGCTTTGGGGCCGGACCGCCGTACGCGGCCCGGCCCCTTCGCCGAAGTAACGAGAGAGTTGGTCCCGTCGTGGTTCTCGGGTTCTCGATTGCCCTGATCGTCTTCAGCCTGCTGATGATCCTGCTGGTGCTGCTGCACAAGGGGAAGGGCGGCGGCCTGTCGGACATGTTCGGCGGCGGCGCGATGTCGACCGGCGGCGGCTCGGCGGTGGCCGAGCGCAACCTGGACCGCATCACCATCGTGGTGGGCATCGGCTGGTTCGCCAGCATCCTGGTGCTGGGCCTGCTCCTGAAGTACAAGAGCTGACACAAGCCTGACGCCCCGTCGCCCGAGCGCCTATCCTTGGACGGTCGGGGGCGGAGGCGATGGTGGCGGAAGCTTAAGTCCTGCTTACACTAGGACGACTTCGCCACCGACGCGCACCGCGGCGGGTCGGCGCACCAGCACGCAGGGAGTCAGACCGTGGCAAGTGGCAACGCCATCCGTGGCAGCAGGGTCGGGGCCGGCCCGATGGGGGAGGCGGAGCGCGGCGAGTCCGCTCCGCGCAACCGGATCTCCTTCTGGTGCGCCAACAAGCACGAGACCCGGCCCAGCTTCGCCGCCGAGGCCGTCATCCCGGACACCTGGGACTGCCCGCGCTGCGGCTTCCCGGCCGGGCAGGACGAGCACAACCCGCCGGCGCCCTCGCGCAACGAGCCCTACAAGACCCACCTCGCCTACGTCCGCGAGCGGCGCACCGACGCCGACGGCGAGGCGATCCTCGCCGAGGCGCTGGCCAAGCTGCGCGGCGAGATCTGACCTGAGAGCGAGCGCCGGACAAACAGAAAGGGCGCCCACCGTCTGATGACGGTGGGCGCCCTTCGGCGTTCTCCGCGGCTAGGCCGAGGCCGGCGGGTACAGCTGGGCGGGGATCCGCTCGGCGGCGGCGCGGTCCAGCAGCCACAGGGTGCGGCTGCGGCCGTACGCGCCGGAGGCGGGCGCCTGCAGTTCGCCGGGGCCGGACAGGGCCAGCGCGACCGCGCCCGCCTTGTCCTCGCCGGCGGCCAGCAGCCAGACCTCGCGGGCCGCCCGGATCGCCGGGAGGGTGAGCGAGATCCGGGTCGGCGGGGGCTTGGGGGCCCCGCGCACGCCGACCACGGTCAGCTCGGTCTCCCGCACGCCCGGGTGCTCCGGGAAGAGCGAGGCGACGTGGGTGTCCGGGCCGACGCCGAGCAGCAGCACGTCGAAGGCCGGGACGCCGAGCCGGTCGCCCGGTCCGGCGGCCTTCGCCAGCTCCTGCGCGTAGCGCGCGGCCGCGGCCTCCACGTCGGAGCCGTCCACTCCGTCCGAGGCGGGCATCTCGTGCACCCGCGCCGGGTCGAGCGGGACGGCGTCCAGCAGCTCGGCGCGGGCCTGGACGGCATTGCGGTCACCGTCGGCGGCGGCCACGAAGCGCTCGTCGCCCCACCAGAGGTCCAGCCGGCCCCAGTCGACCGCGTCGCGCGCCGGGGAGGCGGCGATCGCGGCCAGCAGGGCGTTGCCGTTGCGGCCGCCGGTGAGCACCACCGAGGCGGTGCCGCGGGCGGCCTGGGCGTCCACGATCCGGGTGATCAGCCGGGCCGCGGCCGCCTGGGCCATCAGCTCCTTGTCCCGGTGGACGACCAGCTGCGGGGTGGCCCTGGTCATGCGCCGTCCTTGGCGGGGGCGCGCTTGCCGGCGGCCTTCTTCGCGGCGGGCTTCTTGTCCGCCTCGACCGGCCCGCCGTCCGCCTCGGCCACCGAGGCCTCGACCGCCTGGGCGATTTGCTCGGCGGCCGCCGGGGCGGTGTCGTCGTGCTCGCGCAGCCGCTCGACGGGCGTGCGCACGGCCGTCGAGTAGATGTCGTCCGGGTCCAGCCGGCGCAGCTCCTCGGCGATCAGCTCCGAGGTCTCGCGCCGCTTGAGCGCCACCTGACGGTCCGGCGAGCCGGGCATGGAGAGCGTGCCCATCAGGCCGTCCGGGCGGTCCAGGGTGATGTCCCCGTCCTTGGTGCGCAGGTGCACCGCGGTGATGCCGGGGCCGCCGGTGACGACCCGCTCGACCGGCACGTGCAGCCGGTTGAGCAGCCACAGGCCGAGCAGCTCGACGCTGGGGTTGTAGGACTCGCCCTCGACCATCACGGAGGTGATGGCGGACGGCCGCTGGTCCAGCGCGGCGGCCAGCATGGAGCGCCAGCCGGTGATCCGGGTCCAGGCCAGGTCGGTGTCGCCCGGGGTGTAGCTCTGGGCCCGCTGGGCGAGCTGGCCGACCGGGGACTCGGCGGTGACCGCGTCGGTGATCCGGCGCTGGGCGAGCGCGCCCAGCGGGTCCTGCGCCGGGTGCAGCGGGGCGTTGTCCGGCCACCAGACCACGGTCGGGGCGTCCGGCAGCAGCAGCGGCAGGACGACCGACTGGGCGTGCGAGGCCAGTTCGCCGTGCATGCGCAGGACGACCGTTTCGCCGGAACCGGCGTCCGAGCCGACCAGGATCTCGGCGTCCAGCCGGGTCTCGGCGCGGGCCCGGGGCGAGCGGCCGGCGCGCTTGATCACCGCGAGGGTGCGCATCGGGTGCTCGCGGGAGGCGTCGTTGGCGGCCTTGAGGGCGTCGTAGGCGCTGCCCTCGTCGGTCACGATCACCAGGGTGAGCACCATGCCGGCGGCGGTGGAGCCGCTGGTCCGGCGCGCCTCCATCAGCGCGGCGTTGATCTTGCTGGACGTCGTGTTGGTGAGGTCGATCTTCATGGCCGGCGCCAGCTCCTGCCGTCTCGTGCGAGCATCTCGTCAGCCTCGGTGGGGCCCCAGGTGCCCGCCGCGTACTGGGCGGGCTTGCCGTGGGTGTCCCAGTACCGCTCGATCGGGTCGAGGATCTGCCAGGAGAGCTCGACCTCCTGGTGACGCGGGAACAGGTTGGCGTCGCCGAGCAGCACGTCGAGGATGAGCCGCTCGTACGCCTCCGGGCTGGACTCGGTGAAGGACTCGCCGTAGGCGAAGTCCATCGTGACGTCCCGGACCTCGAAGGAGGTGCCCGGCACCTTGGAGCCGAACCGTACCGTCACGCCCTCGTCCGGCTGGACCCGGATGACCAGGGCGTTCTGCCCCAGCTCCTCGGTCGCGTAGGAGTCGAAGGGCAGGTACGGGGCGCGCTGGAAGACCACCGCGATCTCGGTGACCCGGCGGCCAAGCCGCTTGCCGGTGCGCAGGTAGAACGGGACGCCCGCCCAGCGGCGGTTGTTGATCTCCAGCTTGATGGCGGCGTAGGTGTCGGTCTTGGAGTCGGGGTCGATGCCCTCCTCGTCCAGGTAGCCGGCGACCTCCTCGCCGCCCTGCCAGCCGGCCGCGTACTGGCCGCGGACGGTGTGCCGGCCGAGGTCGGCCGGGAGCTTGACGGCGCTGAGCACCTTGAGCTTCTCGGCGACCAGCGCCTTCGGGTGGAAGGACGCCGGCTCCTCGATGGCGGTGAGCGCCATCAGCTGCAGCAGGTGGTTCTGGATGACGTCACGGGCGGAGCCGATGCCGTCGTAGTAGCCGGCCCGGCCGCCGATGCCGATGTCCTCGGCCATGGTGATCTGCACGTGGTCGACGTACGACCGGTTCCAGATCGGCTCGAACATCTGGTTGGCGAAGCGCAGCGCCAGGATGTTCTGGACCGTCTCCTTGCCCAGGTAGTGGTCGATCCGGAAGACCTCGTCCCGGGGGAAGACCTCGTGGACGACCTTGTTGAGCTCCTGGGCGCTCTCCAGGTCGTGGCCGAAGGGCTTCTCGATGACGGCGCGGCGCCAGGAGCCCTGCGGCGGGTCGGCCAGGCCGTGCTTCTTGAGCTGCTGGACGACGGTCGGGAAGAACTTCGGCGGGACGGACAGGTAGAAGGCGAAGTTGCCGCCGGTGCCCTGCGCCTTGTCCAGCTCCGCGATGGTCTCGCGCAGCTTGTCGAAGGCGTCGTCGTCGTCGAAGGTGCCGTGGACGAAGCGCATGCCCTTGGCGAGCTGCTGCCAGACCTCCTCCCGGAACGGGGTCCGGGCGTGCTCCTTGACCGCGTCGTGGACTTCCTGGGCGAAGTCCTCGTTGTCCCACTCGCGGCGGGCGAAGCCGACCAGGGAGAAGCCCGGCGGCAGCAGGCCACGGTTGGCCAGGTCGTAGATGGCCGGCATCAGCTTCTTGCGGGACAGGTCGCCGGTGACCCCGAAGATGACCAGGCCGGACGGCCCCGCGATGCGCGGGAGCCGCCGGTCAGAGGGGTCACGAAGCGGGTTGACGGGGGAGGGCGGGAGGTCGTCCGCTTCCGATTCCGACGTCAACTCGGGGAAATCAGTGCTCACTTGGTGTGCTCCGCTTTCGTGCGCTGAGTGTGTGAGCGGGGGTCACTTCTCGCCGGCGAAGGAGGCCAGCGAGGCGGTGACGGTGTCGAGCAGCTCCTGCCAGGACTGCTCGAACTTCTGCACGCCCTCGTCCTCCAGGACCTGGACCACGTCGTCGTAGTCCACGCCGGCGGCCGCGATGGCGTCCAGGACGGCCTTGGCGTCGGCGTAGTTGGGGACGATGGTGTTGCCGCTGACCACACCGTGGTCGCCGGTGGCGTCCAGGGTGGCCTCGGGCATGGTGTTGACGGTGCCCGGGGCGACCAGCTCGGTGACGTACAGGGTGTCCGGCAGGGCCGGGTCCTTGACGCCGGTCGAGGCCCACAGCGGGCGCTGCGGCTTGGCGCCGGCGGCCTCCAGGGCCTTCCAGCGGGCGTTGCCGTCGTTCTTGCCGTCGACCGAGCCGAAGACCTCCTCGTACGCCTGGTAGGCGAGGCGGGCGTTGGCCAGGGCGGCCTTGGAGCGCAGGTCCTTGGCGTCGCCGCCGATCTTGTCCAGGCGCTTGTCGATCTCGGTGTCCACGCGGGACACGAAGAAGGAGGCGACCGACTCGATCTGGGAGAGGTCCAGGCCCTTGGCCTTGGCGGTCTCCAGGCCGGTCAGGTAGGCGTCGATGACGGCCTTGTAGCGGTCCAGCGAGAAGATCAGCGTGACGTTGACGCTGATGCCCAGGCCGATGACCTCGCTGATGGCGGGCAGGCCGGCCTTGGTGGCGGGGATCTTGATGAAGACGTTCGGGCGGTCGACCAGCCACCACAGCTGCTTGGCCTCGGCCACGGTCGGGGCGGTCTCGTGGGCCAGGCGCGGGTCGACCTCGATGGAGACCCGGCCGTCGCGGCCGTTGGAGGCGTCGTACACCGGGCGCAGCACGTCGGCGGCGTCGCGCACGTCCGAGGTGGTGATCATGCGGATCGCCTCGTCGGTGGTGACCCCGCGGACGGCGAGGTCGCGCAGCTGGCCGTCGTAGGAGGTGTCGCCGCTGCCGGCGATGGCCTTCTGGAAGATGGTCGGGTTGGTGGTGACGCCCACCACGTGCTTGTTCTGCACCAGCTCGGCCAGGTTGCCGGAGTTCAGCCGCGTGCGGCTGAGGTCGTCCAGCCAGATCGCAACGCCTTCGTCGCTGAGGCGCTTCAGTGCGTCAGTCATGGTGCTTCAGTCCCTTTTTCTTCTGCTTCGTGGGGTAGTCAGAGGGGGCCGCGTGCCCGCGTGCGGGCGGGCACGCGGCCCGGACGCGCTTAGCGGTTGACGGCTTCGAGGGAGCGCAGGGCGTTGTGCGCCTCGGCGATCACGCGCTCGGCGGTCAGGCCGAACTCCTCGAACAGCACCTTGTAGTCGGCGGAGGCACCGAAGTGCTCCAGCGAGACGATCCGGCCGTGGTCGCCGACCAGCTCGCGCCAGCCCTGGGCGATGCCGGCCTCGACCGAGACGCGGGCCTTGACCGACGGCGGCAGCACGCTGTCGCGGTAGGCCTGGTCCTGCTCCTGGAACCACTCGAAGGACGGGACCGAGACCACCCGGGTCGCGATGCCCTCGGCCTCCAGGACCTCGCGGGCCTGGACGGCCAGCTGGACCTCGGAGCCGGTGCCCAGCAGGATCACCTGCGGGTCGCCGGTGGAGGCCTCGGCCAGCACGTAGGCGCCCTTGGCGGTGCCCTCGGCGGAGGCGAAGACCTCGCGGTCGAAGGTCGGGACGTTCTGGCGGGTGAGCGCCAGGCCGACCGGGCCGGGGTGGCTGGTCTGGCGCTCGATGACGGTGCGCCAGGCGACGGCCGTCTCGTTGGCGTCGGCCGGGCGGACCATGGACAGGCCCGGGATGGCGCGCAGCGAGGCCATGTGCTCGACCGGCTGGTGGGTCGGGCCGTCCTCGCCGAGGCCGATCGAGTCGTGCGTCCAGACGTAGGTGACCGGCAGCTTCATCAGGGCGGCCAGGCGGACGGCGGGGCGCATGTAGTCGGCGAAGACCAGGAAGGTGCCGCCGTAGATCCGGGTCTTGCCGTGCAGGGCGATGCCGTTCATGGTCGAGCCCATGGCGTGCTCGCGGATGCCGAAGTGGATCGTCCGGCCGAACGGGCTGGCGGACTTCAGCGGGTTGCCCTCGGGGAGGAAGGAGCTGTCCTCGTCGATGGTGGTGAGGTTGGACTCCGCGAGGTCGGCCGAGCCGCCCCACAGCTCCGGGATCACCGCGCCGAGCGCCTTGAGGGTCTCGCCGGAGGCCTTGCGGGTGGCGACGTCCTTGCCGGCCGGGAAGGACGGGACGGCCTTCTTCCAGCCCTCGGGCAGCTCGCCGGCCTGGATGCGGTCGAACTCGGCGGCCCGCTGCGGGTTGGCGGTGCGCCAGGCGTCGAAGCCCTGCTGCCACTGGTCGCGGGCGGCCTTGCCGCGCTTGATGACCTGGCGGGCGTGCTCGATGACCTGGTCGCTGACCTCGAAGGTCTTCTCCGGGTCGAAGCCCAGGACCTTCTTGGTGGCGGCGATCTCGGCGGCGCCGAGCGCGGAACCGTGCGCCTTGGCGGTGTTCTGGGCGTCCGGGGCCGGCCAGGCGATGATCGTGCGCATCGCGATGATCGACGGGCGGGAGGTCTCGGCCTTGGCGGCGGCCAGCGCATCGGCGAGGGCCTCGACGTCGACGTCGCCGTTGGCCTTCGGGGTGACGCGCTGGACGTGCCAGCCGTACGCCTCGTAGCGCTTGAGGACGTCCTCGGAGAAGGCGGTCTCGGTGTCGCCCTCGATCGAGATGTGGTTGTCGTCGTAGAGGGCGACCAGGTTGCCCAGCTTCTGGTGGCCGGCCAGCGAGGAGGCCTCGGCGGAGATGCCCTCCTCCAGGTCGCCGTCGGAGACGATGGCCCAGATGGTGTGGTCGAAGGGGGACTCCCCGGCGGCCGCCTCCGGGTCGAACAGGCCGCGCTCGTAGCGGGCGGCCATCGCCATGCCGACCGCGTTGGCGATGCCCTGGCCGAGCGGGCCGGTGGTGGTCTCCACGCCCGCGGTGTGGCCGTGCTCGGGGTGGCCCGGGGTGCGGCTGCCGGCCACCCGGAAGGCCTTGAGGTCGTCCAGCTCCAGGCCGTAACCCGAGAAGTACAGCTGGGTGTAGAGCGTCAGGCTGGTGTGCCCGGGGGAGAGGACGAAGCGGTCGCGGCCGACCCAGGCCGGGTCGGTCGGGTCGTGGCGCAGGAAGCGCTGGAAGATCAGGTAGGCCGCGGGAGCCAGGGACATGGCCGTCCCGGGGTGCCCGTTACCGACCTTCTGGACAGCGTCCATCGCCAGGACGCGCGCCGTGTCAACCGTGCGCTCATCCAGGTCGCTCCACTCGAATGCGTTCGTCGGCGCAGTGCTCACCCTGTCTCAGGGCTCCTTCCATTGTGAAGAGTGACCCCGTGAATGGGGACCGGGTCGGCCACGGCGCTGTGGTCCCGACTGTGGATGGTGCCGGTCACGGAGGGTAGATCCCGCTTCTGCGTGCGAGCCTACCGTCCGGGCCGGGGCTCACCCTCCGTGCCGGGACAACCGGGATTTCCGCATGGTGATTCCCACTAGGGCGTTCCGACTTGTTTTGTCCCAGGCTCTCCCGATTTGCCTGGGCGCGCCGCCCGGGTGGTCGGGACGGGTTGCGAAGGCGCGCCGGGGCCGCTTCGTGGGTTCACCCAGTCGGTTGACCCGGGGGTGTGCCACCCGCCTCGCCGGGGGACCCCGGAGCCGGATGGGATATATGGAGCGTCTAAGGTGGCGTGGTACGCGCAGAGCGGACGATTCGGGACCCTTCGTTCCTGTGGACGCCTGCGAGGATTCATCTTCAGTTGGGGTGTTAGTGACCGCCGTCGAAACCCGTCCCGCCGGGGTCACCGGGGCGACTCCTGCGCACCGGCCCATCGGGGCCCGTGTCGGCGCCTTCGTCGCACTGACCAAGCCGCGGATCATCGAACTG
This sequence comes from Kitasatospora sp. NPDC053057, assembly GCF_044546945.1. Classification (NCBI taxonomy): domain Bacteria; kingdom Bacillati; phylum Actinomycetota; class Actinomycetes; order Kitasatosporales; family Streptomycetaceae; genus Kitasatospora; species Kitasatospora sp. NPDC053057. The sequence continues at coordinate 123,454 of NZ_JBITZP010000022.1, read as the reverse complement.
CTGCTGATGAGCACAGTGCCGGTGATGTTCCTGGCCCAGCAGGGCGTGCCGAACATGCTGCTGGTGCTGAAGGTCGTGGTCGGCGGTTACCTCTCGGCGGGCGGCGCCAACGCCCTCAACATGTACATCGACCGCGACATCGACGCCCTGATGTCCCGCACCGAGCGGCGGCCGATCGTCACCGGGATGGTGTCGCCGCGCGAGGCGCTGGTGTTCGGCGTCGTGCTCGGGATCGTCTCCACCCTGCTGCTCGGCTTCGGCGTCAACTGGCTCTCCGCCGGACTGGCGCTCGGCGCGCTGCTGTTCTACGTGTTCGTCTACACGCTGGGGCTCAAGCGGCGCACCTCGCAGAACATCGTCTGGGGCGGCATCGCCGGTTGCATGCCGGTGCTGATCGGCTGGTCCTCGGTCACCAACTCGGTGTCGTGGGCGGCGGTCGCGCTGTTCCTGGTGGTGTTCTTCTGGACGCCGCCGCACACCTGGGTGCTGTCGATGAAGGTGCGCGACGACTACGAGCGGGCCGGCGTGCCGATGCTCCCGGTCATCAAGGGCAACGTTGCGGTCGGCAAGCAGGTCGTCGCCTACTCCTGGGTGATGGTGGCGGTCTCCCTGGCGGTGTGGCCGCTGGGGCACATGAGCTGGCTGTACCCCGTCGCCGCGGTGCTGCTCGGCGGGTTCTGGCTGCGCGAGGCGCACGCGCTGTACGGGCGGGCCAAGGCCGGGATCGTGGGCGCCAAGCTGAAGGAGATGCGGCTGTTCCACTGGTCGATCACCTACCTGTCGCTGCTGTTCGTGGTGTGCGCGATCGACCCGTTCGTGAAGTAGAGGTGTTGCTGGAAGAGCCCCGGTCCGTTTCGGACCGGGGCTCTTCCGCGTTCCCGGGGGCTTAGCGGCTGGGCAGTTCGGACGGGCCGACGTGGCCGTCCAGCCAGTCCCGCAGCGGCTGGGAGGCGCGCAGGAAGTCGACGATCCGGGTGTGGGCGGCGCGGGTGCCCAGCCACTTCGCGGGCTCCCACTCCTGCCAGGCCACCAGGCCCTTGTGCCGCAGCAGTTCGATCCTGGGGTGGTCCTTGGCGTAGCCGCGCGGGGCCGACTTGAGGCTGTCCCGGCCGGACACCTGCGGGCCGGCCTGCTCCACCCGGGTGATCACCCGCTCCAGCTCGGCGCCGCTGACGTCCTCGGCGACGGCGGCGCGGTAGCGCTCCAGCTGGTCGGGGGCGAGCTGGTACATGCCGTTGCCGCAGGCCAGGCCGTCGGCGGAGAGCTGGATGTAGCCGCCGGACTCCAGGTGCGCGCCGATGTGGGTCTTGTACGGGGACTTGTCGGCGCTGAACCGGACGTCGCGGTTGGGGCGGAAGATCTTCCCCGGCCCGAACTCCGGCTCCAGCTCGGCGAGCAGCGCCTCCATCGGGGCCCGTACGGCGTCGTCGTACTGCTCCTTGTGGGCCTGCCAGAAGGTCTTCGAATTGTCGGCCTCCAGGTGCTCGTAGAAGTCGAGCGCCTCGGTCGGCCAGCCTTTGAAGGTCACGTCTCAAGTATGTGTCCCGGTGCACAGGGTGCTCCCGTCGCCAGGTCGCTTACCGGTGGGTAGCATGCGGGCATGAGCAGCGCAGAGACCGCCACCGCCGCCGCGCCGGACGCCCGTACCGAGCGCCGCGCCAAGCGCATCGCCAAGCACCTGACCAGCTTCGCCCAGCAGCACGGCGGTAGCGCCGACGCGGTCGTCGAGTACGTCGGCGCCGTGGCCACCCGGATCGTCGTGGTCGGCGCGGACGGCGCCTGGGGCGACCAGGTGGCCCCCACGTACGCCGTCGGCCGCCGGGCGGCGGAGCTGGCCGGGCTCACCCTGCACGACGACTTCGAGGGCGAGCTGGGCCTCAAGGTGAAGACCGGCGCGTACGAGTGGAAGCGGATGGCCGGCATCCAGCTCGGCGGCTGATCGCTCCTTTTGCTGACGGCGACGGCCCGGCTCCCCAGGTGGGGGAGCCGGGCCGTTTCGCTGGCCTGGGGCACCGGACGGACTGGCGACGGGTGACGCTACGGTACGCGCATGCATATCATCAGTGTCGGCTTTCGCACGCTCATGAACGCGATTGTCAACGGCGATCCGCTGTGGCCTGCGGTGACGCTCTTCCTGGTGTCCTTCCCTCTCGCGATCGTCGTCGCGGTGGTTCGCGCCGGCCGTAGGTCGGAATAGGCCTGCGGGCCCGGGCCGGGTGCGGGGCCTTCACGGCAGTGGATGTGGAACTGGGCGAGACGGGCACCCGCGCGGCGCCTTGTGGTCGAGTGTCCGGACGGACTGGGTGGGCTGATCCAGCCAGGCCCACTGCCTTTCCGCGGTGACGGTGAGGCCGAAGCGGGTGGGGGCCGGGCGGTCGTGCTCTTCCCACCAGTGGTGGGCGGCCTCGATCTCGTCCCAGAGGCGGCGTGGGCCGTACTGCCAGACCGTGAAGCGCTTGTTGTGTCGGCCGTCATGGTCGACGGCCGCCCATGAACGGGCATCGGTGGTCGCGACCCAGAGCCGGGCGTCGACGCCGTCGACGCCCGGGTCGTCCTCCCAGGCGGTCCACACGTCGCCCAGCCGCAGCCCGAGGGCGAACCGGGCCACCCAGTGGTCGCCCGTGATCTCCCAGGGGGAGAGCGTTGTCTCGGACTCTTCAGGAATGTGTTCGTCCCGAACGACGTCGCGGAAGATCCGCAGGTCCTGCCGGTGGTTGCGCATCAACATGAACGCGGAGTGCGGGCTGAAGCGGCCCTGGGCTTGGTCGCGTTGGACAGTGAGCCGCAGTAGTCCCCAGCAGAGCATGGGGTTGTCCCAAGGGGTGAGGACGATACCGCCGGGCCGGGTCTGTTCGATCCACGCCCAGGGGACGCGGCGGACGGAGCAGGTGGAGATGATCCGGTCGTACGGGTGGCGGCGGGGCCAGCCCAGGGAACCGTCTCCACAGATCAGATCCACGTCCAGGCCCGTCGCGTTTAGGGAGGCCCAGGCCTGTTCGGAGACCTCGGAGTCGATCTCGATCGAGGTGACGTGCTTGGGGCCGAGGCGGTGAGCGAGGAGAGCGGCGTTCCAGCCGGTGCCGGTGCCGATCTCCAGGACGTTCATCCCGGGCCGGACGTCGAGGTCACGGAGCATGCGGACGACGATCGAGGGAGCGGAGGCGGAGGAGGACGGCCATGCATCGGCCGGATCGGCCGCCGGATGGCCGTCGTTGACCTGGGTGACGAGGGGGAGGTCGGCGTAGGCCGCCTCGAACCAGCGGTCGTGGTCGGTGGAGAGGTCGCAGGGTGCGTAGTCGCCCTGGTCGTCCTCCAGCCAGATCCGCTCGGGGAGGAAGCGGTGGCGAGGGATTGCTTTGATCGCCGCTTGCCACTCGCGGGGGACCGGGCCGTCGAGCGCTTCGCCGACGGCCCGGAGCAGGCCGCGCACGGCGGCCTGCTCCGGTCGATGCACGGGGTCCGTCACTTGCTGTTCTCGTCCTTCTTGTGCTTCGGCTCGGGCGCCGGCCGGGATCCGTCGGGGGACGGCTTGCTCGTGCCGGGGGCCTTCTTACCGCCGTGCTTGCCGCCGCTGGACTTGTCGGTTCCCCAACCCATGGATCCTCCTTGTGTGTTGATGAGCATTGGTGATCCCGGCCGCGCCGCCGAATCGGCGGCGCGGCCGGGAGTTCAGCGGGATCGGTTGATCAGTACGAGGGCCGCGATGACGACATGCAGCCCGGCCGCGGCGGATACGCCGTAGGCGGCCCAGACCCGCGTGGGATCGAGGGTGGATGACGACGGCGGTGCGTCGTCGGGGGCGTAAGTGTCCTGCGGAGGTTGCCGGTTCACCGCGGGATCGGCGCGGGTGTCGTGAGGTCGGCATGGACGACCTTGCCGAACGGGAGGAGGGCGACGCCCCAGCGGCCGTGGGTGAGTCGGTGGACTATCGCCAGACCTCGGCCGGACGTGGCGTTGGGCCCAGCCTGGACCATCACGGGCATCGAGCGGGAACCGTCACCGACGAGGATGCGGACGGTGCAGTCGGTCGGACGGCGGACGCCGACGAGCATGCGCGTCTGGCAGCCGGTCTTGATGGAGTTGGTGACCAGCTCGCTGACGATCAAGGCGGCGTCGTCCACCAAGTCGTCGAGCCCCCACTCCCGCAGCTGCGCGCCGACGAATCGGCGCGCAGCTGCCACCGACTCCGGCCGGTACGGCAGGCAGACAGATGCCATTTTGGCGCTCATGTCTGGGGTCGACTGGGCAGCCGGCGGCGGACTGGCCGTGAGAGCCGTTTGGTTGGGCCTCAGTGGGGCCTCGAATCCGAACGGCTTTGGACGTGTCTGTCCTGAAGGCATGGAAGCTCCGAAGGTTGCTCGGCGCAATCGGCGCCTCACCTGGTGTAGCCATGGTGGCGCGCCTCCCCTTACGATTGCCAGGTCTCAACCTTCACTGTCCTGCCATGTCACAAAGGGGGAGCAGCAGTGGAATCGAACCGATATGACGAGTCGTCATCTCTCGCGATCCGGTTCGGGAACGAGATCCGCAGGCTGCGAAGGGCGCGGGGCTGGTCGCAGGCTTACCTCGGTAAATTGATGGGCTACTCGCACGGCATGGTCTCGTACGTCGAACGAGGGAAGAAGCCCGCCACTCTCAAATTCGCGGTGAAAGCCGATGAGGTGTTCGAAACCGGTGGCACCTTCCAGGAGTTGTGGCGGATGTATTCCCGCGCCTCCCTGCTGGAGGGGTTCCCCGAGTACGCGCTCCACGAGACCCGGGCCACCGAGATCCGTCATTTCGAGCTGGGCGTCGTACCCGGGCTGCTCCAGACGCCGGACTACGCCGAAGCGTTCGCCTCCGCCGCCGTTCGGCGTGGCAGCATCGACGAGAAGCAGGCTCTGGAACGGTTGGACTTCCTCATCACTCGCCAGCGCCTGATTGATCGGCACCCGGCTCCTCGGCTCCACTTCGTCCTGGACGAAGGGGCGTTGCGGCGGACGGTCGGAGGACCGGAGGTCATGGCACGGCAGTTGGAGCACATTCAGGCCCTCGCCGCCCGCCCGAACGTGACGATCCAGGTCGCTCCGTTCTCGCTCGCGGAGGAGCTGCCGTTCACCATGATGGTGACGCTGTTGAACATGCCGGATCGAACACTCCTGGCATACTCGGAGTGCCAGTTGCGCGGCTTCCTCGCACGGGACAACGCGACTGCTCGGGCCTGGGAGCGGGACTTCCACCAGCTCCAGGTGGAAGCGCTGTCGAAGGCCGCGTCGCTGGAGATGATCCGCAGTTCGCAAGGCGTGAGAGGAACATCATGATCCCCCCTGTAGACCTGTCCAGCGCCGCGTGGTTCAAGTCCAGTCACAGCAACAACGGCGGGTCATGCGTCGAGGTGACCCCGAACTTCCCTGGTCTGGTCCCCGTCCGTGACTCCAAGGATCCGCAGGGCCCTGCTCTCGTCTTCCCGGCAGGGGCCTGGAGGTCGTTCGTCGCCGGCGTACGGGCCGGCGAATTCGACGAGGTCTGAACCTCGGAGAGAGTTCGGGAGGCCGCTGTCCGATCGGGCAGCGGCCTCCTTTCCGCACCGATCGGTGGTCTCGGCCAGCGAGGTCGGTGAAGCCGTGAGTCACCGCGGCACATAGAGCAGATGGAGTCCAATCCTCTGCGAGGCGTACGGGCTCGGCATCCCCGTCGCCGTCCAGCCCTATGTCAACTCCGCCCTGGCGGCCCACCCGGCCTATTCGGAGAGCCTGGCCCGACTGCGCTCGATGGGCGTCCTGGTTGGCGACTCCGTGCCCCACAAGTCCAAGTCCGGCGGAGCGCGCGATGAGTACAGCTGGAGCCATGTCCTCGACCTGCTTCGTCCTAACCTCAGCAGCCTTTCAGAGCCGACGGCGTGAGAGGCACGGTGATGAGGCGCGCAGAGCGCGGCAGGTCCTGCTGGCTGACATCATCCCGTTGCCCCGGGGAGGTTCAACGTGAGGCCTGCACCTACTGACACCGAAGCCTGGAACGCCTACCTCGCAGAGGGGAACGCCAGGCAAGCCCGGAAGCGCGTCTCAGCCGACGTGATCCTGCGCGACCTGGCCGGTCGCATCCTGACCGTCAACCCGACCTACAAGGAGGGTTGGGACCTCCCCGGCGGGATGGCTGAGGCCAACGAGCCACCGGATCAGGCCGCTGTGCGAGAGCTGCGCGAAGAATTGGGCCTGGAGATCACGATCCATCGCCTGCTGGTCGTGGACTGGGTGGCACCCCACGGCCCGTGGGATGACCAGATCGCGTTCATCTTCGACGCGAGCACCCTCCCACCCGCTCGCGCCGAGCGGGTTCGCCCACATGATGACGAACTGTCCGAGGCGGTCTTCCTGCCTGCAGCGGAAGTCGCCGACCGGCTGCGGGTTCGCCAGCGGTACCGCCTGAACGCAGCTGTCAGGGCAATCGCAGACGGCGGCACACGGTATCTGCGCGGCGGAGTGGAGGCTTGGTGATGGTGCCACCGGAGAAGGGAACGAGCGAGCGATACCTCCTCCAAGCGGTCGAGTACCGGGAACAGGGCTACCAGAACGTCCAGCCCTGGATCGACAGCAGCCTCGGCAGCCTGAAGACCGACTCTGCCCGGGAACTCGCCCAGGCAGCTCTCACGATGACCTCGCTGGAGTGGCAGAAGGTCTACTTCGGGTCTTCCGGGCATGAGTGACAGTCCCGGGGCTATCACGCCGCTCCACTCGGTGTCCGTCGCTGGCGTGGTTGTGCGCGAGGACGGGCGGGTGCTGGCGATCCGGCGGGCTGACAACGGGGCTTGGGAGCCTCCGGGCGGGGTGCTGGAGCTGGCGGAGTCCATTGAAGACGGGGTGCGCCGGGAGGTCTACGAGGAGACCGGGATCAAGGTCGGCGTGGAGCGGCTGACCGGGGTCTACAAGAACGTGAGCCGAGGGGTTGTCGCCCTCGTCTTCCGTTGCCGACCGGAGAGCGGGGCGGAGCGGCTCTCGGACGAGTCGGTCGAAGTCGCCTGGCTCACGCCGGACGAGGTCTCCGATCGCATGGCCGAGGTCTACGCCGTACGCGTCCTGGACGCGCTTCGGGAGGACACGACACCAAGCATCAGGAGTCACGACGGCCGACGCCTGCTGTGACGACGTCGATCCGCCTGGCTGCCCGATCGGCACTGATACCACCTCCATCCGTAGCTCGCGGCAGGTGGCCTTGGCCCGGCACAGAGAAGCACAAGGAGTGACATTCTCGATGCTCAATGTCAATTGATCGTGGTCAGGCTTGGGATAGTCGCCGAGCTACCCGCTGTAGGGTCGAGTCGTGGCAAATCTGGCGCTCTTCGACATCGACAAGCAGACGCTGCCTGAGGTCCCCGCGGAAGCAGTCGAGCATGGCGAGGTCTTCACCCGCCGTTGGGTCGTCGAGCTCATCCTCGATCTGCTCGGCTACACGCCGGACGAGGACCTCGCGGAGCTGAAGCTCGTCGAGCCCGCTTGCGGTGCAGGGGCGTTCCTCGGCGTGATCGCTTCACGGATCAGTGCCTCATGTCGAGCCCATGGTCGTCCGATCACCGACGCAGTGAACGCTGTCCAGGCGTTCGACCTGCTCGGGCGCAACGTGGCCGAGAGCCGTGGAGTCGTCGAGCGACGGCTCCACGATGATGGTTGGGAGCGGAGTGAGGCTCGGAAGGTTGCCTCGTACTGGGTGAAACAGGGCGACTACCTTCTCCAGGCTGACGCCGAGCACCGTGCGGATTTCGTCGTTGGCAATCCCCCCTACATCAGGCTGGAGGATGTCCCCGACGACCGGATGGACGCCTACCGCAGCGCCTGCTCCACGATGGGCGGCCGCGCCGATATCTACATCGGTTTCTACGAGGTTGCACTCCGGAGCCTGCAGCCGGGGGGCCGGCTCGGTTTCATCTGCGCAGACCGTTGGATGAGGAACCAGTACGGTCGTAAGCTCCGCCAGCTGGTGACCAGGCAGTTCAGCATGGACCTGGCGCTGGTGATGCACGACGTGGACGCCTTCCAGGAGCAGGTCTCGGCGTACCCCGCTGTCACGATCATTTCCCGTCAGACGCAGGGTGGCGCGGTTGCCGCCGATACGACCCGCGCCTTCGGGGAGCCGGAGGCCCGTGACTTCCTCGCCTGGTACGAGGCCGAGGATCGGAAGCCGATCGCCACGGCCTCCTTTCAGGCGGCCCCTCTGCCGCACTGGTTCCCTGGCGAGGACTCCTGGCCGGCGGCCTCACCTGCCAGGCTCGCCGTTCTCGAAGACCTCAGCGACCGGTTTCGGCTGCTGGAGGACAAGACCACGGGGACACGCGTCGGCATCGGTGTCGCGACCGGAGCGGACAAGGTCTTCATCACCGATGATCACGAACTGGTTGAGCCGGACCGGCTTCTGCCTCTGGCCATGGTCCGAGACACCACCAGCGGCTCCATCGACTGGAGCGGGTCCTGCCTGGTCAATCCGTGGAACCCCCAGGGCGAACTCGTCGACCTTGCCGCCTATCCGAAACTCGCCGCCTACTTCCGCCAACACAGCGGCGCCCTGCGTAAGAGGTACGTCGCAGTCAAGCAGCCCGACCGTTGGTACAAGACGATCGACAAGGTCGACCACAGACTGACGAGTCGGTCCAAGCTCCTCTTTCCGGACCTGAAACTGACGATCCATCCGGTGCTCGATGAGGGGAAGTTGTACCCTCACCACAACCTGTACTTCATCGTCTCGGACGTCTGGGACATGCGCGTGCTCGGTGGCCTGCTCCTCTCCAAGGTGGCCGAGGCGTTCGTGGAGGCATACGCGGTCAAGATGCGTGGGGGAACGCTCCGCTTCCAGGCGCAGTACCTTCGCAAGATCCGTGTTCCGGACCCGGCGGCCATCGCCGAGGAGGACCGTGCTGCCTTGGCAGACGCCTTCGACGCGCGGGATGTGACGGCGGCCACCGAGGCGGCACTGCGCGTCTACGGGCTTACCGAGCTTCCCGATTAGGAGGAACCGACCTTGACGGTCAGTCGCCAGGATTTCGAGGACGCTGTTGCGGCGTACTGGGGTGTCAAGCAGGCCCAGGAGGATCAGTCGGCGATCAAGGCCGCAGTCGGCGCTGGCACCGCGGGTTCTGTCAGAGGTGGCAAGCACTTCGATTCCATCGCGGCCCTCCTGGCGAAATTCTTCCTCGAAGCGGGCTATCCGCGCGAGAGCATCCGGATCACCACGTCCCAGCGCCTGGAGCTCCCTGGCTACTACAGGCCCCAGAAGCAGTGGGACGTCGTCGTCGCTTACGAGAACACGCTGGTGGCCGCCTTCGAGTTGAAGGCCCTGGGCGGGCCATCTTTCGGCAACAACTACAACAACCGAGTCGAAGAGGCGCTCGGCAGCGCCGTCGACCTTCGAAGGGCAGCGTTGGCCGACCTCTATCCCGGAGAGAAGCCCTGGCTCGGGTACTTCTTCATCATGCAGGACGAGGAAGGATCGAGGCGGCCCGTGAAGCCGGCCGAGGGGGCTTTCCCTGTCGAGGACATCTGGCGCGGCAAGTCCTACCAGGAGCGATTCGGGATCTTCTGCCAGCGGTTGATGGCCGAGCAGCTCTACGACGCGGTCTGCTACGTCACGTCGTCCGCGACCGACCCGAAGCCGAGCGAGCCCATTGCCAGTCTGGACTGGAGGCACTTCTCCGCTGCCATAAACGCGCGGATCGGCTACCTGCAGGAACTGGGGCTGCCGAAGCCGCATTGGCCCCACAGCACGCTGTCCAGGGACCTCGGCCAAGGCTGACTGTGTGAGCGATGCGTGCGCTGTGCACGTGATGGGTCGGGCGGGATCGTGGAATCACGGCGTAACGTCCGGACCTGGGGGTTGTCGCGAAGTGAGCGATGGCGGCAACAACCAACATGATCACTCTCGGGCTCGGGAAGGCCTGGGCCGGGATACGGCGAAGGCCCCCAGGGATGGGGGCCTTCGCCGTACGTCAGGCCTGTGGTCAGACGGTGGCGGTCTCAGGTGTCCGTGGGGCCGGGGCGTCGGTGGGGGCCTCTTCGGCCTCGCGTACGCGCAGGGCGAGGGGGATGCGGAGGGCGGCGATCCACGTCAGCGTGGCGCCGAGCATGTGGAGGCCGACCATGAGCTCGGGGGCGTCCGTGAAGTACTGGATGAAACCCAGGACGCCCTGGAGGAGGAGAACTGCCAGCAGTTCCCTGGTGCGGGACTTGGCCGCCTGCGGGGCCTTGATCGCGGCGAAGACGAAGATCATCGCGATGGTCAGGCCGACCGAGATGAACGCGAAGTCGGCGTGGAACTGGGCCAACCTGTCGTAGTCGATGGGGATGCGGGGGACGATCTTGTTGTCCTGGGGGGTGCCCGGGTGGTGGCCGGCGCCCGTCACCAGGGTGCCCGCCGCGACCAGCAGGCCGACGACCGTGACCAGGACGTAGGAGAGCTGGTGGATCGGGCGGGCCACGGAGAGCTTGGGTGCGCCATCGCCCTCCTTGCTGCGCTCCCACATCAGCAGGGCGACCCAGACGAGCGCCATCGCGGCGATCATGTGCCCTGCGACGGTGTAGGGGTTCAGGCCCGTGAGCACGGTGATGCCGCCGAGCACGGCATTGCTCATCACCAGCCAGAACTGGGCCCAGCCGAGCTTGGTCATGCTGCGCCGCCAGGGGCGGTGGCAGCGGGCGGCCAGGATCGCCCAGCCGACGGCGGCGCTCAGCACGTAGGTGAGCATCCGGTTGGTGAACTCGACGATGCCGTGGAAGCCCATTTCCGCCGTGGGCGTCAGGCTCTCGGCGGTGCAACGGGGCCAGGTCGTACAGCCGAGGCCGGAGGCGGTGAGCCGGACGGCGCCGCCGGTGACGACGATCACCACGCTCATCACCAGCGCGGCGAACGTGGCGCGCCGGACCATTGCGGCGGTGGGCTGCCAGCGCTCGGCGAGCAGGGAGAAGGGGTTAGGCACGGGGTCAATCGTAGGCGGCCTTACAGGCGATCTTGGGGCGGGGCGCGGGGTGCAGCGGCCGGGGAGCAAAGCGGACTGTTCGGGCAAGGCGGTCAATGGTCTTGACCATTCACCCGTTCGGCCGAAAGGGTGCGGATTGGTCCATACCTTTTCCGGGCCGCTCCCACTCCTCCCGCACGTAAGCGGAGATCCTGCACCTGGCGCACACCGGCGCCGGTCCGGTGCTGCCGCTGGCGATCGGCGGTGTCGTGGTGCTCGCGGCCGGTGGCGGGATCGTGGTGGCGGCCCGGCGCAAGGCGGCCAAGAAGGCCTGACCGGTCGGAATGATCCGCATGTTCGTCGACTGATCGACAAGGCGCCCCAGGTGATTGAACTTGATCGCCGGGGGCGCCGTCGTGTTCCAAAAGTGACGAAGTTCATTCAACTTCGCCGAATCCGTGTTCTGCGAGGTGACAGCCGTGATGGGCTGGTCATGCACATCCGGGAACGGACCGACAGACGAAATCCGGTCGCACGGCGGGGTGTGGCGCGGTGCGGAAGTGCCGGTAGAGTCCCCCGGACATGTCGTAGCGGGCCACCGCGAACCACTTCAACACGCCTGCTGCGCAAGACCGTTCGGAGGGGAACAGCGTAATGGCGCGACAGCAGCGGCACATTCGGATCGGTGCGACGGCACTCGCCGGGACGGCGGCGGCCGGATTCCTCCTGCCCCTGGCGCTGGCCACCAACGCCTCGGCGCACGTGCCGACTTGGTCGGTGACCTGCGACAAGGTCGTGATCGACCTGATCAACTACAGCCCCAAGCCCGACGTGAAGAACACCGTCAGCCTCACCGTCGGCGACGAGAAGGTCCTGGACGCCAAGGAGTTCCCGGCGGAGTTCCACGGCACCTACCCGGTGAAGGACCACGACGCCCCGGTCACGGCACACCTGGTGGTCAAGACCACCGAAACCCCGGCCGAGAAGGGCTGGAGCATCGACGAGACCAAGACCATCGCGCCGTGCCACACCCCGACCCCGACGCCTACCCCGACCCCCACCAAGACCCCCACCCCGACGCCGACCCAGACGCCGACCCAGACCCCGTCGGCCACGCCCACCCCGAGCAAGACCCCGTCGGCGACCCCCACCCCCAGCACGACCACGGCCGCCCCGGCACCCGCCACCAGCGCCCCGGCGCTCGCCCAGACCGGTAGCAGCGACGCCACCCCGATGATCGCGGCGGTCGGCGGCGGCGTGGTGCTGGTCGGCGGCGCGCTCGTGCTGCTCGCCCGCAAGCGCCGCGGCGGCAGCCAGGGCTGACGTGTGACCGAATGCGCGACGCCCCCCGGCCTGGACTGGCCGGGGGCGTCGCGCGTTGATGCGGCGGCTACTCCCAACGGAAGAACCGCGCCGCCGCGGCCAGGCCGAGGACGGCCCAGCCGGCCAGGACGCCGAGGTCCGACCACGGCACCCCGGCGCCGTGCTGGAGCACCGAGCGCAGGCCGTCCGAGAGCGCCGAGATCGGCAGCAGCTCCAGCACCGACCGCACGGCGCCCGGGAACTTGCTCAGCGGCACGATCACCCCGCCGGCCAGCAGCAGCAGGATGAACACCAGGTTGGCGGCGGCTAGCGTGGCCTCGGCCTTGAGGGTGCCGGCCATCAGCAGGCCGAGCCCGGAGAAGGCGGCGGTGCCCAGGATCAGCAGGGCGGCGACGGCCAGCGCCCCTTGCGGTGTGGCGAGTCCGTGCGGGGACCAGCCGAGCGCGAGCGCGATCACCGACAGCAGGGCGACCTGCAGCACCTCGGTGACCAGCACGCAGCCGGTCTTGGCGGTCAGCAGCGTCCAGCGCGGCAGCGGACTGGCGCCGAGCCGCTTGAGCACGCCATAGCGGCGCTCGAAGCCGGTGGCGATGGCCTGTCCGGTGAAGGCGGTGGACATCACGGCCAGCGCGAGCAGCCCGGGCGCCAGGAAGTCGACCCGCTTGCCGGGGCCCTCCACCGCGACGACGTCCACGGCGGAGAACAGCACCAGCAGCACCGTCGGGATGACGACGGTGAGCAGCAGCTGCTCACCGTTGCGCAGCAGCATCCTGGTCTCGAAGGCGGTCTGGGCGAGCAGCATCCGGCCGACCGGGGCCGCTCCCGGCTTCGGGGAGTAGTCCGTGGACGTCACGTCCGTAGCGGTGGTCACGAGCGGAGCTCCCGTCCGGTCAGGTCGAGGAAGACGTCTTCGAGGCTGCGGCGCTGCACGGACAGCCGTTCGGGCAGGATGCCGGAGGCCGCGCACCAGCCGGTGACGGTGGCCAGCAGCCTGCTGGGGTCGACGGGCGCCTCGACGCGGTAGTTGCCGGGGGCGGTCTCGGTGGCGGTGGCGCCCGCGGGCAGCTCCTTGAGCAGCGGGCCGAGGTCGAGTCCGGGCGGGCCGTCGAAGCGCAGGGCGTCCTCGGCGCCGCCGCGGCACAGCTCCTCGGTGGTGCCGCCCGCGATGACCTTGCCGCGGTCGACGATGGCGACGTGGTCGGCGAGCTGTTCGGCCTCGTCCATGTGGTGGGTGGTGACCACCACGGTGACGCCGTCCCGGCGCAGGTCGCGGACCAGTTCCCAGGTGGCGCGGCGGGCCTGCGGGTCGAGGCCGGCGGTGGGCTCGTCGAGGAAGACCAGCTCGGGACGGCCGACCACGGCCATCGCCAGGGCGAGCCGCTGCTGCTGGCCGCCGGAGAGCCGGCGGTAGGTGGTGCGGCCGCAGGAGCCGAGGCCGAGGCGCTCGACCAGGGCGTCCACGTCCAGCGGGTGGGCGTGCAGCCTGGCGGTGTGCCGCAGCATCTCGACCGCGCGCGCGCCCGCGTACACGCCGCCGGACTGGAGCATGACGCCGATCCGGGGCCGCAGTGCGGCGTTCTGGGTGACCGGGTCGAGCCCGAGGACGCGGACGGTGCCGGCGTCGGGGCGGCGGTAGCCCTCGCAGGTCTCGATGGTGGTGGTCTTGCCGGCGCCGTTGGGGCCGAGGACGGCGGTGATCGCGCCGGGTGCGATGGTGAGGTCGAGGCCGTCCACCGCGGCTTTGTCGCCGTAGCGCTTGACCAGCCCGGCGATCTCTACCGCGGGTTCGGAGTGCATACCGGCGAGTCTAAGAGGGCCGAACGGGCAGACCGGACACCGGCCTTGGTGATCGTTTTCGCTGGTCAGGTAAGGCTTACCTGCGTGACAGATGACACCGGTGAGGCCTGGGTCACGGCTTGTCCTGGCGGAAGTAATTACGCAACACTGGTGTTGTGAAAAACATGCGCGAGCACGCCCAGCAGCAGGAGGCCGAGTCGGTCTCCCACTGCGACGTGCCCGTGACGGCGGCCGAGGTGCTGCTGGAGGGCCACCGCGCCACCCGCGACCGGGTCGCCCGGTCGATCCTGGACCACGGCCCCTCCTCCGCCGCCGACCTGGCGAACCGGCTCGGCCTCACCGCCGCCGCCGTCCGCCGCCACCTCGACGGACTGGCCGCCGCCGGCCTGGTCGAGTCCCGCGAGCAGCGGGTCTACGGCAGCCGGGGCCGCGGTCGTCCGGCCAAGGTCTTCGCCCTCACCGACGGCGGCCGGGACGCCTTCTACCAGGCCTACGACCAGCTCGCGGCCGACGCGCTGCGCTGGATCTCGGACGCGGTGGGCGGCGGCAAGGCGGGCGAGGAGGCGGTCGCCGCCTTCGCCCGCGCCCGGTTCGGCAAGCAGGGCGAGAAGTACCAGGAGACCCTGCGGCGGGCCGAGGCCCAGGAGCGGCCCGAGGCCCTCGCCGAGGCGCTGAGCGCGGACGGGTACGCTGCCACGGTGCGGCGTGTCCCGTCGGCCGTGGCCAAGGCCCCGGCGGGCGCCCAGCTCTGCCAGCACCACTGCCCGGTCGCGCACATCGCCGAGCAGTTCCCGCAGCTCTGCGAGGCGGAGACCGAGGTCTTCTCCCAGCTCCTGGGCACCCATGTGCAACGGCTGGCCACCATCGCCCACGGCGACGGGGTCTGCACCACCTATGTGCCGGCACCCGGTGCCGCATCGTCGCCCGCCCAGCGCCCCGCGGGCAACGGTTCCGATGCAGCGCCGACTGCCGGTACGTCCACCGAAGATTCTGCGTCCGCGCGTTAGGAAGCTCGCATGACTGACACCGTTTCGCACCCGGAACTCGAAGGCCTGGGCAATTACGAGTACGGCTGGGCCGACCCGGACACCGCCGGTGCCGCGGCCAAGCGCGGGCTCAGCGAGGAGGTCGTCCGCGACATCTCCGCGAAGAAGAACGAGTCCGAGTGGATGCTGAACCTGCGGCTCAAGGGCCTGAAGCTGTTCGGCAAGAAGCCCATGCCCACCTGGGGTTCCGACCTCTCCGGCATCGACTTCGACAACATCAAGTACTTCGTCCGCTCCACCGAGAAGCAGGCCGAGTCCTGGGAGGACCTGCCCGCGGACATCAAGGCCACCTACGACAAGCTGGGCATCCCGGAGGCGGAGAAGCAGCGCCTGGTCGCCGGTGTCGCCGCCCAGTACGAGTCCGAGGTCGTCTACCACCAGATCCGCGAGGACCTGGAGGAGCAGGGCGTCGTCTTCCTGGACACCGACACCGCGCTGCGTGAGCACCCGGAGCTGTTCAAGGAGTACTTCGGCACCGTCATCCCGGCCGGCGACAACAAGTTCGCCGCGCTGAACACGGCCGTGTGGTCCGGCGGCTCCTTCATCTACGTGCCGAAGGGCGTGCACGTCGACATCCCGCTCCAGGCCTACTTCCGGATCAACACCGAGAACATGGGCCAGTTCGAGCGGACGCTGATCATTGTCGACGAGGACGCCTACGTCCACTACGTCGAGGGCTGCACCGCGCCGATCTACTCCTCCGACTCGCTGCACTCGGCGGTCGTCGAGATCATCGTCAAGAAGGGCGGCCGCTGCCGCTACACGACCATCCAGAACTGGTCGAACAACGTCTACAACCTGGTCACCAAGCGCGCCGTGGCGTACGAGGGCGCGACCATGGAGTGGGTCGACGGCAACATCGGCTCCAAGGTCACCATGAAGTACCCGGCCGTCTACCTGATGGGCGAGCACGCCAAGGGCGAGACCCTGTCGATCGCCTTCGCGGGCGAGGGCCAGCACCAGGACGCCGGCGCCAAGATGGTGCACATGGCGCCGAACACCTCCTCGCACATCGTCTCCAAGTCGGTGGCGCGCGGCGGCGGCCGGACCTCCTACCGCGGTCTGATCGAGATCGGCGAGGGCTCGCACGGCGCCAAGTCCAACGTGCTCTGCGACGCGCTGCTGGTCGACACCATCTCGCGCTCGGACACCTACCCGTACGTGGACGTCCGCGAGGACGACGTGTCCATGGGCCACGAGGCGACCGTCTCCAAGGTCAGCGAGGACCAGCTGTTCTACCTGATGAGCCGCGGCCTGACCGAGACCGAGGCGATGGCGATGATCGTCCGCGGCTTCGTCGAGCCGATCGCGCGCGAGCTGCCGATGGAGTACGCGCTGGAGCTCAACCGGCTGATCGAGCTGCAGATGGAGGGCGCGGTCGGCTGACCCCCGCCGCCACCGCCGTCCACTGATTTCCGAGGAAGAGAGCACTACGAACAGCCATGGCTGAGCAGAACACCACCGGCTCCACCACCGCCGGTTCGATCGAGGTCGGCACCGCCGGCGCGGGCGCGCAGCTCGCCGGCCCCGGCACCGGCCGGACCGCGGTCCAGCAGCCGATCGACGCGCGCGTCGCGGTCAAGCCGTCCTTCGACGTGAACGACTTCCCGGTGCCCACCGGCCGCGAGGAGGACTGGCGGTTCACCCCGCTGCACCGCCTCGGCGGGCTGCACGACGGGACCGCCGCCGCTGGCGAGCGGGGCGAGGACAAGGTCGAGTTCGCGCTGCCGGACGGCGTCACCGCCGAGACCGTCGGCCGTGACGACGCGCGCCTGGGCAAGGCCGGCACGCCGGTCGACCGGGTCGCCGCGCAGGCCTTCAGCGCCTTCGAGCAGGCCCTCGTGGTCACCGTCCCCAAGGACGCGGTGCTGACCGAGCCGGTCAAGATCGACGTGCGTGCCCAGGGCGGGGTCCGCTTCGCCCACGTGGTGATCGACGTCAAGCCGTTCGCCGAGGCCGTCGTGGTGCTCAACCACGCGGGCACCGGCACCCGGGCCGCCAACGTCGAGCTCCTGGTCGGCGACGGCGCCAAGCTCACCTTCGTCTCCGTGCAGGACTGGGAGCGGGACGCCGTCCACGTCGCCCAGCACAACGCGCTGGTCGGCCGGGACGCCTCGTTCAAGTCCGTGGTCGTCACCTTCGGCGGCGACCTGGTCCGCCTGCACCCGCGGGTCAACTACGCCGGCCCCGGCGGCGAGGCCGAGCTGTTCGGCCTGTACTTCGCCGACGCCGGCCAGCACCTGGAGCACCGCCTGATCATCGACCACGACACGCCGCACTGCCGGTCGAACGTGGCGTACAAGGGCGCGCTCCAGGGTCAGGACGCCCACGCGGTCTGGGTCGGCGACGTGCTGATCCGCGCCGCCGCGCTCGGCACCGACACCTACGAGCTCAACCGGAACCTGGTGCTCACCGACGGCGCCCGGGTCGACTCGATCCCGAACCTGGAGATCGAGACCGGCGAGATCGTCGGCGCCGGCCACGCCTCGGCGACCGGCCGCTTCGACGACGAGCAGCTGTTCTACCTGATGGCCCGCGGCATCCCGGCCGACGAGGCCCGCCGCCTGGTGGTCCGCGGCTTCTTCGCCGAGCTGCTGCAGCAGATCGGCGTGGCCGAGGTCCAGGAGCAGCTCATGGAGAAGATCGACGCCGAGCTGGAAGCGGCGGTCTGAGCCCGATGAGCTTCCTCCGTGCCTGCGCGTTGAGCGACCTCCAGGAGGACGTGCCCAAGCGCGTGGACCTCAACGGCGTGCCGGTCTCGATCGTCCGCACCGACGAGGGGGTGTTCGCGATCAACGACACCTGCTCGCACGCGAACGTCTCGCTCTCCGAGGGCGAGGTCGAGGACTGCATGATCGAGTGCTGGCTGCACGGCTCCAGCTTCGACCTGCGCACCGGCAAGCCCTCCGGCCTGCCCGCCACCAAGCCGGTCGCTGTCTACCCCGTAAAGATCGAAGGGGACGATGTGCTCGTCTCCGTCAACCAGGAGTCCTGAGTACACATGGCAACCCTTGAAATCCGCGACCTGCACGTCTCCGTCGAGGCCGAGAACGGCCCGCGCGAGATCCTGAAGGGCGTCGATCTGACCGTGAAGCAGGGCGAGACCCACGCCATCATGGGTCCGAACGGCTCCGGCAAGTCCACCCTGGCCTACTCGCTGGCCGGCCACCCCAAGTACACCGTGACCGGCGGCTCGGTGCTGCTGGACGGCGAGGACGTCCTGGAGATGTCCGTCGACGAGCGGGCCAAGGCCGGTGTCTTCCTGGCCATGCAGTACCCCGTCGAGGTCCCGGGCGTCTCGGTCAGCAACTTCCTGCGCACCGCCGCCACCGCCGTCCGCGGCGAGGCCCCCAAGCTGCGGCTGTGGGTGAAGGAGGTCAAGGAGGCGATGGCCGCCCTGCAGATGGACCCGGCCTTCGCCGAGCGCAACGTCAACGAGGGCTTCTCCGGCGGTGAGAAGAAGCGCCACGAGATCCTCCAGCTGGAGCTGCTCAAGCCGAAGATCGCGATCCTCGACGAGACCGACTCCGGCCTGGACGTCGACGCGCTGCGGATCGTCTCCGAGGGCATCAACCGGGTCCGCTCGACCGGCGAGGTCGGCACCCTGCTGGTCACCCACTACACCCGCATCCTGCGGTACATCAAGCCCGACTACGTCCACGTGTTCGCGGGCGGCCGCATCGTCGAGTCCGGCGGCGCCGAGCTCGCCGACAAGCTGGAGAACGAGGGCTACGAGGCGTATGTGAAGGGCGGCGCATCCGAGTGACGCATTCGCTGACCGGTCTGCTCGACACCGACGCGATCCGCAAGGACTTCCCGGTCCTGCAGCGCGTGCTGCACGAGGAGAAGCCGCTGGTCTACCTGGACAACGCGGCCACCTCGCAGAAGCCGCGCCAGGTGCTGGAGGCCCTGAACGCGTACTACGAGCGGCACAACGCCAACGTCCACCGCGGCGTGCACGTGCTCGCCGAGGAGGCCACGGCGATGTACGAGGGCGCCCGCGACAAGGTCGCGGCCTTCGTCAACGCGCCGAGCCGCAACGAGGTGATCTTCACCAAGAACGCCTCCGAGTCGCTCAACCTCGTTGCCAACATGCTTGGTTGGGCCGACGAGCCGTACCGGGTGGACGCCGACTCCGAGATCGTGATCACGGAGATGGAGCACCACTCCAACATCGTCCCGTGGCAGCTGCTCTCGCAGCGCACCGGTGCGAAGCTCAAGTGGTTCGGGCTGACCGACGAGGGCCGGCTCGACCTGTCGAACATCGACGAGCTGATCACCGAGAAGACCAAGGTGGTCTCCTTCACCCTGGTCTCCAACCTGCTCGGCACGATCAACCCGGTCGAGACGATCGTCCGCAAGGCCCAGTCGGTCGGCGCGCTGGTCGTCATCGACGCCTCGCAGGCCGCGCCGCACATGGTGCTGGACGTGCAGGCGCTGGAGGCCGACTTCGTCGCCTTCACCGGCCACAAGATGCTGGCCCCGACCGGCATCGGCGTGCTCTGGGGCCGCCAGGAGCTGCTGGAGGACCTCCCGCCGTTCCTCGGCGGCGGCGAGATGATCGAGACCGTCACCATGGGCTCGTCCACCTACGCCCCGGCGCCGCACAAGTTCGAGGCCGGCACCCCGCCGATCGCCCAGGCGGTCGGGCTGGGCGCGGCCATCGACTACCTGTCGGCGATCGGCATGGAGAAGATCGCCGCGCACGAGCACGCGATCACCGAGTACGCGGTGGAGCGCCTGCTGGAGGTCCCGGACCTGCGGATCATCGGCCCGCGCACGGCCGTGGACCGCGGCGCCGCGATCTCCTTCACCCTCGGCGACATCCACCCGCACGACGTGGGTCAGGTGCTGGACGAGCAGGGCATCGCCGTGCGCGTCGGGCACCACTGCGCGCGGCCGGTCTGCCTGCGGTACGGAATTCCGGCGACCACGCGAGCGTCGTTCTACCTGTACTCGACGCCGGGCGAGGTCGACGCGCTGATCGACGGCCTGCACCACGTCCGGAACTTCTTCGGCTGACGGGACGCGCAGGACATGAAGCTCGACTCGATGTACCAGGACATCATCCTGGACCACTACCGCAACCCGCACGGCAAGGGGCTGCGGGACGGCGACGCCGAGGTGCACCACGTCAACCCGACGTGCGGCGACGAGATCACCCTGCGGGTGAAGCTCGACGGCGCGAAGGTCGCCGACGTCTCCTACGAGTCCCAGGGCTGTTCGATCAGCCAGGCCAGCGCCTCGGTGCTGAACGACCTGGTGGTCGGCAAGACCGTCGGCGAGGCGCAGGCCGTCCAGGAGGCCTTCCTGGAGCTGATGCAGAGCAAGGGCCAGGGCGAGGGCGACGAGGAGGTGCTGGAGGACGCGGTCGCGTTCGCCGGCGTCTCCAAGTACCCCGCCCGGGTCAAGTGCGCCCTGCTCAGCTGGATGGCCTGGAAGGACGCCACCGCCCAGGCGCTCGCCCAGAACCCCGCAGTGAACGACTGAATCCGCGAAGGAGGACAAGACCATGACTGACGCAACCCCCTCCGCCGCGGAGGAGCAGCCGAACGGCGGCATCGTCGGCACCACCGCCGGCACCGTCTCGGTCGAGGACCTGACCGAGGCCCTGATGGACGTCGTCGACCCCGAACTGGGCATCGACGTCGTCAACCTGGGCCTGATCTACGGCATCCACATCGACGAGACCGATGTGGCCACCATCGACATGACGCTCACCTCGGCGGCCTGCCCGCTGACCGATGTCATCGAGGACCAGGCCAAGACCGCCACCGACGGCCTGGTCCAGGACCTGCGGATCAACTGGGTCTGGATGCCGCCGTGGGGCCCGGACAAGATCACCGACGACGG
This sequence comes from Kitasatospora sp. NPDC053057, assembly GCF_044546945.1. NCBI lineage: Bacteria > Bacillati > Actinomycetota > Actinomycetes > Kitasatosporales > Streptomycetaceae > Kitasatospora > Kitasatospora sp. NPDC053057. The sequence goes on along the minus strand of NZ_JBITZP010000022.1, from coordinate 102,520 downwards.
CCGCGAGCAGCTCCGGGCGCTGGGCTTCAACGTCTGAGGTCTGTCGATCGTCAACCTGCTGCCGCGCAAACCCATGGGTTTGCGCGGCAGTGGTGTATCCGCGCCCCGGGCCTCGCCGCGTGCCGCTGGTGGGGCAGGACGATATACCTGCCGGAAGCGAGAGGCCCCGTCCTGCCGGAGCCCCTTCGGACCCGTGGGAGAGCGTGTCTCAGGCGGCGATGTTTGCAGGCCGACTGCCGGCCAGTGCGGAGCGCAGGGCGGTTCGGACTCGGGCGGCACCTGTGGCTGCCACGTCCGCCCCCTTGCCGACCGTGAGGGTTCGGGTTGTCAGGCCGGCGCACGGGCGGCAGATGCCCGGTTGGGGCACGGGGTCGTGGCACTTGGCACACTCGGCGTACCGGGCCGGTGGCCGTGCAGCGGGCCGGGCGGGCGGCATCTTGCGCTCCAGACGGTAGCGGAGCACGGCGGCCGCCGAGTGCATCGGGGCGGGCAGGCCCGGCAGCAGGGCGTGGGCGAGGTCGGCGTGGGTCGCGCCGCGCTGCAGCCACTGTGCGACGAGGGGCGCGAGTTCGGCGGCTTCGGCCTCGCCCAGGTGCAGTCGGGGCTCGGGGCGGATCACCCGGAACAGGGTTGCCACTGCCTCGCGGATCTCGGGTGGCACCTCCCGTCCTCCCGGGTCGCTTTCGTCGGCCGGGCTCGTGGGGAGGGAGGGTTCTTGGCGCCGGTTCTTTGCAACAGGGCTGCCAGCACTGCCGGTTGCCGCTTCACCGGGCGCCGGACGGGTGGCACCCGGCGTCGTGAGCTGCGGGGTGTCGTAGACGTGGTTCTCGGTGATGATCGTGCCGTCGGGCAGGCGGATCGTCTCGATCCGGTAGTAGCCGGCCTCGGTCAGCTCCTTCAGGGCCTTGCGGATCGCGCCTCGGCCCTGGGGGCTGGTGTCGGCCATGTGCCGGCCGTCCTCGCGCCAGCCGTCGGGGCGGGAGAGGAGGTCCGCGAGCAGGCCTCGGGCGGTGTAGCTCAACCGCCGGTACTGGAGCAGGGCGTTGGGCAGCACGGTGAAATTGCGCACGTGGGCGCTACGATGGACGCGCATCGGGAGTGTCAGCTCCTGTTGCCGGACCCCGGAGCGTTGGCGCGCTGCCGGGGTCACCTGTTTTTGGTTGGATTACGGAACGTACCACGGCACTTGACGCAGTGTGAGACGTTCGCGACATTCAGTGCGCGACCAGTGCGGGCCAACCCGGTTGGGCCGCCCCCAAGACCCGAGCCCGCCGCGTCCATCACGGCCCGCTCGCGTCAGCAGGCCAAGGTCAGGCGGCTTCGGCCCGACCCACTGCTGCTGCACTCGGCTGCGCGAGCCAGACCAGCCGTGCGGTGATCCCCGGTCGCCCGGCGAAATGGCGCAAGGCCCGATCGGGAGACGTGAGGGTCATTCGTGCCCGCCCGTCGATGCTGATCACGTGCGCTCGCCCGCTGTGGTCGGCGACCCCCCAGGCCACGACCCACCCGTCGACGTCCGGGAGGCCCTCACCCCAAACCTGGACGACGGCGAACAGGCGGGGTGCGGTGTCGAGCACGAGCCCGCACAGCTCCTGTTCGAAGGTCGGGCCGGTCGGCAGCCGAGGCGTGACCGGACGGGGGCTTTGCGGCGGCGCAGCAGCCATGGAAGTCTCCTACGTGAATGGCGATCGGACGCGGCGCTGCCACCAGAACGGGCAGCGGAACAGCTCGCACGGGTCGGTGTCAGATCAGCGAGGCCAGGACGCCGCGTGGCCAGTGGCCGAGCCAGAACGCGGCGGTGGACGGTTGGGGCTGGTCCTCGGTGGAGCCGTCGTGGGGCAGCAGCTCGGTGGGCGCGATGTAGCCCTCGCCGGGGTCGATCCGCAGCCGGAAGACATGCAGGGGCAGCCCGAGGGCGGCGTAGGCCCGCAGGTCGTCGGTGTGCGGATAGCGGTCCTCGGGGTCGGCGTGGAGATCGCGGCAGACGGCGCGGATGTCGAGGCCACCGAGCAGGAGGTAGCGGCTTCCGGGACCGAGGTTGAAGCACAGGCGTCGGCGACCGGTGTGCTTGGCCTGGTAGCGGAGCCTGTCCCAATTGTCGATGTGCAGGCCGATGCGGCAGCCGTCCTGGTCATTGGGAGTGGTGGTGAGGGCCTTGGCCGGGCTCCTGGCTTGGCCGAGGTGGACGGCGTCCGGGTCGCCGAGTTGGTCGGCGAGGGCGGCAAGGGTGGCCGGCGGCGGGCCGTCGGGCAGCTTCACCAGTTCCACGAGCGTGCTGTCGGCGCTCCGCTCGGTCGGGCGGAGTTCTGCCGCCAGCACGGCGGTGAGGGGCTGCCAGGGGCCGGCCGGGAGGACAGCCTCGTCCTCGTAGTCGGGCTCGCCGCGAGCGGTGCGGACGCCGGTGCTGTCACACCTGGCGATGAGGGCGGCGGGATCGGTGTGGGCGATGGCGAGAGTCACGCGGATTCCTCCCGGGCTGGGTTTACCGGTCGTCGAGGTTGTCGGCGAAGGTCACGTCCAGCTCGGCGACCAGGGCTTCGGCGAGTTCGGTCTGCTGGGGGCGGTCGATGAGGACCTTGCCGAGGTTGGCGACGCCCCGCAGCGTGGTGAGGTTGTTGCCCCGCAGGTCGAGGCCCTGGTACTTGCCCCGGCCGAACTCGGTCAGCCGCAGGTTGCAGGCGTCGAGGACCGCGCCGCCGAGGTCGCAACCAGTGAACGACGCCTCGGTGAGCGCGCACTTGGAGAAGACGACCGCGCCGGTGGCGCGGATCTGCTCGAAGGTCGCGTAGTCGAGCTTGCAGTTGTCGAAGAGGACGTTGTCCAGGGTTCCGCCGATGAGCCCGGCGCCCATGATCTTGCAGTTACGGAAGACGACCCGGGAGAGCTTACTGTCGGTGATGCGGGCGGCGGCGAGGTCGCAGGTGTCGAACTCGACGGATTCGAGGCGGACTTGATCGAGCTGCATGCGGCTGACCCGTAGGTTGGAGACGCGGCCGGTGACGAGGCGGGTCTCGGCGAGGTCCAGGTCCCGCAGGTCGGCGTCACCGTACTGGAAGTCTTGGACGATGCCCCGGGCGGAGTCGAGGGTGGCGACGTTGGACAGGTACAGGCCGGGTTCGTCCAGGTGGGGCAGGGTCACGGTGGCACGGCCGAAGGTGATGCTGTCCATGAGGGGCTCCGCTCTCTCGAGGGTTGGGCCGGGCCCGCACCGCTGGTGCGGGCCCGGGGTGGTTCGGGGTTGGCGCTACTTGCCCTAGTTCTTGTTCGACCAGTTGTCCCAGGTGGGCCGGTTGTCGAACTTCGGCCCGTTGTTGTCCCAGGTGGGCCGGTTGTCGAACGGCCCGGCGGTGGGGTCGGTCACGGTGACGACGCCGGTGAGATCGGCGACGACGGCGGTGTTGCTGGCGGCCAGCAGTTCGAGCAGGCTCATGCGGCTTTCTCCTCTTGGACGGTATCGGACAAGGCGGTGACCAGGGCCTGTCGGGACACACGGCAGTAGTTCGTCTCCGTGGTGTCCAGGCGGCCGTTCTCGAAGTAGCGATTGCCGGCCTGGGCCCCTCGGCAGAAGTCGAAGACGTCACAGGTGGTCTCGCACGCGTCCAGCCCGGTCAGGAACTCACGTACGTAGCGCAGGCGGTGGGCGCGGTCCAGCATCGAGCCGATGCTCTGCTCCAGGACGTTCCCGGCCCGGAAGTCGTCGTAGGCCGGGTCGGTGGTCCCGGCGAGTTCGGGCGAAAGCAGGACGACTTCGCCGTTGGAGGCGATGGTCGGGATCGGGTCGATCAACATGCGATCCCAGGTGGCCCGGTGTCCGTCGCGGACATCCCGCAGGTAGCCGCCGAGTCGGTCGATCTCGCGGATGGTCAGGTCGCGGTTGCAACGTGACCAGGCGATGGTGCGGCGCCAGAACTCGCGGGCCTGCTCGGCGGTGGGAAGCGTCCGGTCGGTGTTGACGCCTTCCCTTTCCTCCATGTTCAGACCCACCGTGTGGCAGCCGAGGTCGGCCACGAAGTCGAGCAGGCCCTCGGGGTCGCCGATGCTCTCGGCGGTGACGATCGCGATCGCCGAGAACCGTACGTCGTACTCGCGCAGGCACCCAATGCCCTTCATGATCCGGTCGAAGGCCGGACGTCCGGTCCAGTCCACGCGCCGACGGTTGAGGGCGGAAGGGCCGTCGATGCTCACCCCGACGCGGAACCCGTACGCGGTGAGGAAGTCGCACCAGGCCTGTGTGATCAGTACGGCGTTGGTCTGCACCGAGTGCTCGACCAACCCGGCCTGCCGCAACGGCTCGAACGGGGCCAGCAGCTCCGCGAGTCGCGTGCGGCCGACGGCCAGCGGCTCGCCGGCGTGCCAGACCACCTCTACCGGCTCCAGTGACGCGGTATCGGCGAACTCGGCGACGGAGCGGGTCACCGCCTCGGCGATCGCGACCGACATCGGTGCCCGCCGCTTGCGGTCGGGCAGGTAGCAGTAGGTGCAGTCCAGGTTGCAGAGAGAGTCAGCTTGGACAACGACCGTCCTCGGACGACGGGCAATGCGGCGCCGATATCGGGCCGGGGAGTGCATCATGCTGCTCCTCCAAGGGCGGAGACTGGGCCAGCGCAGGGCGGTTCACGGGGCGGGATCCTGCACCGGGGCCGCCCGGGGCGGGCGGCGTGCAATCAGTGAACGATGGTCACAGGCCGTACGGCGAGGCAAAGTTGCTGGCACTCTGGTCCCATTCCGACCGGAAAACTTGACCGTTCCATCACCTGGCTCCATGCGCAGAACGTGACAACGCGACTACGTTGACCTCATGCTGGCCAATGTCCCGCTCCGCCTCCGGATGTCCGAACGCCGCATGACCAAGGCCGAGTTGGCACGCGAAGTAAACACAGAGATCAGGACCCTCACGGGGAAGCTCGGCTCCGTGTCAGAGCGCACGGTGCACAACTGGCTGACCGGCGCGACCCGGTGGCCGCCGGTGAAGATCCGCCTCGCACTCAGGGCAGTATTCGCATGTACGCCCGAAGACCTGGGCTTCGTCCCGACCGGACGGGCCCGCACCACACCGGAGGACGACGTGAGGCGACGCGACTTCATAGCGGCGGCCGGAGGCGCGGCCGTGACCGTGCTCACGAGCTCCCCGGCCGTGGCATCGAGTGGCCGGATCGGCGTCGGTGACGTGCGGAGACTGCAGGCCCGCTTCGCCGAGGTCATCGTCAGCGACCACCGCCACGGCGGTCGGCTCAGTATCGAGACCAGGGCGACCGCGCTCGCCGAGGAAGCCCTGGACTTGCAGAAGAACGGCACCGCGACCCAGCGGGTCCGGGCCCAGTTGTACGAGTGCGCGGCATCGTTCATGTCCTCGGCGATGTGGGCCGCGATCGACGGCCGTCGCTTCGACGCAGCCCTCGAACACCACCAGAAGGCTGCCACCCTCGCGGCGATGTCCGGCGACTCCGGCATCCAGTTCCGCATCTGGTCCCACGCGGGTAGCCTGTACCGGCACCTCGGGCAGGCAGGCGACGCGCTCGCCGCCAATGAGGTCGCCCGCAGCCTACCGATCGCCCGACGCGACCCGCTGTTCGCCTCTCTCGGACACGCCCGCCACGCGGCGATCCACGGCCTGACCGGGGACTCCAATGCAGTCCGCCGGTCCATCGGGCACGCACAGGACGCCCTCAACCGAGCCGACCTCGACGTCTCCCGACCGGTGTGGATCACCGCCTTCTACGACCAGTCCGAACTCGACTCCCTCGCCCTCGCCGCCCACCTCGCGGCCGGGAACTGGGAGGACGCGGAAGCACACGCGCACCGCAGCATCGCCCAGCGGCGCGACACCATGCAGAGGTCCCGAGCGATCACCACCGTCCGGCTTGCCCGCGCCCAGCTCGGGCAGGGCGATCTCGAGCCCGCGGTCGCCACCGCCATGTCCGTCCCGGCCGAGGACTTCGCGCACCCCCGCGTCACCCGGATGCTGGCCGCCTTCGGTACCTCGCTGCACGAGCTGGCCGGCGGCAGTGGCCCGGACCGCACCTGGTCGGCATACGCCCACAACAGCTGGAGGACCACCGCGTGACCGTCGAACTCCGCCACCACACCACCCTTCCCCCCGAGGCCCGGCAGGACCTGCTGGACGTGTACGCCGATGTGCGGGCCCCTCTGCTGCACTTGCCGAACTACCGCGTCGACGTGTTCGCCGAACGCCTCGACCGGCATGCCACCGAGCCCGGCTTCGGGCTCGTCCTCGGCTACGACGGCGAGGTACCGGTCGGCTACGCCTACGGCAACACGATCGAGACGAGCGACCGGTACTGGAAGCGCATGACCGAGCCCCTTCCGGACGGCTACACCGAGGCCCCGGCTCTGGCCATCAAGGAAATCGGCGTCCGGACCCGCTGGCGCGGCACGGGAGCCGCCCGCCGGATCCACGACGACCTGCTGAGCCGCCGCGTTGAGGGCCGTGTCACCCTCCTGGTCAACCCGCTCGCCGGGGACGGCAAAGTCCAACGGCTCTACGAGACTTGGGGCTACCAGGCGTTCAACACGCAACAGCCCACTCCGGATTCGCCCCGGTTGACCGCGATGATCCGCCCGATCCACTGAGCCTGGGTCGGCGACGCCTGGTAGTACCCGCCGATGTTGCCGTGCTCGCCGCGTGTGGCCGTCCACAGCGTCAGGGGACGGGCCATTTGGTCAACCAGCTGCCGCGCAAACCAAGTGCTTCCTGGGCAAGTACCTGGCCGGCGAGGCAACCAACAGCGACGCCGTCGAGAACGTCGACGTGATACGGGCTCCTCGAAACTCGGTGGCCCGCTTCATCGACGTCGATACGATCTTCCCACCCGTCCTGGCCGCCCTGGAGGAGCAGACGTGACACAGCAGACTGCGGAGGAACGCCCGGGTATTGCCGCCGCGATCGTGGTCCACGAAGGCCGCGTCCTGATGGTCCGGCGGCGGGTCAGCGAGGGCCAGCTCTCCTGGCAGTTTCCGGCCGGTGAGATCGAGGCCGGCGACTCGCCCGAGGAAGCGGCCGTCCGCGAGACTGCGGAGGAGACCGGCCTGGGAGTGGCCGCCGTCAAGCTCCTGGGCGAGCGGGTGCATCCGAAGACTGGTCGGCTGATGTCGTACACGGCCTGCGAGATCGTCAGCGGCACCGCCGAGGTGGTCGACACGGACGAGCTGGACGCCCTCGCGTGGGTGGCACTCGCCGAGATACCCGAGTACGTGCCGTACGGGCTCTTCGAGCCGGTGCAGGCGTACTTGGATATCGCGCTCACTGCCTGACCCGATAGCTCTACGGGCGGCCACCACTGGGGGCTGCCCGTAGAGCTAGCCGTCACACCGGCGTCGCCGCAGCCGTTTGATTTCGAGATCAGCACCGAGAGGTGGAAGTCCTGGCCGGGGCGGCACGCGGCCAGGCCCGGGGCGGGTACCCGTCGGCAGGCGGGTGGGGGGTGGATGGTGGGGAACGGCGGTAGAACTGCTCAACGAAGCAGATGATGCGCGGGTGTTCACCCGGCGGCGGGCGAAGCGGGGTAGGCAGGGGCCGCTCGATGGCTGCCGCGAGGATCGAGGACCGGAGCACGGTGCGCGACTTCCTGGCCGAGGCCGGACCGGGCCGCACAGCGAGCTCGGCGACGTCCAGATCGTCCTTGACCAAGGGCCGACGGGGGCAAGTTCAGGCGAAGGACGGCGACAGAAGGATGACTCAGGAGTCGAACGGCTCGATCTCGCCCGCGAAGACGATGACCTGGTCGATGAGGTTTCGTCGCAGATGGACGACATCCGTTCCCGTCAGGCGGGGGCCTCCATCAGGCGTGGTGAAGGTCCACTGGTACCGGGCCCATTCGTCAGGCATGTCCACCGCTGAGCAGCGCACCATCGTGCCGGTCCCCGCCGGGTGGCGTCGGATGTCCAGCACGAACCGCTCGACCGCCCCGATTCCTTCGCTGCGACCCAACGGCCCCCAGAAGACCACGTCTGAGGTCAGGGCCTGGGAGAGCAGGGGAGTCACATAGCTGTCGTCCGAGGCGTTGAACGCGGAGATGAACGTGTCGATCGCGGAGCGTGCGGTCTCTTCCTGCATGCCCCAGTAATACCAGGAGTTCGGGCGCGCTCGTCCCACGAGCCGCCTTCCGATCACGGTGAAACTTCCCGGCCACAGCACTGGTCACCGCCTCCGCCAAGGGCGAGCAGCGTCGTGCCCGACCCGAGGGCCTGGGCGCAGCTACCAGGGGGCAGTCAGCGCCACGCGCCGCCTGGCTGGGCGGCACGCGGCAGAGGGCGCTCATCTCGGAGCCCCGGCGGTCCGGGTTCATCGCGGCGACGGCGGTGGTGAACAGGGAGGGGAAGGCGACGCCCTGGCAGGCGCCGCCGAGGACCCTGCCGATGAAGAGCAGCGCCGGGGTGCCGGCCGTGCTCGCTGCGTGTGGCCGTCCACAGCGTCAGGGGACGGGCCATTTCGTCAATCTGCTGCCGCGCAAACCTCTCCTTCGGGGGAAAGGTTCGTGCGGCAGTGGTATATCCGCGAGCGGGCGGCCAGGCTGGAGCCGCGACCTCGGAGGGAGCGAAGTCATGTCGGTGATTGCGTTTGCGCAGTTGCTTCTGCCTGACTCGCCGTACGCCATGTGGGTTCGGGGAGAGCTTGAGGAGTACCTCCGGCTCCCGGACGACGGCACGCGGGTTGAGGTGATCGGAGGGGAGATCGTCGTGTCACCGGCGCCGGTAGTTACGCATGCGGTATTCCTCTCGCACATCGAGCGGCGGTTCACCTTCGCCCTGGGGGCGGATCCAGACTTCCCGTGGAGGGTGCTTCAATCGATCGATCTGGATTTGGTGGAAATCGGAGACGGTTACATTCCGGACCTTGTCATCGTGGATACCGAGGTGGAGGAGCGCGCGCTGAGCGGGAACGTAGCTCGTCTCTACCCGCACGACGTTGCCATGGTGGTCGAGGTGACCTCCCCGTCGAACGCGCGGTACGACAGGCGCCCGATGTTCGGCCGGCAGGTCAAACCCACCAAGTGGAATGGCTACGCACGGACGGGCGTGCCGTACTACCTGCTGGTGGACCGTGATCCGCGGCAGCCCGGTGTCACGCTGTTCGGCGAGCCGAAGAAGGCCGAGGGGGTGTGCGAGGTGCTCGGGGAATGGAAGTTCGGCGAAACCGTTCGCCTGCCGAAGCCCTTTGACATCGAGGTTCCCACCGAAAAATGGAAGCCTTGGGAGTAGACGGAAGACGCCGCTGCCCGGGACTTCTTCGGAAGTCCCGGGCAGCGGCGTTCGTCGTACGGGGTCAGGCCTGTTTGGGCTTGCGGGCGACGGCGACTGCCAGGGCGGCGCAGAGGACGGCCGCGACGGTGGCGAAGCCGCTGACGGCGGGGAGGAGGCCGTAGGCCTGGACCAGGGCGCCGACGGCGATGATGGGGAGGGAACTGCCGAGGTAGACGATGATCCACAGGGAGCTCATCTCGGAGCCCCGGCGTTCCGGGTTCATCGCGGCAACCGCGCTGGTGAACAGGGAACGGAACGCGACGCCCTGGCAGATGCCACCGAGGACGCTGCCGATGAACAGCAGCGCGGGGGTGCCGGTGTACCCGGCGGCGACGACCAGGCCGAGGCCGCCCGCCAGGCCGGTCATGCCGAGGGCGATGACCAGGCGGTCGGCGGTCGGCGGGACGATCAGCTGGGCGGCGGCCGAGGAGCCGAGCAGCAGGGCGGCCACGATCGCGCCGGTCAGGTGCGAGGGGGTGTGGAGCAGCTTGGCGGAGAAGGCCGGGGCGAGGGCCAGGTAGACGCCGAAGACCCCGTAGGAGATGAAACCGGCACCTGCGGCGAGCAGGAACTCGCGGCGGCCGGCCCGCGGCAGTCGCAGGCGCTGCGGGCGCAGGTGGGCCGGGGTGGTGATGCGCGGCGGGGACGCGGGCGGGCGGTTGCGGCCGGGCATCCGGGGGTGGACGACGGCCAGCGGTATGCACAGCGCGACCAGGGCGATGGCGTGCAGCAGGAAGGGCGTCAGCAGCGGGTCGGAGCCGCCGGACAGCAGCGCGCCGACGATCGGGCCGAGTGCGACGCCGCCCGCGGAACACGCCAGGGTGAGCTTGGCGGCAAGCGTCGGGTGGTCCGGCAGCAGGTCGCCGAGGGCGGCGCCGGCGGCGCCGGTGGACAGGCCGACGGCGATGCCCTGGACGGCGCGGCCGAGCGCCAGCTGCCAGAAGCTGCCGGAGGTGGCGAACACGACGTCGCCGGCGGCGGCCAGCGCCACGGCGGGCAGGATGAGTGCGCGACGGCCGAGGTGGTCGGACCAGTGGCCGACGATGGCCAGCACCGGGACCAGCGCGAACACGTAGATCGTGAAGAGGATCGTGGTGTCGAGCGGGCCGAGTCCGAGGCGCTGCTGCAGGAGCGGGTAGATCGGCGTCGCCAGGTTGGCGCCGATCAGCATGAACAGCAGGGCGGCGGCGACCAGGCCGACGCGGACTCCGCGCAGCGCGTTCCAGCGGCTGATCGCGGCGAGCTGGAGCTGGGCGCGTGGCGCGAGCTCCAGGGGGAGCAGGGCCTCCGACAGTCGGCGTCCGTCGAGCTGCGCGGTGCGCAGGCCGGAGCCGGCGGGGGAGAGGTCCGCCATGTGAGGGGTCTCCTGTGGCAGGGCACCACCGGGGTCGGCGGGGTGTGCCGGCGCGCCCGTCCTGAGGCGCTGTGGTGGTGGCCGCGGTGCGGGGCTCCCTGGTGGAGCGGATGAGCTGAGAGAAGAGGGCTTCGTTGCCCGGTGGGCGCGCGGGGTTGTGCGCGGTACCACTGCGAAGGATAAAGGGTGGGCGCACGGAAGCGGCGCGCGCCCCTGTGTACGCCCCCTGCGGCCGGGCATCGGGGGTGCCCGGCCTATACGCTGAGGTGGTAGATCGGGTACGCGGAGCTGTTCGAGCTGACCGCTGGCTGAGGGAGAGCGCACAACGATGGCCGGACGACGTCGGAAGAACGGTGGGGCTTCGGCGGGGGAGGGCGCGGCCGAGGCCGTGCTGCCCGCCGACATGGAGCTTCAGGACCTCTACGGGGCGTTCGCCGCGCACGGCCTGGACGACGAGGACCTGGACGACGCCGCGGTCCTGGTGCCGCCGGTGAAGCTGCCCGCCGAGCAGGAGCTGGCCGAGCAGGCGAAGGCCGTGCCGATGTTCGGCTACGCGCTGGCGCTGGCTCGCTGGGCGGCCCCGCACCGGGTGGTGGACGAGTTCGGCGACCTGGTCGAGGAGGACCGGGCGCCCGCCGCCCGGCTGCTGGGGCTGGCCCCCGCCGAGGGCGAGGTGCCGGAGGAGGCCGAGGTCGAGGCGCTGCGCGCCTGGTCGCTGGCCTGCGACCTGGACCTGGTGGAGCTGGGCACGACCAAGGACGGCGAGCACGTCGCGGTGCCGGGGCCAGACCTGGAGCCCGCCGAGCAGGGGGACCCGGAGACCGTCCTGGAGCTGTGGCTGACCGCGGCCGGGATCGTTCGGGAGCTGGCGGTGGAGGCGGACTCGCTGCCGGAGGAGGAAGAGGAGGAGGCCGAGGAGGCCGCTCCGGAGGGCGGTGGCGACGAGGACGAGGACGGCCTGAACGAGGTCGAGGAGGCCCGGGACGCCGCCGCCGAGCTGCTCGACGAGGCGCTGCAGGTGCTGTACGAGACCACCGCCTTCGCCGACCCGGGCAACGAGACCGTGCCGCTCGGCGTGCTGGCCGCGCTGCTGGTGGTGCCGGAGGGCGAGGAGCCGAGCGAGGAGCTGCTCGGCGACATCACCGATGTGATGGTCGCCCTGGACCCGATGCTGGGCGACCTCGCCGAGCTGGGCCTGCTGGACTACCGTCCGATCGACCCGGAGCTGTTCGACGAGGAGGAGGGCGAGGAGCCCGCCGTCGTCGGCGAGGAGGCTCTGGACGAGGAGGAGTCGGCCCGCTTCGGGCTGGTCCGGCTCACCCCGCTCGGCCAGTACGGCATCCGGCAGTGGCTGCTGGAGGACGGCTACGACGCGCCGCTGGTCGGCGAGCTGGCCCAGGGGGACGCGGCCGAGCTGCTGCGCGGGGTGTGCGAGTCGGCCAACGTGCTGCCGGAGGAGGAGCTGCGGGTCTGGGTGGCCGGCCGGGAGCCGGTGCCGGCGGCGCGCGAGCTGCTGGCGGCGGCGCGCGGCGACGACGCGTACGGGCCGCTGCGCCGGATGCTGTGCTTCTCGGCGCTGAACCTGCTGGGGGCGGACGCCGAGCCCGCCGTCCGGGAGGTGCTGGACGACCGGGAGCTGGGCGGCTCGGCCAGGGCCTGGCTGTCCGCGCTGGGCGCGACGGACGTGCCGGTGCCGGACCGGGCGATGGCGCTGTGGACGGTGGTCGACACCTTCGCCGCCCAGCTGCTGGACAGCGGCGGCGATGCCGCGCTGCTGCGCGAGCTGATCACCGACCTGCCGGTGAAGGGCGATCCGGCCGCGTGGTTCGGTGAGCTGTGGCGGGTCGACCACCCGTACACGGCGGACGTCCTGGAGGCGATCGGCGAGCTGCACACGGACCGGGCGCTGGCCAAGGAGGCGCGCAAGGCGGCCTTCAAGGCACGGTCCAAGGGCTGAGCCGCTGGGCCGAGGGCTGAGCCACTGGTCCGAGGGCTGAGCCGCCGGTCCAAGGGCTGAGCCCTACGGGAGGTCCAGCGAGCCGTCCTCGGTGAAGGGGAAGAACGGGTTGTGGGCCAGCTCCCACAGGTGCCCGTCCGGGTCCTCGAAGTAGCCGGAGTAGCCGCCCCAACTGGTCGGGACCGGCGGCTTGACCACCACGGCGCCGGCCTCGACCGCCGTCCGCAGCGCGGCGTCCACCAGCGCGGGGGACTCCAGGTTCACCGCGAGGGTGACGCCGCGGAAGGACGGCTCGCCGGTGGCGGGCACGCCCGCGTCGGCGGCCAGCTCCTCGCTGGGGAAGAGGCCGAGCACCGAGTCGGCGGTGCGGAACCAGACGATCTCCGGGCTGGAGGCGGAGGAGCGCTTCCAGCCGAGGTCCTCGTAGAAGCGGGCGCTGCGGTCGAGGTCGGAGACGCCGAGGGTGACGATGCTGATCCGGGCGGGGAAGGTGGCCTGGGCTGCGCTGTTCTGTGCTGTCATGCCGCCAGCGTAGGGAGGGCGGCTGACATCCGGCCCGACTGACACGGCCACCGCGCCCGTCCGGCAGTCGAGCTGATGACCCGGCAGCTCCGGCCACGTAAGGTGGCGTCAGCGGTGCGGGCGCGAGGACTCGGGGGTGCGGCACAGGATGGTGCGGGAGAGCGGCGGAAGGCCCCAGGAGCCCCGGGAGTGGAACGCCGAGCGGTCGGGGCCGGAGCGGCCGGGCACGCAGGATCGTTTCGCCGACCAGGAGGAGTTCTCCCGCCGGACCCTCGCCGCGGTGGACTTCCCGGTGTACGGCGTGGCCGGGTCGACGGGCCGCGGCGAGGCGCTGGCGGCCTTCGAGACCTGCGGCGACGAGCTGCGCTGGGTCGAGGTGCAGATCGGTGACTGGACCACCGCGGCCGGACCGTACGTGACCGTGCGCACCTACCGGCCGGGGGCCGACGACTGCGAGGTGCTGCCCGAGCTGGAGGACGTGGTCGAGGACGAACGCGACCGGGTCTACGAGCAGTTGGGCATCGACGAGGGCGACGGTCCGGGCCGGGTGCGGGCGCTGCGCGAGTGGATCACCGTGGACGGCGAGTCCTGCGCGGTGGAGGTGCACGAGGACCGGCCGGTGGCGGCGGGCGGAAGCGGGGCGGCCGGGCAGGTCTGGGCCGGACGACTGCGGGTCGGCGGGCAGGCCGTCACGGTGTGCGGGCGCGGGCTGCCCCCCGGCTGCGTGGAGCTCGGCGGGATCGGGGACTTCGAGTGCTACCTGCGCGGGCGCACCGAGCTGCTGCGCGACCTGGCCTCCCGGCGGGCCCGGTACGTGCCGGTCGAGGAACGCGAACTGCCGCCCGCCGCAGGGCTGGAGGCGCACCGGGAGCTGATCGCGCAGAGCATCGCGGAGGCCGCCGCGATCGAGGCGCAGGTGCGGGCCGGGCGTACGCCGAGGCTGCCGCGCGGGCTGCGCGGGGACGCCTGCGCGGTGCGCTGGGAGGCGGCGGTGCGCCAGCAGATGCGGCTCGCCACGGAGACCCGGGAGGAGGCCGCGGCGGCGGTGACCTCGATGGTCAACCACCTCAACCGGCTGTCCCAGCAGACGGCTTGGCTGGTCGGCACGCCGGAGGGGGAGGCGGCGGTCGAGGAGGTCGTCCGGTACACGGTGTTCGCCAGTGAGGTGGCGAGCCTGCCGGCCCAGCGGGCGTGGGAGCAGCTGTGGCGGGAGCGGCCGGGCGGTGGCGGCGAGGGGGCCTGGGAGGAGCAGCGGCTGGTGGAGCAGCTGTGGCTGTCGGCCTGGGAGCAGTGGCGGGCGGGGCGCGGCTGACCGGCGCTCGGTGAAGCTCTCGCCCGTGGGCCTAATCGTCTGCGGGCAGCCGCAGTTGCAGCATCGCCAGCAGCCGCTGCTGCGGCTGGGCGAGGTCGATGCCGGTCAACTGCTCGGCGCGGCGCACCCGGTAGCGCAGGGTGTTGGGGTGGATGTGCAGGGAGTCGGCGGCGACCCGGACCTCGCCGAGCGCGTCCAGCCAGGCGAGCACGGACTCGGCGAGCCGGGTGCCGTGCCGGCGGTCGTACTCGGTGAGCGCGGTGAGCCGCGGGTCGCGCAGGCCGCCGCGCTCCTGGAGCAGCGCCAGCATCTCGCTGACCAGCACCTCGGCCTGGACGTCGATCAGCGCCGCGACGTCCAGGTCCACCCCGCCGCGGCCCATCGCGTCCAGGATCCGGTCGGCCTGGGCGCGGGAGTCCGGCACCTGGGAGAGGCCGTCGACGGTCGAGCCGATCGCGGCGCGCAGCGGGACGCCTAGGTGCTCCCGGGCGGCGGTGACCACCTCGTCGGCCCAGCCGCGCACGGTGGTCATCGGCAGGCCCGGCGGGAGTTCGGGCAGCAGCACGTAGACCCGGGACTCGATCGGGGCGAGCAGTGCGGTGCGGTGCCGGGCGGCGGTGTGCACCGAGATCAGGCCGGTGACGTCGGAGCGGTGCAGCGCCCCGGTGGTGTGGGCGCTGTACGCCAGTACGGTGGCCGGGCGGCGCAGGTCCAGGCCGAGGTGGGTGGCCAGCGACTGGGGGCCGGTGGAGCCCTCCAGCAGTCCGGTCAGCAGGGTCTGGGTGAGCCGGACGTCGGCGGACAACTCGCGTCGGCGGCGCACCAGTTGGGCGGCGGCCACCCGGGCGGCGCCGACCAGGGCCTGTTCGGCCAGCGGGGCCAGTGGCTGGGCGCCCTCCTGCACCCAGATGGTGCCGAGCGGCTGCGCCCCGGCCCGGATGCCGACCGCGAGGCGGCGGCGCAGGCCGAGTTCGGGGTGCGGCTCGACCGCGATCGGGGCGTCCGAGCTGCGCAGGTGCTGGAAGATGCCCCACTCGCGGAGCTTGGAGAGGTACGGCTCCGGGCCCTGCCAGCCGAGGATGGACAGCCGGCGCAGGTCGTCGACCTCGTCGGAGTCGGAGGAGCGGGAGTAGGCGAGCACCCGGCTGGAGGTGTCCTCGATCGAGACGATGCCGTTGGTGAGCACGGCGACGGTCTGGGCCAGCGAGAAGAGGTCGCCGGCGTTGGGCTCGGGGGCGCCGGGGGAGTCCGGGGCGTCCGGGCCGGCGATGATCGCCCGCGCCAGCGAGTCGAGGTGCTCCCAGCGGGTCTCACGGCGCACCGAGAGCAGGGCGACGCCCGCGTCGGTGGCGGCCTCGCGCAGGGCGTCGGCCTGGCCGGGGGCGTCCAGCTTGACCGCGACGGCGGCGGCGCCGGCCCGGCCGGCCGCGCGCAGGGCGGGGAGGGCGGCGCGGCCACGGGCGCCGATCGCGAGGACGAGTTCGCCGGGGGCGGCGGTGGGCGGGTCCTCCGGGTCGAGGATCGCGACGTCGCGCACGGGGACGTCCAAGCCCAGTGGGGCGGCCTGGAGTTCGACCAGGGGCTCGCCCAGGGACATCAGCAGTTGGCGGAGCGGAAGGCCGGGGGTGGTCACTCCGGGCCTCCTTCATCCGCTCGGACAACGGTGTGTGGTTGATTTTAGCCGGGCGGACAGAGTTCTGGGCTGTCCGGCGTTGGTTACTCCTGAATAGTTGACTCTGACTATCCGAGAATGGATAGTCAGTACTGACCAAGTGATGAGGAACGTTCTCATGGCGAAGCGACGCAAGGTCTCGAACCCACTGGCCCTCGCGGTCCTGGCCGAACTCGGAGCCGAACCGATGCATCCGTACGAGATGGGTCGTCGGCTCAAGGAGCACGGCAAGGACCGCAACATCAAGTACAACCGCAGCTCGCTCTACATGGTCGTGGAGCAGCTGCGGAAGGCCGGGTTCGTCGCCGAGCAGGAGACCGTCCGCGACACCCAGCGACCGGAGCGCACCGTCTACGCCGTCACGCCCGAGGGGCAGGCGGAGCTCTTCGACTGGATGCGCGAGTGGATCGCCGAACCGCAGGAGGAGTACCCGGCCTTCGGGGTCGCCCTCTGCCTGCTCGTGGTGCTTCCGACCGAGGAGTCGGCCGAGCTGCTCGGCCGTCGGCTGGAGGCGCTGGACGCGCGGATCGACACCTCGCGCGCCATGCTGCGCAAGGCCGACGGCATGGGCGTCCACCCGATGTTCGTCGTCGAGGAGGAGTACGCCCTCGCGTTGCTGGAAGCGGAGCGCCGCTACACCGAGAACCTCATCCGACAGATCGGGGAGCCGGAGTTCAACCGGACCCTGCAGGAGTTCATGAGGAGCCTGGAATGAGCACCACGCGTACGTCGAAGAAGAAGGCCCTGGTCATCGGCGGCGGCATCGCCGGCCCGGTGATGGCGCTGGCGCTGCGCAGGGCCGGCATCGAGGCGGAGATCTTCGAGGCCTACGAGACCTCCGCCGAGGGCATCGGCGGAACGTTCATGATCGCCCCCAACGGGCTCGGCGCCCTGGCCGTCGTCGGGCTGGAGGCGGAGGTCGGCCGGATCGGGCAGCCGGTCGGGCCGATGGTGATCGAGGACGGCAAGGGCGGGGCGCTGGCCGAGTTCGCCGGCCTCCCCGACCTGCCGCGCGGGCGGCTGATGCGCCGCGCCGAGATGTACGAGGTGCTGCAGCGGCGGCTGCGCGAGACCGGCCTCGAAGTGCGCTACGGCAAACGGCTGGTGGGCGCCGAGGAGACCGCCGACGGCATCACCGCGCACTTCGCCGACGGCACCAGCGCCACCGGCGACCTGCTGATCGGCACCGACGGCACCGGATCGACCGTCCGCACCCTGATCGACCCGGCCGCGCCCGCCGCCCGGTACACCGGCCTGCTCGGCGTCGGCGGCTACAGCCCGTACCGGCTGCCCGGCCGGGCCGGACGCGGCGAGACCGTGCACTTCGCCAACGGCGCCCGTGCCTTCTTCGGCTACTGGGGCCTGGCCGACGGCAGCGGCACCGCCTGGTTCAGCAACATCCCGCAGCCCGAGCAGCTGAGCCACGAGCAGGCCCGCGCGGTCAGCCCGGAGGACTGGCTGCGCCGCTGCCGCGAACTGCACGCCGACGACCTGCCCGCCCGCGAGGTGCTGCGGGTCGCCGACGCCGGGACGATCGAGACCTTCCCCCGGCTGGAGATCATGCCGTCCGTCCCGCACTGGTACCGCGGCCGGATGGTGCTGGTCGGCGACTCGGTGCACGCGCCCTCCAACAGCTCCGGGCAGGGCGTCTCGCTGGCCGTCGAGAGCGCCGTCGAACTCGCCCGCTGCCTGCGCGACCTGCCCGACCTGCCCGACCACACCGAGGCCTTCGCCGCGTACGAGGCGATGCGCCGGCCGCGGGTGGAGAAGATCGCCGCCGACGCCGAGCGCACCAACAACCAGAAGGCCTCCGGGCCGGTCGGGCGGATGGTGTTCCGGCTGGTCGCGCCAATCATGATGCGGACCTTCATGAGCCCGGAGAAGATGCTCCGGCCGGTGCACGGGTACCGGATCGACTGGGAGCGGCGGGTGGTGCCGGTGACGCCGGTGAGGCCTGCGGGGCGGGCCGCCTGACGGGCGGTCGTGACCGCGGCGTGACCGCCTTAGTCGGGGCGGACAACGCCGTACGGGGGACTTTAGCCGCCCGGCCAATCAAGTGGCCGGGCGGGCAGGAATAGCGTTCGTGCTGTGGCCTGCGTGCGACCCGCGCAGGCAATCCCCCCGCATTGAACGAAGGAGAGCGTGCGCTCTATGGACGCTGTGACCCAGGTCCCCGCGCCGGTGAACGAGCCGGTCCACAGCTACGCACCCGGCAGCCCGGAACGGGCTCGTCTGGAGGCCAAGCTGAAGGAGCTGGGCGGCCAGGAGCCGGTCCAGCTGACCATGACGATCAACGGTGAGCGCCGGATGGGCGGCGGCACCGAGATCCACGTCGTCCAGCCGCACAACCACGCGGCTCGGCTCGGCACCCTGCGCAACGCCACCCAGGCCGATGCGCAGGAGGCCATCGACACTGCCCTGGCCGCTGCGGCGGGCTGGCAGGCGCTCTCCTTCGACTCCCGCGCCGCGATCTTCCTCAAGGCCGCCGACCTGCTGGCCGGCCCCTGGCGCGAGACCCTGGCCGCCGCCACCATGCTCGGCCAGTCCAAGACCGCGCAGCAGGCCGAGATCGACACCCCCTGCGAGCTGGTCGACTTCCTGCGCTTCAACGTGCACTTCGCCCGCCAGATCATGGCCGAGCAGCCGATCTCCTCGGACGGCGTGTGGAACCGCAGCGACCACCGCCCGCTGGAGGGCTTCGTCTACGCGATCACCCCGTTCAACTTCACCGCGATCGCCGGCAACCTGCCGACCGCGCCCGCGCTGATGGGCAACGTGGTGCTGTGGAAGCCGTCCCCGACCCAGCAGTACTCCGCGCACCTGCTGATGCAGCTGCTGGAGGAGGCCGGCCTGCCCAAGGGCGTCATCAACATGGTGACCGGCGACGGCCTGGACGTCTCCGCCGTGGCGCTCAAGCACCCGGCGCTGGCCGGCATCCACTTCACCGGCTCCACCGCCACCTTCCAGCACCTGTGGCGCGAGGTCGGCAACAACATCGCCGGCTACCGCACCTACCCGCGGATCGTCGGCGAGACCGGCGGCAAGGACTTCCTGGTCGCCCACCCGTCCGCCGACCCCGCCGTGCTGAAGACCGCGATGACCCGCGGCGCCTTCGAGTTCCAGGGCCAGAAGTGCTCGGCGCTCTCCCGCGCCTACGTCCCCGCCTCGCTGTGGGCCGGCCTCAAGGACGAGTTCGCCGCCGAGGTCGAGGGCCTCACCATGGGCGACGTCACCGACCTGTCCAACTTCATGTCGGCCGTCATCGACGAGCGCGCCTTCGCCAAGAACAAGGCCGCCATCGACCGCGCCCGGGCCGACGACTCCGTCGAGGTCCTCGCCGGCGGCACCTACGACGACTCGGTCGGCTACTTCGTCCGTCCGACCGTCCTGGTCTGCCAGGACCCGGCCTCGGAGTACTTCCGCGACGAGTACTTCGGCCCGATCCTCGCCGTGTACGTCTACGAGGACGAGAAGTACGAGGAGATGCTGGCGCAGATGGAGTCGGTGTCGGCCTACGGCCTGACCGGCTCGATCATCTCCCAGGACCGCGCGGCGGCCCAGGACGCGATGCACAAGCTGCGCTTCGCGGCCGGCAACTTCTACATCAACGACAAGCCGACCGGCGCCGTCGTCGGCCAGCAGCCCTTCGGTGGCGGCCGGGCCTCCGGCACCAACGACAAGGCCGGTGCCAAGCAGAACCTGGCGCGCTGGACCTCGACCCGCTCGGTCAAGGAGACCTTCGTCCCGCCGACGGACTACCGCTACCCGCACATGGGCTGACCAGCCCTGTTGCCGACCGATTCGCTGTAGAAGCCAACGGTCACCCGCGACGCCCGGTCCCGCAGCCGGGCGCCGCCCCGCCGGGGCGGCGGGCCACCCCCGTACCGCCGCCCCGGCCCTCTTTCTGCCACCCTTGGAAACACCAGCTCCAGGAGTCACGATGCTCCGTTCCGCCCTTCTCGCGGCCTCCCGGTCCCCCCAGGTCCGCACCGTGGTCGAGAAGTTCCCCCCGACCCACGCGATAGTCGAGCGCTTCGTCGCCGGTGACGTCCTCGACGACGCCGTCACCGCCTGCGACGACCTGGTCGCCACCGGCCGCAAGGTCACCCTCGACCACCTCGGCGAGGACACCAAGGACGCCGCCCAGGCCGCCGGCACCGCCGAGGCGTACGAGCACCTGCTCAAGGCCCTCAAGGAGACCGGCCTCGCCGCCGGCGCCGAGGTGTCGGTGAAGCTGTCGGCCGTCGGCCAGTTCCTGCCGGTGGACGGCGAGAAGATCGCGCTGGAGAACGCCCGCCGCATCTGCGAGGCCGCCGCCGACGCGGGCACCACGGTGACCCTCGACATGGAGGACCACACCACCACCGACTCCACCCTCGCCATCGCGCGCGAGCTGCGGGCGGACTACCCCTGGCTGGGCATCGTGCTCCAGGCCTACCTGCGCCGCACCGAGGCCGACTGCCGCGAGTTCTCCGGCGCCGGTTCGCGCGTGCGCCTGTGCAAGGGCGCGTACAAGGAGCCCGAGTCGGTCGCCTTCCAGGGCAAGCACGAGGTCGACCTCGCGTACGTCCGGGCCCTGAAGGTCCTGATGGCGGGCGAGGGCTACCCGATGATCGCCTCGCACGACCCGAACATGATCAAGATCGCCGGCCAGCTGGCCCAGTGGAACAACCGCACCCGGGACTCCTTCGAGTACCAGATGCTGTACGGCATCCGCCCCGAGGAGCAGCTGCGCCTCGCCGGCGAGGGCAACACCATGCGGGTCTACCTCCCGTACGGCCAGGAGTGGTACGGCTACTTCATGCGCCGCCTCGCCGAGCGCCCCGCCAACCTCACCTTCTTCCTGCGCGCCATGGCCACCCGTAGCTGACCTGGTGCCCGGGCAACGCAACGGCCCGCACCCCTGACGGGGGGTGCGGGCCGTTGCGCTTGTCTCTAGAGGAAGGGTTTGGTGTCCAGCTCGAAGTCGAACGGGGCCGGGAGAGCGAGGGGCTCGCCGAAGGCGGCCAGGTGGACTTCGGTGTACTCCTCGCGGTGCGGCTTGCTGAAGAGGCTGACCTGCGCCTTCTGCCTGTCGATGAGGAGGTAGAGCGGGATGCCTGCCCGGGCGTAGCAGTGCCGCTTGGTGATGCGGTCCTGGTCGGGCCGACTGGACGTGACTTCGGCGACCATCACCATGCCGTCCGGGTCCATCCACGGCGGAGCGCCCTTGAAGAGACGGAGCTCCTCGGGTGCGAAGATCGCGTCCGGGATCACGTGGTTCTTCGGGCACAGACCGCCGCTTACGAGGCGGAGGCCTCT
Source organism: Kitasatospora sp. NPDC053057 (assembly GCF_044546945.1). Lineage (NCBI taxonomy): Bacteria > Bacillati > Actinomycetota > Actinomycetes > Kitasatosporales > Streptomycetaceae > Kitasatospora > Kitasatospora sp. NPDC053057. The sequence goes on along the minus strand of NZ_JBITZP010000022.1, from coordinate 81,141 downwards.
GGTACCGGAGGTGCTCATGTCGGTCGCCGCGCGGCGGATGACCTGCTTGACCAGGTGGTTGATGCAGTCGTCGTGATCTCCGTCCGGCGGTGGTGCCACGATGATCTCTCCCTCGATCAGCTCAGCTCGGAAGCCTTCGGGGGAGTGCAGGCTCAGGAAGCTCTCCAGCAGGATGTCGGCCTGCGATGGGGAGCCCGTGATCGGTTGCTCATGCGCCACAGCACTCATGATGCCCCTCCTTCAGATGGGCGTCACGCTATTCGCGGTCGGGTCCGGATATGCAGTACACGGCGGGCTTTCACTCGATGGTGTGAGTTTGAGGCTCGGCGTAGGATCGCGCTGCTGGTCAACTTGGCTCTTGCTGGGAGGAGTTGGGGATGCTGAAGGAGTTCGAGGGGTTGTCGACGCCGTTGGTGGCGGATGCGTGTGTGCGGGTCGGGGTGGGGGTGCGGGTGGCGCCGGTGGGGGTGGGGGCGGTGGTGGCCGGGGCGCGGGTCGCGGGGCGGGTGCTGCCGGTGCGGCACTACGGGAGCGTGGACGTGTTCCTGGAGGCGTACGGGGCGGCGCGGGACGGGGACGTGCTGGTGATCGACAACGGCGGGCGCACGGACGAGGCCTGCATCGGGGACCTCGCGGTGCTGGAGGCGCGGGCCGCCGGGGTGGCCGGGATCGTGGTGTGGGGGCTGCACCGGGACACGCCGGAGCTGGTGGAGATCGGGCTGCCGGTGTTCAGCTACGGCGCGCTGCCGCTGGGGCCGCTGCGGCTGGACGGGCGGGAGCCGGAGGCGCTGGTGTCGGCGCGGGTCGGGCCGCACCTGGTGAGCGCCGAGGACGTGGTGTTCGCGGATCCGGACGGGGTGCTGTTCGTGCCGGCCGACCGGGTCGACGAGGTGCTGGAGACGGCAGCCGGGATCGCCCGGACCGAGCGCGCGCAGGCCGGGCGGATCGCATCCGGGGACACGCTGCGCAGGCAGACCAGGTTCGAGGAGTACCTGGAGCTCCGCGCGGTCCGTCCGGAGTACAGCTTCCGGCAGCACCTGCGCACGGTCGGCGGGGCGATCGAGGAGTGAGCCTCAGAGCGGGCGGTGCATGACGTGCAGGCCGACGTAGCCGTCCACCGGGTGGTGGAAGGCCTCGGGGACGGTGCCGACGATCTCGAAGCCCAGTGACCGGTAGAGCTTGACGGCGTGGTGGTTGTTGGCGACCACCGCGTTGAACTGCATGGCGCGGAAGCCGGCCTGGCGGGCCCAGTCGAGGGTGTACTCGACCAGGGCCCGCCCGATGCCCTTGCCGTGGTGCGCCGGGTCGACCATGTAGCTGGCGCTGGCCACGTGCGCGCCGTTGCCGGGGCGGTTGCGGTTCATGGTGGCGGTGCCGAGGACCGTGCCGTCCTCGTCCACGGCGACCACCGTGCGGTCGGGGGCGGAGCGCATCCACCACTCCCGGCCCAGCTCGGAGGGCATGTCGAGGGGGTAGGGGAAGGTTTCGCCGTCGGCGACGATGGTGTGGAAGAACGGCCAGATGGCCGACCAGTCCTCGGGGGTGGCTTCGCGGATGTGCATCGGACCAGGATGATCGCGGACGGGTGGTCGGGCCAGTGGTTTTCCGGTGGGTTTTCCAGTGCTCGCCGAGGGGTGCCGGTCAGCTGCCGAGGACGGTGTCCTCGACCTGGGTGGCGGCGAAGGCCTGGCCCTTGGCGTTGGGGTGCACCACGGCGTACTTGAGCGGGATGACGCTGGTCAGCACGCCGTCCAGCCAGTGGTCGGCGTCGCAGACGCTGTGCCCGGCGGAGCCGGGGTAGAGGTCGACGTAGGTGTCCTGCCGGGCCGAGGTCACCTGCTCGATGACCAGGTTGAGCGGCTCCAGGACGCGGGTGCGGGCCCAGGCGAGGTCGCCGGCGGTGAAGGTGGCGAACTGCAGCGGGTCGCCGTACCGGCAGAGCTTGGCGTCCGTGGGGATCAGGTGCGGGTACCCGACGGTGATGACCCGGGCGGACGGGGCCTTCAGCCGCAGCGCGCCGAGCATGGTGTTGTAGTCGGTGCGCAGCTGGTCGAACCGGCCGGCCAGCTGGGCGTCGTACTTGTCCTTGCAGGGCGTGCCCTGGCCGAGGTTGGTGGCGCCGAGTTCGATGCAGTCCTTGAGGATGCCGGCGAAGCCGAGGTCGTTGCCGCCGATGCCGACCGTGATCACCCGGGTGTCCGGGTCGACGGCGTCGACCTGTGGCGGGACGGGCGGGTAGGGGGCGTTGGGGTCGGTGCCGAGCGGCGGGAGGGGGCGGCCGATCGGGCTCTGCTTGTTCGCGTGGACGTCCAGGGTGGTGGCCCCGCTGCAGCTGACGTTGCGCAGGTCGGCCAGGGAGCCCAGGTCGCGGCGGATGAGCTCGGGGTACGAGCCGGTGGTGCGGGCGCAGCCGTCCTGGGGCGCGGTCAGGTCGCCGGTGGCCTCGATGACGCCCGCCGTGTAGGAGTCGCCGAGGGCGGCCCACTTCAGCGCGCCGGCGCGGGTGGCGGGCTTCGCGGCGGCCTGGGCTGCGGTGGGGGCGATCAGACCGGCGGTGAGTGCGACGGCGGTACCGGCGACGGCGAGGCGGGACGGGGAGCGGGGCACGGTCTCTCCTCAACGGGTGCACGAGTGCGGGAGTCAGAGGAGAGCGCGATTCACCCCCCCCGGAGAGTCAATCGAGTCGAACCGTATGCGACTTGATGCCTCGGGAGGGTGAATTCGCGGGCGTGGCTGTGACGTTGTGGGGTGGGTGAGCCGCGTGAGCCGCGTGGGCCCCCGCGGGCCCCTCGGGTCAGAGGAGGGCGGCGGAGGGCTCGATCATCGCCCGGGCGGTCTTGCCGTCGACGAACTCGCCGAGCGCCGTCATCTCCCATTCGCCGGAGGGGCGGCGGACCAGCTTGCACATCACCACGCCGGTGCGCGGCTCGGACTGGGTGAGGTCGAAGCGGACCAGCTCCTCCTCGGTGCGGACGTCCACCAGGCGGCAGTAGGCGTTGCGCAGTTCGGTGAACTTCTGGCCGGAGAAGGAGTTGACCACAAAAACCAGTGCGTGGACCTCGGCCGGCAGGCCCTCCAGGTGGACGGTGATCGACTCGTCGTCGCCGCCGTCACCGCCGACCAGGTTGTCGCCGGAGTGGGCGATCGCGCCGTTGAAGATGGTCAGCTTCATGAACCAGGCCGTCTCCAGGCGCTGGTGCCGGGCGTCGAAGGCGAGGCAGGAGGCGTCCAGGTCGATGTCCCGGCCGCGGGCGGCGGACTCCCAGCCGAGGGCCATCCGGACCGAGGAGAGGAAGGGGCGGCCGTTCTTCACCAGGGAGACGGAGCTGCCCTTGACCAGGCTGACCCGGCCCTTGTCCAGGGTGACCTTCGGGCGCTCGGCGGGTGCCGGGGCCGGCGTCGGGGCTGCCGGGGCCGGGGCCGGGGGCGGGGGCATGGTGGGCATCACGGGCATCGCGGGCATCGTGGGCATCGCGGGCATCGACGGGACGGTGGCGAGGGCGATCCGGGGGTCGACCGGGGGCATCGGCGGCACCGGGGGAACGGGCGGCAGCGGTGGGGTCGGCGGGGTCGGCGGGGCGACATCGGCGGTGGAGTGGATCTGGACGGTCGGTGCGCTCGCCGAGGCCGAGGCCGAGGCCGGGGTCGGCTGCGGCGCGGGGGAGTCGTCGACGGTGACGCCGAAGTCGGTGGCGATGCCCGCCAGGCCGTCGGCGTAGCCCTGGCCGACCGCGCGCACCTTCCAGACCCCGTTCCGCCGGTAGACCTCGACCACGATGAGCGCGGTCTCCAGGCCCAGCCGCGGCGGGGTGAAGGTGACCAGCACCTCGCCGGTGTCGGCGTCCCGGAGGGTGGCGGTGGGCTCCATCCCGGCGAAGGTGGCGGACTGGTCGGCCGGGCTGGCGGTGATCACCACCTTGCTGATGTCGGCCGGGACGGCCGGGGTGTCGACGGTGATCGCGTCCGGGGCTCCGGCGGAGGCCGGGCGGAGGCTGACGCCGGGCCCGTGCGGGGCGTTGAAGAAGACGAAGTCGGCGTCCGAGCGGACCTTTCCGGCGTCGGTCAGCAGCAGGCCGGAGACGTCCAGCGCCTTGGGCGCGGTGACCTCGACGGTCACCCGCGCGGCGGTCAGCGGTGCGTTGCCGCCTTGGGTCAGGACGGTGGACAAGGACTCCTCCTCGGGTGCGGAACGACGGCCCGGGCCGGGGCCGGTGGGGCGCCGGGCCGGGTGCTGCCCACAGTAACGAACATGGGTGCGGGGATGAGCCCGGTGAGCTGCCCGATCGTCGGACGGTCTGACCGGTTGATCGGATAGGAGGTTCGACCGGCCGACGGGCGGTCAGCGGGCCTGGTGCGCCAGGTGCTGGGCGGGCTGCGGCAGCAGCGGGCCGAAGCCGCCGAGCGCGGCGACCGCCCGGGGGCGGTCGATGCCGAAGGCGGCGGCGTTCCAGCTCTCCTGCGGGCCCGGCTTGCGCACCGGGCCGACCTGGTCGGCCGGGCGGGTGCCGCGCACCACGAAGGCGTAGCGGCCGGGCTTGACGTCGGTGCCGGGCGGGGTGGTGAAGCGGTAGACCAGGGTGCCGCGTTCCTGCTGGGTGGTCACCACGGCGCCCGGCAGGTCGGTCCAGACGGCGCCGCTGCCGGGGGCCAACTCGCCCGGGGCGAGCCGGAATTCGGCCTGCAGGGCGGTGACCGGCTCGGCCACGGTGAGGTCGAGCCCGTGTCGGAGGCCGTCGCGTCCGACGGCGGTGGTCAGGCCGGCGCCGGTCAGGGCTTGGTCGGTCTCCGGGTCGGAGCCGTCGGCCGCGGGGGTGCCGGTGTCGGGGGTGCCGGTGTCGGGGATGTCGACGGTGGGTGCGCCGGAGTCCCCGAGGGAAGCGCCCGGCCCCGGGGCCGGGGTGGTCGGCCGGAGCCCGGGCGGGTGCGGGGACTGCCCGGCGTCGGTCTGCCCGGCGCCGGCTTGGGCCGCTCCGGCCTGACCGGTGTCGGCCCGCCCGGTGTCGGTCTGCCCGGCGGAGGGCGTGGCCGGCGCGAACGAGGTGGCCGGCGCGGACGGCTGCGCCGAGGGCGAGGCCCCGGCGTCCGGCTGCCCGCCCGTCCCGGTGCCGTTCGCGGGGGTGCCGGCCGAGGACCGGGGGTCGTGCCCGGCGGAGGCCTGGCCGCCGGTCGACGGCGTGACCGGGACCGCCGCCCCCGGCCGCGGTCCACCCGGCGGCGTGGCCACGGCGTTCGCCGGACCGGCGGGGTGGGCCGAGGCATGCCCCGAGGGCTTCGGGTCGTGCGGACGGCCGGAGGGCGGCGCGGGCGTGTCCGTGGTCCGGTCGGAGGCCGCCTCGGCCTGGTCGGTGGCGCCGGGGCTGGGCGGCGGGGTGGTGCCGACCCGGGCGACGCCGGCCCGACGGCCGATGCCCTGCTGCTCGTTCAGCAGGAGGGTGGTGGCGATACTGATGCCGACGACGGTGGACATCGCCATCGCGGCGCCGGAGAAGCGAAGGGTAGGCAGCCGGAACCGGCCGCCGAACGGGCGTGGCCGACCGTGTCGACCCTGCCGTGCGGGCTCGTGCTGCACGTCCCGCGCGGTCTCCCCACGCACAGCCACCGGACCCCTCCCTCCCCGAAGTTGCCGTCGCGTCGCCGTATTCTTCCACGCACCGGCGACGGGCCCGGATCCGGCCGTCCCGGGCCGGTCCCGACGCGGGCCCGCGTCGGGAGGGGGAGAGCGTACCAGCGGGTGGTCGAATGACGGACAGTATCCCTCCATTTTCCGGACATCCGTTGGACGAACGGAAGTTGACGGTCCGTCTGATACGACGGGTAGGGATCGGTCGGGCCGGAGAAGGGCTGTTGCAACCCCCTTGCAACCCTTGCCCGCCCGGCCGCGGGTGGCGCAGGCTGATGGCATCCCGCGCCGTTCCCGGAGAGACCGTCATGCCGCCCGACCCGCTGTCCGCAGCCTCCAGTGCCCCCCTCGCCGCCACCCCCACGGGCGGCGATGGGGGCGGCTCCACCGCCGCTCCGGCGGCGGTGGAGGAGGTGCTGACGCTGCGGATCTCCCTGGGCGATGAAGTGGTCGGCGAGGTGCGCACCCGGTTCCGCTTCGACGCCGCGCGCCCCTACGAGGTGCTGCTGACCTTCCATCTGGGGCGTCCGGACGAGGCGGACTGGGTGTTCTCCCGCGACCTGCTGCGCGACGGCCTGCGGACGCTGAGCGGCCAGGGTGACGTCAAGCTGTGGCCGGCGTACTGCCCCTGCCACGGCTCGACGCTGCACCTGGCGCTCGAATCCCCGTACGGCAGCGCCCTGCTGGAGGCCTCCAAACCCCGGGTGCGGGCCTGGCTGGACCGCACCTACGCGCTGGTCTCGGTCGAGCAGGAGCGCGACTGCGGCCCCACTGATGCCCAGCTGGCCGCACTGCTCGCGGGCGGCTGAGCCCCGGGCTCGCCGTTCGAACGCGGTGAGGGCAGCGGTGCGGGCAGGGGCGCCGCGGCGCCCGGCAGCCGGACCCGGTCCGCCGCCAGCTCCGCCCGCAGCCGCCGTACGGCCGGCGCCGTCGAGGCGGGCAGCAGGTCGTACGGGTCCTCCGGCCCCTGCACGGTGACCAGCACCGAGTCGGCGAAGCGGTACGGCCGGTGGGCCAGCAGGCCGCCCAGGTAGCGGCGCAGCCGGGACAGCTCGGCCCGGACCGTCACCGTTCGTCCCGCGTCGCCGAACAGCGCCTCGGCGAGCTGCGCCGCGGTGCTGCCCTCCCGGGTGGTGGCGAGCAGCAGCAGCAGTTCGGCGTGTCGCGGGCTGACCGGGTGCGACCAGCTGTCGGCCGCGCCGCGGACGGACAGTTCGGGGCGGTCCGGCTTGCGCAGGTCGAGCAGGAGCCGGGCGCCCTCGGCCTGTTCGGCGCTCACCGTGCCGGAGCCGTCCGTCTCGGGCGGGCGGACCGGGCGCACCAGCCAGCCGTCCGCGAGCGGTTCCAGCACGCACTCGCCCAGTCCCGGCACCCAGTGCACGGCGGCCGGGGCCCAGCCCTCGCTGGGGATGCGGAGCCGGCTGGGCGGCGGCAGCCCGGCCGAGGCGGCGGTCCAGCCTGCCGCGTCCACCACCAGGGCCGGGCCGCCGACCCGGGCGAGCAATGGGGCGGCCAGGGTGCGCAGCTGGTTGAGCGCCTCCAGCCGGTGGGCGCGCAGCTCGGTCTCGGCGAGCCGGGCGGCGGTGGCGGTGAGCTGGAGCAGGTACGGGCGGACGTTGTGGGCCGGGCCGCTGAGGTTGATCGCGCCGACCAGCCGGCCGGTGGCCGGGTCGTGCACGGGCGCGGCCACGCAGGTCCAGGTGTGGTGGCTGCGCAGGTAGTGCTCGGCGGAGTGGACGTGCATCGGGCGCTGGGCGCGCAGCGCGACCGCGATGCCGTTGGTGCCGACGCTCTCCTCGATCCAGCGGGCGCCGGTGACGAAGCCGATCCGGTCGGCGCTGCGGCGCAGGCCGCGCTCGCCCTCCTGCCAGAGCACGTGGCCTTCGGCGTCGGCGATGGCGAGGATCAGCGGCGCCTGGCCGACCGGCTCGAGCAGGGTCTCGCGCAGTACCGGCATGACGCTGTCGAGCCCGCTGGACCGGCGGCGCTGCTCCAGTTCGGCGGGGCCGAGCAGGACGGCGGCGGCACCGGTGTCGGGGTCGAGGCCGAGGCGGCGCAGCCGGGCCCAGGAGTCGCCGATCTCGGGGCGGGGTTCGAGCAGGCCCGGCCCGTTCGGGCCGCCGGGCCCACCGGGTCCGCCGGGTCCGCCGGTCTCGGGGAGGGCGAGTTCGCGGGCGGCGGCGTCGGCGAGGGTGCGCTCGTGGACCTTGGCCAGCTCCGCCGCGGTCGGCGGGGTGCGGCGCTCTGGTCGTCGGGACTGCCGTCCGGTCTGCCGCACTCGTTCTGCTCCTCGCCGCCGTTCGAGGACGCGCCGGGGTCGACGCGCTGACGAAAGCGTACGGGTGCGGTGGGCGTGTGGGGATGGGGTCTGCCAACTCCGCATACCGCTCGGTACGGAAACCGTTCCGAGGTGCACTGGCTCTTCGGGTGGAGGTGCAGCGGCGCTTCGGGTGGAGGTGCACCGGCGCTTCGGGCAGGGCGGCTTTCTAGCGCGGCGCACCCGGTTCGTGCTGGGCCGCCTCGACGGTGTGGTGCAGGTCGGCGGTGGCCTCCAGGGTGGCGCCGGTGGTCAGCGCCAGGCAGGCGGCCAGGGCCAGGGCGACGGCGCGCAGCCGGGTGGCCGGGGTGGTGGAGGGGCGGGGCTGGAGCAGGGCGGCGACCCGGCGCGGGACCGGGCCGGAGTGCGCGGCGGCGACCAGCCGGGGGCGGGCCGGCCAGGGCGAACGGCTGGCGGCCAGGGCGGCCCGGCCGACCGCGCGGGCGGTCACAGCGCGGTCGCCGACCCGGGCCGCGGCCACCTCGTCGGCCCAGCGCTCCAGGTGGTACCCGAGGGGCGCGCGCAGCAGCCGCAGCGCCGGGTGGAGGTCGGCGGCGTGCTCGGCGAGGGCGAGGAACACGTGGTGGCGGCCGGTCAGGTGGGCGCGTTCGTGGGCGAGCAGGGCGGAGCGCTCGGGCCCGCTGAGGGCGCGCAGCATCCCGGAGGTGACCACGATCCGGCCGGGCTCGCCGGTCCGGCCGGGGAGGCGCAGGCGGCCGGGGAGGGCGAAGGCGTCGGCGCGTTCGTCGTCCAGCACGGTGAGCGGGTGCTCGCCGGGCTGCCGCAGCCGGGCCAGGGCGTGTCGGCACAGGGCGGAGCCCGACAGCCACTGGGTGGCGCGCGCCCGGCGCACGGAGGCGCTCCGGGGGCGCATGTCCGGATGCTGGTCACCGGCGGGGCCGTCGCCCGCGTACGGCCCGTCGGCAGGCAGTGCGGGCAGGGCGGCCCGGGCGGTCCGCAGTTCCAGTCGGCGGCGGCGGGCGGTCCGGACCGCCAGCGCGGCGAGCGCGGCGAGCACCAGGCCGGCCAGGGCGGCCGCGAGCGGGGCGCTGGGTGCGGCGGCGGTGAGCCAGGGCAGCGAGAGGTGGCCGAGGGCGGCGACCGGGGGCAGCTGGAGCAGCCCGGCGGTGGCGAGCAGGCCGAGCGAGCAGAGGGTGCCGCCGGCCAGGACGGCGGCGGTACCGGCCAGCAGCCAGGCGGCGGCCCGGGGCGGGAGCGCCTCGGCGAGGCGGCGGGCCAGCGGGACGGCGAGGAAGGGCAGCAGCAGCGGCACCCAGACGGCGAGCATCACGGTGCCGCCCCCGCCGATTCCGGTCCGCCGTCGCCGAGCAGCGCGCGCAGCAGCTGCTCGTCCTCGGCGGAGAGGTCGGAGACGAAGCGGGCGAGCACGGTGGAGCGGTCGGCCTCGCGGCCCAGCTCGGTGTGCATCCGGCGGGCGGCGAGGCCCGCGGTGTCCTGGACGGTCGGGGTGTACGCGTAGGCGCGGCCGGCCCGGGTGCGCTCGACCGTCCCCTTGTCGTGCAGCCGGGCCAGGATCGTCGCGATGGTGGTGCGGGCGAGGTCTCCGCCGAGCGCCGTCTGGACGTCCTGCGGCGTCATCGGTTGCCGGGCGGACCAGAGGGCGGCCAGCACCTCGGCCTCCAGCTCCCCGGCGGGCCGGCGGGCGGACGGTACGTCGGACATGGCGGCGCTTCCTCCAGCTTTCGTCTACAGTCATGTAGACCGTCTACGTCACTGTAGACGGTCCTGGGCGGGTTCGCCGCGAACCGCGACGGACCGCCCCCCAACGTACGGGAGGTCCGCCAGCCTTGCTTCAGTTCCCTGCCGATCCGGCCGTCCACCTCGCGGTGGGCCCTCATCTCGCGGTGGCCTCCCACCTCGCGGTGAACCCGCTGGACGCGTCCTCGCTGCTCGCCGCCTTCGGCGCGCTGGGCATCGCCGTGGTGCTGTTCGCCGAGACCGGCCTGCTGGTGGGATTCTTCCTGCCCGGCGACTCGCTGCTGTTCACCGCGGGCCTGCTCTGCGTCCCCGGCGCCACCAAGGGCCCGCAGCTGCACCTGTGGCAGGTGCTGCCCGCCGCCCTGGTCGGGGCGCTGGCCGGAGCCCAGGTCGGCTACCTGATCGGCCGGCGCGGCGGCCGGGCGCTGCTGAGCCGCACCAAGCGCAAGAGCCTGCTGGAGGGCGTGGCGCGGGCCGAGGAACTGCTGGCCAAGTACGGGCACGGCAAGGCGATCGTGCTGGCCCGGTTCATCCCGGTGGTCCGGACGGTGCTGAATCCGCTCTGCGGCGTACTCGAAGTGCCCGCTCGCTCGTTCACCGTCTGGCAGGTGGTCGGCGGTGTGGTGTGGACGGTCGGCGTGGTGCTGGCCGGGTACGGGCTGGGATCCTCGATTCCCGGGATCGACCAGTATCTGCTGCCGATCATCGGTCTGGTAGTAGTTGTCTCCGTGCTCCCCATTGTTCTTGAACTGTTCCGCGCCCGTAAGGCGCGCCGTCACGGAGGTGACGTGTGATGTCCTCTCGGGCCCTGGCCGTCTACGACGGCAGCGGGATCGACGGCAGCCTCTACACCCGGGTCAACGGGTGGGCGCAGTCGGCCCCGCACTGGCTGGACGACGTGATCAAGGTCTGGTCGGCGATCGGCCTCGGGCTGTTCGCGCTCTTCATGCTCTACGCCTGGTGGCGGGCGCGCGGCGCCGACTCCGTGGTGATGGCCAAGGTGCTGGCCTCCCCGGTGATCGTGGTCGTCGCGTACGGCATCAACTCCGTGCTCAAGAGCATGGTCGAAGAGGTCCGGCCGTGCGCGCAGATCCGCGGCAGCGTCTCGCTGGAGACCTGCCCGAGCGCGACCAGCGGTGACTGGTCCTTCCCGAGCAACCACTCGGTGATCGCCTTCGCCGCCGCCATCTCGCTCTGGTTCGTCAGCCGCCGGCTCGGCGCCGTCGCCACCGTCTTCGCGGCCCTGATGGCCGCCTCCCGGGTCTGGGTCGGCGTGCACTACCCGCACGACGTCGCGGTCGGCGCCCTCGTCGGCACCCTGGTCGCGCTGGTGCTGGCGTCGCTGGCCGGACGCTGTGGGCCACTGGTGGACAAGATGCGCGCCGGCGCGCTGCGCCCGCTGCTGGGCCCCGGCACGGTGCCGGTGGTGACCCGCGGGTACGCCTCGCACCGGGCGCGGTAGTGCCCATTTCGTGAGCGCCCCACCCCTTGTCCGGTTTCGGACGGGGGGTGGAGCATGTGAGCCGGGCGTGGGGCCCCTGACCGGGGCGCCCGCCCGGCTCAGTCGTGCTCAGGCGCGTCCGGGGGCCGCGCTCGGGGCGCGGCGGCGCCGGGCGCCACCGGAGGGAGTGCCGAATGCCGTACCGACTCGACATCACGCAGGGGGACTGGCCGGGCGACCTGCTGCACAAGGGCGTCGAGGGCCTGCTCGCCGAAGCCATGGTGCTCACCCTCGCCACCGCCGGCCACGAGCACGGGCCGCACGCCAACCTCGCCTTCTACGCCCACGACGAGGACCTCGTCCTCTACTTCGTCAGCGAGCGCTCCACCCGGCACAGCCACCACCTCGCCGAGGAGGCCCGGGCCGCCGCCACCGTCTTCCTGCCGCCGCCCGCCTTCGGCGAACAACTGCGCGGCCTCCAGCTGACCGGCAGCGCCGGCGAGGCCTGGGGGCGGCAGGCCGAGGCGGCGCTCGCGGCCTACCAGGGGCGCTACCCGTCCTTCGCGCAGGACGAGGAGACCCGCCGGCAGTACCTCACGGGGGGCGGGGCGGCGGCGCTGTACCGCTTCCAGGTCGAGGAGCTGACGGCGGTCGACGAGCCGAACTTCGGCCGGCGCAACTACCTGCGGGCACGGGTGGTGCGGGGGTGGTGAACTGCTGTGATTGAGTGCTGTTGAGCGATCTTTGGTCTTTATGGGTGAGTTTGTCGACCTTCTGCCGATGTTCCGTCAAGATGCTTTCGCTTGAGTCATTTCTGGGTGTCGGTGCCGTTGCATGTGTCACCCTGTGCGTGGTCGAAGGAATCGCCGGGGATTGGGGGTCGAGGTGGCTGTTTTTCGGCAGATCGCTCGGCCGTTCGTCGCCGATCCCGCGTCGGGCGTGTGCATACGGGACCGACTCAAGGGCCTCACCGCCGAGGACGACGCGGTGTTGCGCCTGCTGGGAGGGCACCTCGGATCCCTCGCCACGCGGGATCTGGCCCGGCGGGTCGCCGACGGCCTGGAGCACTCGGCCGAGACGTGGGCGGCCCGCAAGCGGGACCTCACACCGCAGTCGTCGTCACGCTGGGCCGGGTCCATCACGAAGGCCACGCACGACCAGTGGGGTCTGTCCCGTCGTGCGCAGTGGCAGCACCTTCAGGGGCTGGAGGCGGGGATCGCCACGATCCGCCATCGCCTCGCGTTGCCGCTCGGTGAGAAGGGCGCCGGACGTCGACCCGGAGGCTACCGCTCCCGGCGGGAGTGGCACGCCAAGTCCCGCCGCCTGGAGCACCTGGAGCGCGAGCACGAGCGGGTGAGGGCCGACCGTGAGGCGGGCCGGGTGTCGGTGGTGCGCGGAGGGCGCAAGCTCCTCAACAACCGGCACAACCTCCAAATAACTGGCCAGACCGTCGGGCAGTGGCGCGCCCGGTGGGAGGCGGCCCGCTGGTTCCTCGCCGCAGATGGGGAGTCGGGCAAGCGCTACGGGAACGAGACGATCCGGGTCACCCCGGCCGGTGGGATCAGCGTCAGGCTGCCGGCGCCGCTCGCGCATCTGGCCAACGCCCCGCACGGCCGGTACGTCCTGGCCTCGACGGTGTCGTTCCCGCACCGGGGCGCGGAGTGGCGCGACCGCATCGAGGCGAACCGGGCCGTCGCCTATCGGATCCAGCTGGACGTCGAGCGGGACCGCTGGTACCTCGATGCAAGCTGGCAGCGCAAGGACCTTCCCGTCGTTGCGCTGGAAACCCTGCGGTGCGGCGAGGTGATCGGCGTGGACATGAACGCCGACCACCTCGCCGCCTGGCGCCTGGACACCCACGGCAACCCCACCGGCCGGCCACGCCGCTTCGACTACGACCTCAACGGGCCGGCCCCGCACCGTGACGCCCAGATCCGGCACGCGCTCACCCGCCTGCTCCACTGGGCGAACGACACCGGCGTCAAGGCGATCGCCATCGAGGACCTGGACTTCACCGACTCCAGGACCCGCGAGAAACACGGTCGCAAACGCCGCTTCCGGCAGCTCGTCAACGGCATGCCCACCGCGAAGCTGCGCGCCCGGCTCCTCGCGATGACCGCCGAAGCCGGGATCGCAGTCATCGCGGTCGATCCCGCCTACACCTCTATGTGGGGAGCCGAGCACTGGCAAAAGCCCCTCACCACACCAATTCGCCCCGTGAGCCGCCACCACGCGGCGGGCGTGGCGATCGGCAGGCGTGCCCTCGGACACCGGATCAGGCGACGGACGGCACCGCCCCGTGCACACCAGAGTGATGTGCACGGGCATCGGACCGCCCAGGCCCGATCCGGTGACTGGGGGCGTGAGGGAAACCGCCCCCGCGTACCCGGACCACGGACACGATCCGTCGGCGCTGAACGCGGAAGGAACGCGGTGGACCAGAACGCCCACGACCGTTCGGGGCGTTCGGCTGAGCGAAGGTCCTGGCAACAGGACTCACTCCCGCTCAGCCTCTAGGAACGGTGGAAGCGTACGCCGGGCCCCTGACGGCCTCCGGGCGGGGTGCCAGGTGGACCCTGGTGAGCCGTCGTCTCCGAGCGGGGTGCCGTATGGGCCGCCATCCCCTCGCGTGACCAGGAAGTCGGCCGGTCCAACTTCCTGGTCATCGTCGGCGGCGCCGGGCAACGGCGCAGGCGGCGCGGGTCAGGCGGACCTCGCCGGTGCAGACGATCAGGAGGAAGAGGAGGTTCGCCGCGCCGGGGTGGTCGTGGCGGAGGGGGTGGACGGCCAATTCGGCGAGGCCTGCGCTCGTCGGTACGGCGAGGGCGGCCCCGAGGAGGGCGAGGGCGGCGGGCCGGTGTACTCGGGGCGGGTGGTCCACTCGATGCCGCCGTGCAGGGGGCGGAGGTAGTAGCGGCCGCCGATGACGTCCATGAGGATGCCGGTGCGCCCGGTCCTGCGGTCGTGAAGGACGTCGCCGGGGCGGGGAGTGCTGGGGGTCGGCGCGCTCATCGATCGTCGTCACCGCCGGTCCAGGGGGCGATCTCGTGCAGGCGGCGCAGGCGGAGAACGCCCTGGTAGGAGAGGGTGGCCAAGCCGCCCCGGAGCTCGACGACTTCGGCCGGGATGAGCGGCGCTCCCGGAGTGGTGATCTGCCACTCGGCGGGCGTCATGGTGACGGTCTCGCCGACGGCGGGCACCCAGGGGTCCCGCGCCCACCGGGCGCGGACGCCGTCCCGGATGACGTCGGTGAGCTGGACGATGACGTCGGGCCGGGCGGCGCCGAGGTTGATGAGCGCGACGCCGGTGGTCGCCGCGCACTGCCAATCGACGGCAATGGAAGGCAGCTTGACGTCGGCGGCCGCGAGCGTGGCGACCAGGTCGTCGTGCGCGTCGGCCGCCTCGCGGCGGCTTTCGGTGGTGAGTCTGCGGAAGGCGGATCCCATGGCGATCACTCCTTGGGGAGGCGCGAGCGGGTCGGGGCGTGGAAGGTCGACGCAGCAGACGAGTGCTGTGCGTAGTCGTTCCGACGCGGAGAGCATGGCAGCAAAGAGTCGCCGTGCGCGACTTGCTCGCGAAAATTTCGCCGCGCGAATTCATGTTCGAGGAGGCGTTCTTGGCGTCGACCCACCCCGTCTGGGCTATCGTCGGCGTCGTCCAACCCGTGGCTCCCTGCCGCCGGGCCGTCAGGCTCGGTGGCAGCCCGACCGGAGGAGCAGGTAGCGCGCATGGCCGGAACCAGCGACCTGGGCTCGCCCACGCTGTGTCGACTCAAGCTGAGACTCGAACTCCGCGCACTGCGTGAGGAGGCGGGCCTGACGTCCAGTGATGTTGCGAAGACGGTCAGGTGGTCCGCGGCCAAGATGACCCGGCTGGAGACTGGCGACGGCTGGGTGCAGCCCACGGACGTCGAGGCGCTGTGCCGGCTGTACGGTGCGAGCGCGGAGAAGACCGAACTGCTCGCCTCGTACGCACTGGTGACGAAGACGCACAAGGACGAGTGGAAGAGCAAGGAATACCAGCAGGTCATCCTGCCTGGATTCTCTGCGTGGCTGGGGCTTGAGAACGCGGCCGCGCACGTCCGAACATACGAGTCGGAGTATGTGCCCGGGCTGCTCCAAACCGAGTCGTACATGAGGGAGTTGCTGAGGCACACGCGTCGGCCGCAGGAGGAGATCGATCGGCAGGTCGAGATCCGGCTCAAGCGGCAGGCCGTCCTGACGAGGGAGATCGATCCGGCTCGCCTGAGCGTCGTCGTCAACGAAGCTGTGCTGCGACGTGTGTTGGGAGGCTCGGAGCTGATGCGTGAGCAGCTGAACCACCTGGCGAATCGAGCCACGGCCGCCAACGTCAAGTTGCAGGTAGTTCCGTTCCGAAGTGGGTTCCACCCCGCGATGACGGGCTCGTTCACGATGCTGAGCTTCGAGGACGCGAAAGTGGGCCCGATCGTGCATATTGAGGCGCTCGGGTCCGCGACGGTGATAGATGATCGTGAGCGCGTTCGAGGCTACGAGGACACGTGGGCCGATCTGATCGGCACGGCGGCCAGCCACGACCGATCGATCCGTATGCTCAAGCAAGCGGCCAAGGAGATGTGATGTACCTGCACGACCAGACGGCGGGCTGGTTCAAGTCCAGTTACAGCAGTGAGCAGGGCGGCAACTGCGTGGAGGCACTGCGGCTGTCCTCGGGGGTCGCGATCCGCGACTCGAAGGACAAGAGCGGCCCGCACCTCCAGTTCACCACTGAGGCCTGGCAGAGCCTCGTCGTGAGCGTCAAGGCCGGCGAACTCGGTTAGTTGCGAGCGTTGGGGGCTCCGGCTGGCCGGAGCCCCCAACGAAGGCACTTCAGTGGGCTGCATCGTGCTTCGCACGGTTGAACCGGGCCCAGCCTGCCGCGTCCACCGCGTCGAGGGCCCGGTCGTCCAGTCCGACGACCGGGGCCAGGGACAGGTGCTTCCGAAAGTTGCCGCGCGGCACCATGATCATGCCGAAGTCGATGAAGCCGTTGGCGAAGGAGAACCCGGAGCCACCGCGCTCGTACAGGCGGAGCAGGGGCTCGAAGGGGTCCGGCAGCGGGCGCAGCTGCACCCCAGGAGCGCTGGTCAGGGCTGCCCACTGGACGGCGGCCGCGCCGCTGTCCATGGCGTATGAGGAGCCGGAGGCGTCGTCGATGAAATCCTCGATGTCCGTGATCACTGCCGGGGCGGCCCGGACGGTGGGATCCACGACGGCCGCGAGGTCGAAGAACGGCCATCGCTCTGGGTCCCCGTAGACATCGAGTCAGAGAGCGGCCCGCCGGAAATACTCCTCCATCAGCGCGGCGCGTGAATAACTCCTTTCCATGGCCTCGGCGGGCGACCTCCAGTTGATGGCCTTGAGGCGATCAACCATCGACTGCACAGCATCGGAACTCACTTGAGGGTGAGACCTTTCACACGAGCGCTCGGGTGGTTCGGGGCGTTGGTGGCTCCGGCCGGGCCGGAGCCACCAACGATGGCACTTTGCTGCGGTCTGTCACCCGTGGTCGACGTTGGCCTGTTCGTACTCGCGGTCCAGGGCGTCCAAGGTGGCGGTGTCGAGGGCGGTTGCGGGTTCCGGGGAGAGGTGCTCACGCCAGGGCTTGATCTGTACTCGTCGGGTACCGAAGTTGAAAGCCCAGCTCTCGTCGGGGACGAGTTCCCCGCCCCGCTCGTACATGAGGATGAGGGGCTCGAACGGGTCCGGAAGGTCCGGAAGCTGCACCCCCGGCGTGTCCCGCAGCGTCGCCCACCGTACAGCCGCGCGGCAGGCGTTCTCAGTCGAGATGCCGCCGACGTTTGCCACCAGGAACTCCTCAAGCCGCTCGGCCACCTCGGGGTCCACCCGAACTTCCGGTGCGAGGGCCCCGGCGATGTCGAAGACAGGCCACTTCGGCGGACCGCCCAGTACCTCGGCCCAGAGCGACGCTCGGCGGAGGTACTCGACCATCAGCCGGGACATTGAGGCCACATGCGCGTTGTGGCCCTCCATGTTGGTCCACTTGATTCCGGCCAAGCGTTCCATCATCGCATCAGTGAGAATTCTGCTCATTCGCGTGCCACCACTCCAGGATTGATTGAGCCAGTAGATGGACATTTGAGAGGTCCTTCGCGATCGGCACGTCGGGCGGTTTGATCCCGAGCTCCCTCCAGTGATTCAACGTACCTTCAAGCGTAAGGGGGAAGCCACTTCCAGATTTCGGCGCCAAGTCGTGTGCACCGACATTGCCGGGGCGAGGCGTGTACTCATCCACCCACGCGCTCGGATCCTCGGAACGGTACGGTAGGCCGGCCTGCATGAGGATGCTCTCGACGTATTCGTGGGCAATGATGCCACGGACGATTCCGATGGTCGACTCCGAGACGTTCCAGTTCCTGGCGCGAAGCCAGTAGTCGGCCAATTCGTCGCGAGCGTTGAAGTACTCATTGTCCACTGACTTGCCGGGGCCGAACTGAACCTTGTGCCTGGTCTGGAAAAGATGCTCCTTGGCCTTGGCGACAATATTCTCGTCGATCTCCAGGTTCTCGGCGATCCGAGGAATGTCATCCTCCATCGCGCGAATTTTCTCGTATCTCGGCAATGCCTCCGGGTCACTTCGTGCGGCGTATTCCGCCTTGAGGTCCCCTGCCGGGATGTTCTCCGAGCTCGGCGGAACCCGGTCCGGGGTCAGGTTCGCGCCCGAGGTGCCGGGATGCACTCCGCTGGTCGGCTCGGTAGGTGCGGTCGGCTTGGTGGGTGCGGGCACTTCCACCGTGGGGCGCTTGCCGGTGCCACGTGGCCCGGCGGCTCCGCCGACGGCGCCGAGGACGAGGTCGAGGGGCATGACGGGGCCGGTCTTGAACGCGGTGTCGTAGCCGTAGGTGAGGCCGGCGCCGGTGATCATGCGGCCGGGGACGGTGTCGGCGGCGTTCGCGACCTTGGCGAGGCCGGCGAGGGCGACGGAGGCGTTCTCGGTGCCCTCGGCGGCGGTGGTCACGACGCGGGCGCCGGCGCCGAGCCCGCCGCCGGCGCCGCCCATGATGCCGCCGGTCTTGGCGGAGTCGACGGCCTCGGTGAGGCTGTAGCCGCCGTCGCCGAACAGTTCGACGCGGATGGGCTGGGCGACGGCGAGGTCGACGGTGATGGCCTCGACGGCGCCGAAGGCGGCGCCGACCAGCACGGTGGCGGCGATGGTGGCGATGGCCTCGGACACGGTGACACCGACGGCCGCGGCGGTGGCGACGATGCCCGCGGCGGTGGCGGCGGCGATGTCCGCCGAGATGCTGAAGGTGACGATGGCCAGGGCGGCGCCGACGACGAGGGTGCCGCCGACGATCGCGGCCTCCTCCTCCAGCTTCTTGATCGCTTTGTCGACCTCGTGGGCGAAGTCGCGCAGCGCCTTGGCGAGGGCGCGGCAGGCGTCGGCGGTCTCGGGCAGCCAGCCCTTGCCCTTGCCCGCGCTGTCCTTGCCGCCGTAGTACCGGGCCCAGAATTTGCCGAAGGCGTCGATCGCGGGGCCGTGGTTGTTGGCGACGATGGCGGCGGCGGCCTGGTTGGTGGGAGCGGTGACGTCGTCGATGGCGGTGGCCATCGCCTCCCACGCGTCGGCCACCGTGCGCAGCTTGTCCGGGTCGGCGTCCGGCCACCACATGCCGGTGACCTTCTGCACGGCCTTCGCGGCCGCGGACTCACCCATGCGTCACCGCCGACCGGCAGGGGTTGCCGGTCATCAGGTGAGGTCCTTCCGGGCCTTGTTGTCCGCGTCGGTGTGGTTGTCGGCGTGGGCGACCAGGCCGTCGTGGATGCTGGTGAGCCCCTGGACCAGGATGTCGAGCCCGGAGAGCACGTGGTCGTGCGGGCCGTTGTAGGCCGCCGCGAACTCGTTGCCCTGCTTGTCGCTGCCCCAGGGACTGCCCGCGTCGGCGAGGCTGTGCCTGAGCTTGTCGAGCGCCTCCTTGAGCGCCTTGCTCTGGTTCTCGAAGGTCGGCGCGGCGTCCTTCAGTTCCCCCGGCCGGATCTTGAACTCCGGTCCGCCGGCCTTCGCTGCGTCGTCTGCCATCGAGTCAACCCCCGTACTGCCCGTTCATCAGAAAGCGCGAAGGACAGGACGGCCAGACAGGGTGACGTGGTTTCAGCGCGGCGGCGTGATGCGGGTCATACCGAGGAGGGTCGCCGCCGGGAGGCGAGGCCGATCCACAGCACTGCGGCGGAGGAGGCGAGCAGGACGGCGGCGGCCCAGAAGAGGTCGGTGCGGAGGTCGATCTCTTCCGGGCGCTTGGGGCGGGCGGTGCCGTCGGGGGCGGTGCGGACGGTGACCTGGTCGCCGATCCGCAGGGTCTGGGAGCGCTGGTTGAGGGTGCCGCCGGGGACGGGGGTGCCGTCGTCGGTCACCAGGCGGTAGTCCCAGGAGGGGTCGCGGTTGCCGGGGGTACGCTCCACTTCGACGACCCGGGCGGACACCGTGGGACCGGCGCTCAGCACCACGTCGTCGCGCACGTTGCCCGTCGCTGCCGCCGCGACGAGCAGCGCGAGCGGGGCGATCAGGGCCGCGAGGCACCCGAGCGTGCGGCCGGCCAGGCGGCCGAGGCCGGCCGACAGGACGGCGGTGCCGAGCACCAGGGCGCCCAGACCGGCCGGCCAGCCGTACGCCCCGTAGGCGGCGGAGAGGCCGACGATCGACAGTGGCGCGGCGAGCGCGAGGGCGATGACCAGCGGGATCGAGCCGCGGCGGGGCGGAGCCGTGGTCATCCGAAGGCCTTCCGGATGTTGTCCCACTGCTCGGGCGGCAGCTGGTCGAGGCTCTCGTCCCGGGGCGGGTGGAAGGCGATGCCGCGGAAGGCGGTGGCCAGCAGGGGGAGCCACTCGTCCCAGTGGTCGATGTCCTCGGTGGTGAAGACGGCGGCGACCACGTGGGGGCTCCACGGGTGCGGGATCAGCAGCTCCAGCTGGCGCACGGTGCTGACGGTGGAATCCGGCACGCCCCACACCGCGCCGGGGACCGGGACGGTCAACTCCCGAGCGGCGAGGGCGGCGCGGCCGATCGGCAGCTCCACCACGCCGACGTCGGCGTCCGGCCAGGCCGCAGCCAACTCCTCGGCGGCGCGGTCGGGGTAGCTGTCGCGCGGGCCGAGCTCCTGGGGGCGGACGAAGACGGCGAGCATGCCGTGGATCGGCTCGCCGTCCTCGGCGCGGACCAGGCAGCTGGACAGGTGGACGGCGCCCTCGCGCAGTTGGGCCTGGAGGGCGGTCTCCGCGGCGATCACCGCGCTGAGCTTCTGCTCGGGGAGGGTGTCCGGGAAGAGCGCGTCCAGGCTCTCGGCGGCGCGAGCCATCCGGTCGCCGAGGTCCTCGTCCAGGTCGACGGTGGTGAAGCCCGCGGGCAGGGTCAGCCACAGTGCGGGGAAGGCGGTCTCAATGGGCATAGCCGGTCGCCCATCCCGTCACGCCGATCAGGTTGCCGAGGGCGGACACCGTGCCGACGACGGCGTTGGCCTTGCCGCCGCCGAACGCGACGCCGGCCGAACCGACGACGTTGTTGGCTCCGGTGGTGTTGTTGACCGCACTGTTGAGGTCGTCGCTCGGGTTGTCCTGGGTGAGGGCGTACGCGGTCGGGGCGTTGAGCCCGGCGGTGGTGGCGCCCTGGACGCCGTCGGAGACGTCCATCGCGGTGGCCTTGGAGAGCCCGAGCTTGATCGCGGGCTTCTCGATCGCGGTGGTGAAGACCGGGTTGGCCGGGTCGACCGCGCGGGCGGCGGCGCGGACCTCGGTCGTTCCGGTGGCGAGGGCCCCGCGTACGCCGGAGCCGGCGGCGCTCGCCTCCCGGACGGCGGTGGCGCCCTTGGCGGCGACGCCCACCCCGGGGATCGCGCCCAGCACATCGCCGCCCAGGGTCAGCCAGTTGCCGATGTTCTTCTGCGGTGGCCACAGCTTTCCCTCGGCGGCGAACTTGGTTCCGTGCGCAAGTGCTGCCGCGCCGCTGAGCAGGATGGCCGGCAGGGCGAAGGCCGGGAAGAAGATCGCCGCGACGCCGCAGACGCCCGCGGCGACCGTGAGCAGGTCGGCGCCGTGGTTCTTCAGCCAGTTGCCGACCTTGCTCAGCCAGCCCGGCTCCGGTGGGGCCTTGCTGTCGGCGGCCTTGCGGATGGCGGTGGCGGTCTTGTGGGCGTCGGACTTGTGGCCCTCGGCGAGTTCGTGGGCCTGGCTCTGCAGGCCGCTGAGGGTGGTGGTGGCGCTGGTGAGGAGTTCGGCGGCGGCGTCGAGGTGGCTCTTGGCGGCGTTGTAGCGCTGTTCGGCGGCGGCGAGGGAGGCGTCGTCGGGGAAGCTCCGGCCGGCCAGTGCGAGGTCGGGGGCGGCGGCCGCGGTGCGGTGGGCCTGTTCGGCCTGGTCCTTGGACTGCTTGGCGGTGAGCGCGGCGCGGGCCAACTCGGCTGCCTTGGGCTGGTGTTCGGTGAGCGCTTTGTACCAGACGTCGAGGGCCTGGTAGGCGGCGGTGACGGACTCGGCGGCGTCCTGGAGGTAGCCGGGGAGCTTGCCGAACTGGGCGGCGAAGGCCTTGGCGGCCTCGCCCGTCCACTGGCCCTGGTTGCCGGAGATCTGGGTCAGCGTGGTGTGGACGCCGGTGAGGTGCTGGGAGACCCGGCGCAGGCTGCTGCTGAGGCCGGCCACGGCGGCCGGGTCGCCCGGGGTGGGGTTGAAGCCGAGGCCGGACCAGTCGGGCTTGGGATCGGTCATGACCGCCCCTGCGCGGGGGTGAGGGCCTTGGTGACGTTCTGCTCGGTGCCCGCGTAAGACTGCTGCACCTTCTCCAGGCCCTCGTCGAGGACCTTGACGCACTCGCGGACCTTCTTCAGGCCGTACTCCCACTTCTCCTGGAAGTGCTTGCCGGCGTCCTCCAGGAAGTCGAAGCCGAGCCCGTCCCGGCTGGCTTCCTTGAGCGCCTTCATCCCCTGGTCGAGTTCGTCGCCGCAGCCCTTGAGGTCCTTGGCCAGCTTGGCGAGGAACTCGGGACTTACCGTGAAATCGGCCACTTTCTCCCCCGATGCGTCGGTTGTCGGACCGGCCGAGCATAACGCCGTTCGGTACGTGCGCGATTCGTGCCGTAGGGGCGCGGACGCTAACGGGGGAGGAAGCGGGCGTGGCGGGGTCAGCGGCGCCAGAAGCCGCGCTTCTTCGGGGCGATGAGCTGCACCACCGCGGCGACGAAGAGGTCGGCGACGGGGGAGGGGCCCGGGCCGTGGTTGAGGTGGCTCTCGGTGGTCCACTCGCCGAGGACGGTGCCGGGGCTGCCGTCGAACGGGTTGACCGCGTACTCCAGGGTCAGGTAGCGGACGGCGTTGGCGCCCTTGGGCAGGACGGAGGCGCAGAAGTACGCCTCGGTGGAGCCGACCGGGGTGGGCAGGGTGACCAACAGCAGGCGGTGGCCCTCGACTTCGACGTGTCGGCAGTCGAGACCGTGGCTGGGCAGCCGGTCCTCGGGCGGGAGGGTTTCGCCGAGGCTGTTCCAGAGCTTGGTGAAGGCGGGCAGCAGACTGCCGCCGTTCGGCGCCGGGCTGGTCACCTGGGGGCCGAACTGCAGCAGATGGCGCGAGAGTTCGCGGTGAACGAAGCGGTAGTGGTGTGGCCGGGGGTTCGTCATGGGGACACGGTAGCGAACGGGCCGGGCCGGGACGTCGGCGCATCCGACGGCCCGACCCGGCCCGGGGTCAACAGAACTGACTGTCCGTCAGTGACTGCCCTTGAGATTGAGGACGACCACCCCGACGATCACCAGGGCGAGCCCCAGCCACTGCAGCCGGCCCAGTGACTCGCCGAAGGCGACCACGCCTATCCCGGCGACGGCCGCCGTCCCGGCCCCCGACCAGACCGCGTACGCGACCGAGACCGGTATGTGCTTGAGCGCACGGCCGAGCAGGTAGAAGGACAGCGCGTAGCCGATGCCCACCCCCAGGCTGGGCCAGAGGCGGGTGAACCCCTCGGTGAGTTTGAGGCAGCTGGTGGCGCAGACCTCGCTCAGGATGGCGAGGGCGAGCAGAACGTAGGGCATGTCGCTGTCAAACGGCCGGGGCGGCGCAGAGCTTCCCCAGCAGCGCGAGGTCGGCCCGTTCCAGGCTGTCCAGCAGGGTGATCCGGTCGCCGTCGGGCATCGGGACGGCGGTGGACGGCACGGCGAGCACCGCGCAGCCGGCCGCGGCGGCGGAGGCGACCCCGGTCGGGGTGTCCTCGACGGCGACGCAGGCGGCCGGGTCCAGGCCGAGCCGTTCGGCGGCGGCCAGGTACGGGTCCGGCGCGGGCTTGGTTCGGGCGGTGTCCTCGGCGGCCAGGGTGACGGCGAACCAGTCGTGGCCGATGGAGGAGAGGACGAGGTCCACCACCAGGCGCGGGGAGGCGGAGACCAGCGCGGTGGGCACCCGGGCCTCGCGCAGGGCGGCCAGCAGGGCGAGCGCGCCGGGGCGGGGCACCGTCTCGGCGGCGACCTTGGCGGCGAAGGACTCGCCCAGCCGGGCGGCGAGTTCGGCCTCGGGGCGGGTGGTGCCGCTGACCCGGTGCAGGTGGGCGGCGGTGTGCTCGACGGCCTGGCCGAGCACCTCCGGGGCGTCCTGGTCGGTGAGCGG
The DNA here is from genome assembly GCF_044546945.1 of Kitasatospora sp. NPDC053057. NCBI lineage: Bacteria > Bacillati > Actinomycetota > Actinomycetes > Kitasatosporales > Streptomycetaceae > Kitasatospora > Kitasatospora sp. NPDC053057. Next base: position 57,434 of record NZ_JBITZP010000022.1, on the reverse strand, counting down.
GTGGTCCAGTTCCTCGGCGAGTTCGGCGGCGGCCTGCCACCACAGTTGCTCGGTGTCGACCAGGGTGCCGTCCATGTCGAAGAGGACGGCGGAGGGGAGCGCGGCGGAGGGGAGCGCGGCGGAGGGGAGTACGGCGGATTCGGGCCGGACGGATTCAGGCCGGACGGATTCAGGCAGGGAGGATTCAGGCATGGCGGTACCTTCGGGTGTTCTTCGGTCGATGCGGGGAAGAGGTTCTCAGGCGGCGCGGCGGTCCACCAACACCGGGCGCTCCGGCAGCGTGAGCTCGGCGCGGGAGCCGGCCGGCAGGGCGGCGGCGGCCTCGGTGGGCAGGTCGGCCTTGACCTCGGTGCCGTCGTCCAGGCGGACGGTGAGCCGGGTGACAGCGCCCAGGAAGGACGCGGTGACCACCAGCGCGGGGCCGGTCCCGGACGGGCTGAGCAGGACGTTCTCCGGGCGGACCAGCACCTGCAGCTCGCCGTCGGCCGGGACCTCGCCGTCGACCGCGTGCCGGCGGCCGAGCACCTCGACGCCGTCCGAGGTGCGGGTGCACGGGATGCGGCTCATGGTGCCGACGAACTCGGCGACGAACGCGGTGGCGGGCCGGCCGTACAGCTCGGACGGGGTGGCGCACTGCTCCAGCTTCCCGGCCCGCAGCACGGCGACCCGGTCGGCCATCGACAGCGCCTCCTCCTGGTCGTGGGTGACGAACAGGGTGGTGATGCCCAGCTCCTGCTGCAGCCGGCGGATCTCCTCGCGCAGCTGGAGGCGGACCTTGGCGTCCAGCGCGGACAGCGGCTCGTCCAGCAGCAGCACGCGCGGCTGCAGTGCGAGCGCGCGGGCGAGCGCGATGCGCTGCTGCTGGCCGCCGGACATCTGGTGCGGGTAGTGCTCGGCGCGGTGCGGCAGGCCGACCAGCTCCAGCAGCTCCTGGGCGCGCTTGCGGCGCTCGGCCTTGCCGGTGCCGCGCATCCGCAGCCCGAAGGCGACGTTGTCCAGCGCGGTCAGGTGCGGGAAGAGGCTGTACGACTGGAACACCATGCCCGCGTCGCGCTTGTGGGCGGGGATCGCGGTGATGTCCTGGCCGTCGACCAGGACCTCGCCGGAGTCGTGCTGCTCGAAGCCGGCCAGGATGCGCAGCGCGGTGGTCTTGCCGCAGCCGGACGGGCCGAGCAGGGCGAGCAGTTCACCGGGCTGGACGGTCAGGTCCAGGCCGTCGAGGGCGGTGGTGGCGCCGAACGCGCGGCGCAGCGAGCGGAACTCGACGGTGGCGCTGCCGGGGGCGAGCGAGACACCGTTCGCGAGGGCGGTGGCCGTGGTCATGGCTGGTGACTCCTGGAGAGCAAAGGGGGGTTGGTCAGGACCGGGCGGCCTTGCGGCCGCGGCCGACGGCGGACATCAGCAGCAGGACGAGCCAGACGATCAGCAGGCTGAGCATCGAGACCGCGACGGACATCTGGCCGTCGCTCTTGCCGTTGGAGTTGATCCACACCGAGAAGGGGGTGAAGCCGAGGATGGAGGCGGTGGTGAACTCGCCGAGCACCAGCGCGACGGTGAGCACGGCGGCGTTCAGCAGCGAGCTGCGCAGGTTCGGCAGGACGACGGTGAACACCGCGCGCAGCCAGCCGGCCCCGCAGTTGCGGGCGGCCTCGACCAGGGTGACCACGTCCACGCCGCGCAGACCGGCGTCGATCGACCGGTAGGCGAACGGCAGCGCCATCAGCACGTACGCGATGACCAGGACGATCGGGAAGTTCGGGTCCTGGATGGCCACGATGGTCTGGAAGAACGGGGTGTCCTGGAGGTAGTCCGGGCCCCAGCGCAGCACGCCGATGATGCCGGTGGTGAGCGCGACGACCGGGACGACCAGCGGCATCGAGCACATGACCTCGATCACCGGGCGCAGCTTCGGCGCGCCGAGTCGGGCGGCGAGCACCGCCGGGACGAGCAGGAGCAGCAGCACCACCACGGTGACGGCGGCCAGTTCGAGGCTCAGCACCAGGCTGTCGGTGAAGCCGGGGGCGTTCAGCAGCTCGGTGTAGGCGCGGAAGGTGGTGCCGCCCTTGTTGTCGTCGATGCTGAACCACAGCGAGGCGGCCATCGGCACCGCGAAGTAGATCCCGCAGATCAGCAGGACCAGGCCGCGGCCGAAACGGATGCGATTGATCAGGCGAGCCACTTGGCACTCCGGCGCTGAAGGGGCAGGTACAGGGCCATCACCAGGCAGGCGACCACGATCATGTCGAGGCCGAGGGCGAGGGCGAGGTTGCCCTGGCCGACCAGGACGTTGCCGGACAGCGCGTCGCCGATCTGCATCGAGATCAGCGGTACCGAACTGCCCACCATGGCCTCGGCGGTGGCGTACGCGGCGAACGAGGCGCCGAACAGCAGCACGAAGCCGCCGAGCAGCGAGGGCAGCAGGACGGGCAGGGCCACGTGCCGCCAGTACTGCGGCGAGGTGGCGCCGTTGTTGGACGCGGCCTCGCGCCACTGGGTCTTCAGGCCCTCCAGGGCCGGGGTGATGGTGATGACCATCAGCGGCACCAGGAAGTAGAGGTAGACCACCGACAGGCCGGAGAAGGTGTAGAGGTTCCAGCCGTGCTTGGTCAGGCCGAGCTTCTTGGTGACCTCGCCGGAGTTGCCGAGGGTGGCGACGAACATGAAGGCCAGCGGGACGCCGCCGAAGTTGGCGAGCACGCCGGAGGCGGACATCACGGCCTCGCGGAAGGCCCGGAACCGGGAGGTCGCCACGGCCTGGGCCAGCGGCAGACCGACCACGGTGGCGATCAGCGCGGTCAGCAGGGAGAGCTTCACGCTGCCCCACAGGGCCGTCCAGTACGCGCCCTGGAGGGAGCCGGTGAGGTTGTCGGTGGTGAAGGTGCCGCCGCCGTCGGGGGCGTCCGAGGAGGTGGTGAAGGCGCCGATGGCGATCGCGACGGCGGGCAGGCCGAAGCCGATCACGAAGAACAGCACCAGGGGGAGGGCGGCGAGCCAGGCGCGGCTGCCGCGGGCCCGGCGTCCGGCCGGGCGGGGGGCCTTGGTCTTCACAGCCGTGATGGCCGGGGTGGTGGGGGAGGAGGCGGGGCCGGGGGCGCCCCCGCCGCTCTGGGCGGCGGAGGCGGTGGCCGGCACCGGGGTGGGAGCCGTGGTCATCTCAGGTCAGCCCGCGATCGCCTTGGCCCAGTTCTCGGTCACGACCTTCTTGGCCGCGTCCGTCTGGTCCTGGGTCGGGAAGGTGGTGAAGGGCTTCTCGACGGTCGGCAGCTTGGCGGCGGCGGTCGCGTCCAGGGTGCCGGCGGTCTTCATGGCGTCGAACAGGGCGGGGGTGGCGTAGCCGCCGAGGAAGCCGTTCTGGCCCTGGGCGCTGTAGAGGTACTCCTCCCACAGGCGCGCGGCGGCCGGGTGCGGGGCGTCCTTGTTGATCGCCTGGTTGTAGTACTGGGCGTAGGAGCCGTCCGAGGGGATGGCCACCTGCCAGTCGATGCCCTTGTCCTTGAACTTGTCGCTGTAGCCGGCGTTCAGGTACGACCAGTCGATGCTGATCGGGGTCTCGCCCTTCTCGATGGTCGCCGGGGTGACCTCGACCGGGTTGAAGTTGCCGGCCTGCTTGACCTTGCCGAAGAAGTCGATGCCGGGCTGGATGTTGTCCAGCGAGCCGCCGTTGGCGAGCGCGGCCGCGTAGACGGCGCCGAAGGCGGCACCGGCCTTGGTCGGGTTGCCGTTCAGGGCGACCATGCCCTTGTAGTCGGGCTTGAGCAGGTCGGCGAAGGTCTTCGGGCAGACGGACACCTTCTTGGCGTCGCAGCCGATCGACATGTAGCCGCCGTAGTCGTTGTAGCTCAGGCCGTTGGCGTCCTTCATGGTGGCCGGGATCTTGTCGAAGTCGGTCACCTTGTAGGGGGCGAGCAGGCCCTGCTTGCCGGCGCTGATCGCGAAGGCCGAGCCGAGGTCGACGACGTCGGGGGCGCGGTCCTGGCCCTTGCGGGAGGTGACCGCGTTGATCTCGTCCTGGCTGGAGCCGTCCGGGTTCTCGTCCTCGATGTCGATGCCGTACTTCGCCTTGAAGTCGTCCATCAGCTTGCCGTAGTTCGCCCAGTCGCGCGGCAGCGTGATGACGTGCAGCTTGCCCTCCTTCTTGGCGGCGGCGACCAGCGCGTCCATGCCGCCGAAGTCGGCGACCGAGGTGGCGGTCTTGGCGCTCTTGCCGCCCGAGAGGTCGTTGCTGCCGGCCTTCGCGGAGGAGGAGCCGGCGGAACCGCAGGCGGTGAGGGACAGCGCGGCGGCGGTCAGAACGGCCGCGAAGGCGGCGGAGCGGGCGCGGTGCAGGGACACGGGTCAGTCTCCTGAGACGGGGGAACTGCAAGCGGGTGTCTTGAACGGGGGAGCAGGCGAGTGGCGGTTCGGAGGCTTCCGGTAACCGTTCGGAACCGTCCGAGTTGACTAGCCAACTTCGCTGTCGGGGGTAAGTAACCCGAAGTTCGGTGACGGGAAGGTGAACGGACGGCCCAGAACCGGGGTCGGCTGCGGGAACGGTGGAATCCGGCCATCGGAGCGTGATCCGTTCGGTGCGATGCTCGAACCGCGCAGCGGGATAAGGTCGGGCTGTCCGCGCCGGTACGGCTGCGCAGGACACCGCCCCAGGAGGGACATTGACTGACGTGGCAGTAGAGCCCGGGCGCCCCGTCGAGCGTGCGACCGGCGAGCGCGCGACCGGCGCCCTGTACCGCAAGGTCGCCGCCGATCTGCGCGAGGCCATCACCACCGGCGCGTACGGCGAGGCGGGCCGGCTGCCCGCCGAGGGCGCGCTCGCCGAGCAGTACGGGGTCTCCCGCGGCACCGTCCGCCAGGCGCTCGCCGTGCTGCGCTCGGACGGGCTGGTCACCTCCCGCCGCGGCACCCGGCGGGTGGTGCTCGGCGGCGCCCGGGTGCAGAGCTTCTCCGAACTGCTCAGCTTCACCCACTGGGCGTACTCGATGGGCGAGGAGCCCGGCGGCATCCTGGACTCCCTGGTGCGCCGCCCGGCCGACGCCGCCGAGCGCGAGCAACTGCGCCTGGAGCCGGGCGCCGAGGTGTACGTGACGGTCCGACTGCGGACCCTGTCCGGCACGCCGGTGATGGTCGAGCGCACCATCTACCCGCCGCGGGTCGGCGAGATCGTCGCCGAACTGCCGCCGGACGTGGTCTCCCACACCGAGGTGCTGCGCGAGCACGGCATCCTGTTCACCGACGCCGACCACACCATCGACATCGTCGCGGCCAACGCCGAGGACGCCCGGCTGCTCGGCTGCCGCCGGGGCGGCCCGCTGCTGCGCGAGCGGCGGCGCACGACCGATCCGACCGGCACGCCGGTGGAGTGGTCCCAGGACCGCTACCTGCCCGGGACGGTGGCCTTCAGCGTGCACAACTCACTTGCCACGTCGGCGCTTTCGCGGCACGCCCGGGAGCTGGACTGAGCTCCCGGGCGCTGTTCGGGTACTAGCGCATGAGCGAGGCGAGCAGCGGGCGGTAGTGCTCGAAGTCCGGCGTCTTCGCGCCGGGCTCCTTCGCCCGCTCGTCCCAGCGACGGACGGCCACCGCGTCGACGGCGCCCGGGAGTTCGGCGAAGGCGGCGGCCTCGCGGGCGTCCATCGGGCCGCCCTGGACGGTGAGGGTGTACTCGGAGGCGGCGGAGAGCTCGGCGTGGTAGTCGGGCTCGACGGCGCACAAGTAGCGCTTGGCGGCCACGTGCAGCCGGACCGGCTCGGTGACCTCGGGGCCGAACCAGCGGGCCAGCCAGTCGGCGCCGCTGTCGCTGTGGTGGTTGTCCTGGCCCTGCATCAAGTCTCGTCCGTGCAAGGCGCCTTGGAAGTGTCCGATGTCATGCAGCAGTGCGGCGGCGATGAGGTGATCGGGGGCTTGTGCGGCCTCGGCAGCGGCGGCGGCCTGCAGCATGTGCTCGGCCATGGTGACCGCCTCGCCCAGGTACTCCCCGGCGCCCTCGCCCGCGAACAGCTCGGCCAGCTCGTCCAGGGCGGCGGTGCGGCGGTGCAGCACGGCGAGGGTGCTGTGGAGGGCGTCCAGGTCGGCGTAGCAACCCTGGAGGTGGCGCCGGCCGTCCTGCTCGAAGGCGGTACGGGCGTGCAGCAGGCGGGTGTTGTCGAAGATGAGGCAGTCGCCGGGATTCAGGCGGAAGGTGAGCTGCAGTTCGGGACGCAGGGTGATCGCGGCGAAGCGGCGGTAGGCGGCGTAGAAGGCCTCGCGGTCGGTCCCCCGCAGGGTGCCGATCGAGCGGTTGTTGAAACGGATCTCGCGTATCCGGTCGAGCGGGTCCACGTCGATCAGCGGGCGGTCGGCGCGTAGTTCGGTGCGGCGGTCGCGGAAGACGAAGGGGACGGGGGTGCGGGTGAGGGTCGCGAAGTCCTCGGGGGACTCGTCGCGGAGGATCGCGGCGGCTTTGAAGCCGTCCACCAGGCCGGAGTCGCCGCCGGTCGCCGAGTTCTCCAGGCAGTGCAGCAGCTGGAGGGTGGGGACCGGGTCCCGGTACGGGTTGTCGGTGTGCGGGGCGATGGCCCTGTCCGTGAACGCCAGGTTGTTCGGGTCGGGCTCGACCCGGACGTCGAACAGCTCACCGTAGTTGGTGACCCGGACGTAGCCGAAGCTCTCGGCCACCCGCAGCACCTGCCGCTCCACCGTCGGCACCCCGCGCAGCACGGCGAAGCCGCTGCGCCGTACGGCGGCGAGGACGGCGGCCTGCTCGGCGGGGTCGGTGAGGTACGCCGCCCAGTCGGCCTCGGGGATGCCGCGCGCGAAGTCGGCGGCCGCCCAGAGCCGCTTGCCCTGCTCGGTGCGGCCGTCGCCCTCGTCCGTGTCGTGCAGCCAGTCGAGCGGGTAGCGGGAGCGGTGCCCGTCGGACCAGAGGACCTCAAGGTTGCCGTCGAGCTCCTTGCTGGCGGCGATGGTGAGGTCCGGCGGCAGGTCGTCGATCTGGAACAGCTTCTGCCCGTTGCGCGGGTCCCGGCACTCGGCGCACGGGCAGTTGTCGCGCAGCCAGTAGGGCGGCGGTTGCTCGGTCATGGGTCTCCTCCTGGGATGAGTTGTATAGCCAACTTCACCTCTCGCTCGGAGCCTGCCGCTCCCCGGTGAGTTCCGCGTGCCGGTCGGATGAACGTCCGGGGAACGGTCCGTCGAGATCGCCGTCAAATCCCTTGCGCCGACGGCTTCGACCTGCTCGGATATGCCGGTGCCAGATCAAGATCAACACCAGGACGTCGACGTCCTGGTGGACATGACCCCCGTCGCCCCCATCCCGACCCTGCCCCCACCGCCGGGCTCGCGCCAGCGGCTCTGGCTGACCCTGGCAGCCGTCGGGTTCGCCGCCGTCATCGCCCTCGCGCTTGCCTTCGCCCACGACACGGCCGACCTCCGCGCGTACCGCTACAGCCCGCCGGAGGAGTTCCTGGGACTGCCGCGCCTCCCCGCAGGACAGCTCGCCAAGGCGTCGACGGTCGCCAGAGACGCGAAGGTCGCCGGCTACCAGACCTCGGACAGGTCGCGCACCGTCTTCCTCACCGTCCGCGAGCTGCCCATCGTCTCGCCCTCGGCCGTGATCGACACGGTGATCACCGAGGCGAGCACCGGCTTCCACGTCGAGAGCGTGCGCACCGTCGACCCGGGTGAACGCGGCGGCGTCATGAAGTGCGGCCACGCCAGCGGCATGAAGATGGCGGGGAGGCCCCAGGACATGGCCTTCTGCGTCTGGGTCGACGGCAGCATGTGGGCCGTCTACATGGAGCACGGCGAAGACATCACGCTCGACACGGACGACCTGGCCAACGACGCCCGCAAGTTCCGCCACCTCGCCGAGGTGCGGGCCTGACCTCCCTGGCGGGTCATCCGAGATCCAGCACCATGACATCGTGCCCGGTGCCTCGCTCAGATCGTGCCCCATCGGGCGGCCCCCGTCCTGCCAGGCAGGACGGGGGCCGCGCTGTGAGTGCCGTGTCCTCGGCTACCGGGGGCTGCCGGGCGTGGAACGGAGGTAGGCCTCGGCGGCGGCGCGGGTGTAGAAGCGTCTGATCCTGCCCGAGGTGCCGCGCACGCGGAGGTACCGGTGCCGGCTCGGGTCCCACAGCCCCCAGCTCTCCAGGAGGAGGAAATGGGGGCTCCGGGAGTCGATCAGGCGGACCTCGTACCGCTTGCGGGAGAGCACGGTGGTCATCAGGCGGTCTCCGGGGCCGGGAGGGGCTGCTCGTTGGCGCTCACCCATCGCTCGGCCTGGTCGTACGAGTAGAAGCGGAGCGGTTCGGGGCGGGGCGGAAGCGCCTTCACCAGGTGGCCGGTCGTGTGGTCCTGGATGACCCAGACCGGGTAGCCGGCCCCGCTGGGGGCGTCGACGGGAACGATCCCGTACCGGTCGCTCATCGGCGGGCCACCTGGAGGAAACCGCCGACCTTCTCGACCTGAGCGGCGAACTCGTCGAACTCGCCGTCGATGGGGGAGATGGCGGTTCTGGAGGGGGCGAGGATCGCTCCGGCGGTCTTGTCCTTGATGGTCTGCAAGGCGGCCAGGAGCAGGGGGCGCTGCTCCGGGGGCTTCTCGGTTTCGTCGTCCAGGACGGTGAGGGTGACGTCCCAGTTGTGGGCGAGCGCGTACTCCTCGCAGCTGCGCATCTCCAACTCGGGGAAGGCGGGGCTGGGTTTGGCCAGGTAGATCACCACCTGGAAGCGCTCGGTGGGGATCTGGGGCGAAGGGGCCGGTGGGGTGTGGTGCAGCTTCAAGGCCCGCTCCTCTCAGTAGTGAGATGACTACCCGGGGTCCCAACTGTGGTCTAGGATCTGGAGTACTTCAACCTTTCCCTCAGGAAGGAAGGGCCTCCAACGATCATGAACCGCAAGGAACTTGATCCGGATGCCTCACCCGCCGCCAAGTTCGGTGCGGAAGTTCGCGCGTTGCGAGAGGCGAGAGGCTGGACGCAGGAGCACCTGGCGGAGCTCACTGGCTACTCGGCCGTTCATGTGTCCGCCGTTGAAACTGGTCGCAAACCTCCAACCCAACGTTTTTCAAGAAGACTTGACGTTGCGTTCGAGACGCCCGAGCGTTTCGAACGAGAGTGGCGCAAGTCGGGACAGAGGGTCCTGTTCGAGGGATTCGGTGAGTACCTGCGCAATGAGGCGGACGCCGTGGCTCTGCGATTGTTCGAGATCAACATCATCCCAAGCCTCTTCCAGACCCCTGCCTACGCGAGGGCGTTCCAGGAAGCGCGAGTCCGCCGAGGGTGGGCAACTCAACAGCAGGCTGAAGAACGACTCTCGCTGTTGCTGCATCGACAACAACGTCTGAGCCAGCATCCGGCGCCCCGAGTCCATGCGGTCATAGACGAGGGTTGCCTGCGCCGAGCCATCGGTGGCCGGGAGGTCATGCTGGAGCAGCTCGTACATCTGGAGGAGTTGTCCGTTCAGCCCCAAATGGTTGTTCAGATCAGCCCGTTCTCGCTTGGCGAGGACAGGCCGTTCGGGCTTCCAATTACCTTGCTGACCCTGCCGAATAGGACCATCGTGGGATACGGCGAGACACAGCGCCGGGGCTTCCTTGAGCGGGAACCGGACACCTTGGCCGAGTGGGCTGGTGAGTACGATCAACTGCAAGTCGAGGCGTTGTCCCGCTCGGAGAGCCGAGAGTTCATCCGGCAAGTTCGGAGAGGTTTTGAGGATGGATGACCTGACAGGCGCCGCATGGCGCACCAGTAGCTACAGCGTCCAGGAAGGGCAGTGCGTGGAGGTCGCGGACAGCTTCCTCGACCGGGTGCCCGTGCGGGACAGCAAGGATCCCCACGGCCCTGCCCTCGTCTTCCCTGCTGACGCATGGTCGGCGTTCGTCTCCGCCATCCGAAACGGGGAGTTCGGCACCGTCTGAGCGAACGGGTGACGGGCCCGCCCTGACCGCTCTCGGGGCGGGCCCGTGCGGCGTTAGCCCCTGCGACCGTTCGGGTGAGGGCGCAGGTCGGAGGGTGTTTCGGGGCGAAGGGAGCAGTCGGGGCTGCGGCACTGTCGGGGTGGATTCTCCCCGATTCGAGAGGTGACCGCCCCCATGGCTCACAGTACGAACACGAGTCCGCCTGCCGCTGGGCACACCGGGCTCAAGCGCGAGGTCGGCCTCGCCGGGCTGCTCTGGGCCTCGGTCGGCGCGATCATCGGGTCCGGCTGGCTGTTCGGGGCGCAGAAGGCGGCGGTGGCGGCGGGGCCCGCCGCCCTGCTCTCCTGGGGCATCGGTGCGGTGGCGATCATCCTGCTGGCGCTGATCCACGCGGAGCTGGGTGGGCTGTTCCCGGTCGCGGGCGGTACGGCACGCTACCCCCACTACGCCTTCGGTGGCTTCGCCGGGATGTCGTTCGGCTGGTTCACCTGGCTCCAGGCGGCGACCATCGCGCCGATCGAGGTGCAGGCGATGATCAACTACGCCCAGCACTGGTCCTGGGCGGACGGCCTCCTGAACAAGGACCTGACGCTGACCGCGACGGGATTCGTGGTCGCGGCCGTGTTGATGGGTGTGTTCGTCGCGATCAACTTCCTCGGCGTCCGGCTGCTCGCCCACACCAACAGCGCCGCCACCGTCTGGAAGGTCGCGATCCCGATCCTGACGATCTTCGCGCTCGGGATCACCGAGTTCCACGGCTCCAACTTCACCGTCCACGGCTTCGCGCCGGACGGCTCCAAGGGCGTGCTGGCGGCGATCAGCAGCAGCGGCGTGATCTTCGCCCTGCTCGGGTTCGAGCAGGCCATCCAGTGGGCGGGGGAGAGCCGCAACCCCCGCAAGGACATCCCCCGGGCGGTGCTCGGCTCGGTGGTGATCGGCACGATCATCTACCTGATGCTCCAGGTGGTGTTCATCGGCGCGCTGCCGGCGGGGGCCATCGCGGGGGGCTGGAGCAAGCTCACCTACCCCGGCATCAGCGGCCCGTTCGCCGGTCTGGCGACGCTGATCGGCCTGGGCTGGCTGGCGACGGTCCTGTTCATCGACGCGGTGATCTCGCCCGCCGGCACCGGGCTCGTCTACATCACCTCCAGCTCGCGGGTCACCTACGGCCTCAGCCGCAACGGCTACGCGCCGCAGGCCCTGCAGTTCACCGACCGCAACTCGGTGCCCTGGCTCGGCCTGCTCATCGCCTGGGTCGCCGGCGTGGTCTGCTTCCTGCCGTTCCCGAGCTGGCAGAAGCTGGTCGGCTTCATCACCTCGGCCGTCGTGCTGATGTACGCGGGCGCGCCGCTGGCCTTCGGGGTGCTGCGCAAGCGGCTGCCGGGGATGGAGCGCTCGTACCACCTGCCCTGCGGCACGATCATCTCGCCGATCGCCTTCGTGGTGGCGAGCCTGGTCATCTACTGGGCCGGCTGGGACACCCTGTGGCGCCTCGGGCTGGCGATCGTGATCGGGTACCTGCTGCTCGGCGGGTACTCGATGTACGCCGCCTCGAAGGGGGTCCCGAACGCGCCGCGGATGGACTTCAAGGCGGGGCAGTGGCTGCCGGTCTACCTGGTCGGGATGGGGGTCATCTCCTGGCAGGGGACCTTCGGCGTGGGTGCCCAGGGGAACCTGCCGCTGTGGTGGGACATCGGGGTCGTGGTGGTGTTCTCGCTGCTCATCTACTACTGGGCGCTGTCCGTCGCGCTCCCGGCGGAGGAGATCGAGCGGAACATCCGCGGCGTCGAGGTGGTGGACGCGGGCGGGCACTGAGCCTTCCCGCGCACACGGCGGCCCCGGTCTTCTGACCGGGGCCGCTCGGTGTCTCAGACCGTCGTGGCCCAGGCCGTCTCGGCGGCCGCCAGGGCCGGCGCGGCGTCGGCCTTGGTGGCCGTCGCCAGGGCGGTCAGGCAGGCGCGGACGGTCTCCAGCGAGGCCGCCCGGCCGTAGTGGTTGACCCGCAGCATCTCCGCCGCCAGCGCCCCGCCACCGGGCTGGACGGGCAGCGCCGGGTCGAGGTTGGCGGCGAGTTCGGCGGCGTGCAGACCGGCCGGGGTGCGCAGGGTGGTGGCGACCGGGGCCGCGTGGGCGTCTTGGTGGACGTACGGGGTGAGCGTGCCGAGAGCGCGCACGCCGGCCCGGGTGGCGGCGGTGGCGGCGCGGTGGCGGGCGATCACGGCGGGCAGGCCGTCGGCGGCGATCCGGTCCAGGCAGGCGCCGAGCGCGAGCATCTCCAACTGGGCCGGGGCGTGCGGGAGTACGGTGCGCCCGGCGTCGGTCCAGCGCTCCTTCCAGTCGAGCAGGGAGAGGTAGGAGCGGCGCGGGGCGGCCGGGTTGGCGGCGATCCGCTCCCAGGCGCGCTCGGAGACGGAGACGGCGGAGACCCCGGCCGGGCCGCCCATCGCCTTCTGGCCGCCGATCACGCACAGGTCGATGCCCCACTCGTCGGTGAGCAGCGGCTCGGCGGCGACCGAGGCGACCGCGTCGAGCATCAGCAGGGCGCCGTGCTCGCGGACCACGGCGGCGATCTCGGCGACCGGGTTGGTGTTGCCGGTGGCGGCCTCGGCGTGCACCAGGGAGACGAAGTCGATCTCCGGGTGGCTTTCGAGCGCCTCGGCCACCTGCTGGGCGCTCACCGCGCTGTCGAAGGGCACGGCGAGGTCGACGACCGTGGCCCCGCAGGAGCGCAGCCAGTTGCCGAAGGTCTGCCCGTACGGGCCGGTGACGATGTTGAGCGCGGTGGAGCCGGGGTGGGCGGCGCCGCGGATCGCGGCCTCCAGCGGGAGCAGGGCCTCACCCTGGGTGACGATCACATCGGCTTCGGTGTGCAGCAGCGCGGCCACCTGGTCCTCGATCGCCGCGAACCCGGCGGCGCTGAGCGGGGGGAGGTCGAGGAAGGGACTCACGGCGTCACGGCCTTTCGCTGCGCGGATGGTGGGTGCGGCAACGAGTCTGCCGCATTCTCACTGCTCACACGGAACCCGCCCGTCGGTAGAGTGCGGCCATGAGTGATGGCGCGGTGCTGCACGTCCGAGGTCGGGTGCTGGTCGGTCCGGAGGAGGTCCGGGACGAACTCTGGGTGGTGGACGGCCGGGTGAGCTTCACCCGCCCGCCGACCGCCGGGGACGTCCGGACGGTGACCGGCTGGGTGCTGCCCGGTCTGGTGGACGCGCACTGCCACGTCGGACTGGACGCGCACGGCGCCGTGGACGCCGAGACCAGCGAGAAGCAGGCGCTCACCGACCGTGACGCCGGCACCCTGCTGATCCGCGACGCCGGTTCGGCCGCCGACACCCGCTGGATCGACGAGCGCGAGGACCTGCCCCGGATCATCCGCGCCGGGCGGCACATCGCCCGCACCCGCCGCTACATCCGCAACTACGCCCACGAGATCGAGCCCGGCGACCTCGCCGCGTACGTGCGGGCCGAGGCCCGGCGCGGCGACGGCTGGGTGAAGCTGGTCGGCGACTGGATCGACCGGGAGAGCGGCGACCTCGCCGCCTGCTGGCCGGGCGACGCGCTGGCCGAGGCGATCGCGGCGGCGCACGAGGAGGGCGCGCGGGTCACCGCGCACTGCTTCGCGGCCGAGTCGCTGCCGGACCTGCTGGCGGCCGGGATCGACTGCGTCGAGCACGCCACCGGGCTGACCGAGGAGCTGATCCCGGCCTTCGCCGAGCGCGGGGTGGCCATCGTCCCGACGCTGGTCAACATCGCCACCTTCCCGGAGCTGGCGGCCGGCGGTGAGGCCAAGTTCCCGGCCTGGTCGGCGCACATGCGGCGGCTGCACGAGCGCCGCTACGACACCGTCGGCGCCGCCCACGACGCGGGCATCCCGGTGTTCGTCGGCACGGACGCGGGCGGCTCGCTGGCGCACGGGCTGGTCGCGGACGAGGTGGCGGAGCTGGTGAAGGCGGGGCTGAGCCCGGCGGAGGCGCTGTCGGCGGCGAGTTGGGGCGCGCGGGCGTGGCTCGGGCGGCCGGGGCTGGAGGAGGGCGCGCCGGCCGACTTCGTGGTGTACGGGGAGGACCCTCGGGCGGACGTCCGGGTGCTCGCGGATCCGCTGCTGGTGGTGCTGCGGGGGCGGCCGGTGGAATGACCGTTCGCGGTGATCGTTCGCGCGATCGGTTACGTGGTCGTCTATCTGATCGTTTGCGTGATCTTCTGCGGTGACGCCCTGTCGGTATCGGCCGATAGGGTGACGCCCATGGCACCGCGTCCACTGAATGAGATCGTCGAGCCCGGTTGGGCCACCGCCCTGGAGCCCGTGGCCGGGCGGGTCGCCGCGATGGGTGACTTCCTGCGCGCCGAGATCGCCGCCGGCCGTACCTACCTGCCCTCCGGGCCGAACGTGCTGCGGGCCTTCCAGCAGCCCCTCGCCGACGTGCGGGTGCTGATCGTCGGGCAGGACCCGTACCCGACCCCCGGGCACGCCGTCGGGCTCAGCTTCTCGGTGGGGCCGGAGGTGCGGCCGATCCCGGCAAGCCTGATCAACATCTTCCAGGAGTACGGCACCGACCTCGGCCTGCCGCAGCCGTCCAACGGCGATCTCACCCCGTGGACGAACCAGGGCGTGCTGCTGCTCAACCGGGCGCTGACCACCGCTCCGCGCAAGCCCGCCGCGCACCGGGGGAAGGGCTGGGAGGAGGTCACCGAGCAGGCGATCCGGGCGCTGGTGGCGCGTGGCGGCCCGCTGGTGGCGATCCTGTGGGGCCGCGACGCCCGCAACCTGCGGCCGTTGCTCGGGGACGTCCCGGCGATCGAGTCGGCGCACCCGAGCCCGTACTCCGCCAGTAGCGGCTTCTTCGGCTCGCGGCCGTTCAGCCGGGCGAACGAGCTGCTGGTGCGGCAGGGGGCGCAGCCGGTGGACTGGCGGCTGCCTTAACGCGGCCGGGTCGCCGCAGGCTTCGGAGCTGGCACGCCCACCGGTCCGTCGGTAACCAAGGACAGCTGTCAGACGTCGCGGGAGCGGAAGGCCGTCACGATCACAGCGACCGAGCCGACTGCCCACACGCCGAACGAGATCCATGAATGCGTGGCGGACGGGTGGTGGCCGACGATGTGCCCGGTGGGGCCCAGCCCGGTCAGGAAGATCCATCCGGAGAAGGGCAGGCTGTTGGTCACGAAGGCGAACAGTTGGCCGGTGTGGAAGAGCGTGTCGAGGGTGGACGAGCCGCCCATGAACAGCGACACCATCACGAAGTAAGCGAAGAGGGCGAACACGGTGGGCGCGGTGTGGCGAATGAGCGAGGCGGCGGCCATGCCGATCAGGCCGGACACCGGGAACGCGATCACGGTGGCCAGCATCCACCGGCCGAGACCGGGGGTGCTCCAGGACCAGGCGGTGAGCCGGTCCGAGTAGCCGGCCAGGGTGACGGCCCAGCTCAGCACGGCGACGAGCGCGCCGACGACGGTCGTTACGGCGGTCACGACGCTGACCTTGGCGAGCAGTACCCGGCTGCGGTTCGGTACGGCGATGAAGGTGGTGCGGATCAGACCGCTGGCCAGTTCGCCGAGCACGGTCTGGGCGCCGATCACGCCGGCGATGGTCATGAGCAGGCAGAACATGGGAGGAAAGAGGGCGTCATGCCCGGGTTCGTAGATCTGCTTGAACGAGTCGGGGTAGCTCGGCCAGGCGTTGTACGCGGTGGTGGCCACCTTCCAGGCGGAGAGGCAGGCCAGCACGGGGGCGGCGGCGACCACGATGAGGGTCGAGCGCAACGACCAGAGCTTGATCCACTCCGCGCGGAACAGGTCGAGCCAGCGGGCGGGTGACCCGACGGGAGGCTGGGTCCTGGTGGTGGGCACTGCTGCGAGGGTGGTCATCGGCCCTCACTCCTCTCCGAGGACGCGACTGCGGCGCGGTACTGGACACTGTCTGCGGTCAGCTGCATGAACGCGTCTTCCAACGTTCCACCGTGGGCCGTGACTTCGTGGACCATGACGTGGTGGGTGAAGGCGAGCTCGTTGATCTGGGCCCCGGTCAGTCCGGTGACGCTCAGGACATCCGGGCCCTCGGAGAGCACCGAGCCACCCGCGTCCCGCAGGACCCCGGTCAGTGCGGCCGGGTCCGGAGTGCGCACGGTGACGCTCGCGGTGGTGGCGCGGGCAGCGAAGTCCGCGGCGGGCTCGTCGGCGATCAGCCGGCCGCCGCCGATCACGATGAGGTGGTCGGCGGTGTTCGCCATCTCGCTCATCATGTGACTGGAGACGAAGACGGTGCGCCCCTCGGCGGCCAGGCTCCGGAACAGCTCACGCGCCCATCGGATGCCCTCCGGGTCAAGGCCGTTGACCGGCTCGTCGAAGATCAGGACGGGCGGGTCACCGAGCAGGGTGGTGGCGATGCCGAGGCGCTGGCGCATCCCGAGGGAGAAGCCGCCGATCCGCCGACGCCCCGCCCCGCCCAGGCCGACCCTCTCCAGGACCTCCTGGGCCCGGCGCTTCGGCAGGCCGTTGCTGCGGGCCAGTGCCGACAGGTGGGCCTTGGCGCTGCGCCCCTTGTGGAGGTCGTCGGCGTCCAGCAGTGCGCCGACGTGGTGCAGGCCGGTGCCGAACTCGCGGTAGCGGCGGCCGTCGATGGTGGCGGTGCCCTTGGTGGGCGTGTTCAGGCCCAGGAGCATGCGCAGCGTCGTGCTCTTGCCAGAGCCGTTGGGGCCGAGGAACCCGGTCACCCGGCCGGGCCGCACGGTGAACGTCAGGCCGTCCACCGCCAGGACATCGCCGTACCGCTTGGTCAGTTCATTGATTTCGATCACGCATCGGATGCTGTCGCGGTTCGGGCCCGCGCCACATCGGTCGCCAGAGCGGACCGCGACCCTGGCGCGTCGGTCTGAAGGATGACGCCCGGGGGACGATTTCACCAGCTCATCGCGCGGTTAGCATCGCGGCGTGACCCAAGCTCCGAAGTTCCCCGCACTGCCGCAGCGGTTGCCCGACGCTCTGACAGCCCTGAGTTGGTGCGCGGTCCCCGCGTTCGCGATCGTGCTGCTCATCGCCACGATCGCCGGGGACGGGCGCTCGCTCCACCTGGGGCGGCACGAGGGCTTCGCCGCCCCCCTGGTCATGGTGGCGGCGGCCGTCGTTCTGGCACTGCCGATCGGCTGGGCCAGCCGGCGACCGGTGCCGGTGCTGGGAGTCGTGCTGGCCGAGGCGATCGGGGTGTGGGTCTACGGGGGGAGGACCTGGCCGCTCCTGCTGGCGGCGGTCGTCCTGGTCTTCTACGTCACCGTCACCCAGGTGCAGCGCACCGCTGCCGCGGCCGGGGGCAGCGTGCTGATCACCTGGGGCATCGTCAACATGGCCGACACGCCCGGCGCGGATCTGCTGAACGTCTTCAAGCTTCCGCCGGCCTACCAGGTGGTGATCACCTTCGTCGCCTGGATCCTCGGCAGTTGGATCCGGCTACGGCAGAACCACGCCGAGACCCTGCGCGTCCAGGCCACGACCCAGGCAGTCCAGGCCGAACGGCTGCGGATCGCCCGGGAGTTGCACGACATGGTCGCGCACAGCGTGGGCATCGTCGCGATCCACGCCGGTGCGGCGGCCCGGGCCATCGAGATCGAACCGGCCGGAGCCCGCGAGTCCCTGACCGTCATCGAGAACACCAGCCGAGAGACCCTGGCGGGACTGCGCCGCATGCTGGTCGCACTGCGGGAAGCCGACTCGGAGGACCCGGGGACGACCCCCGCACCGGGCCTGGCGCACATCGAGGAGCTGGCCGCGACGGCCGCGGACGCCGGAGTGGAAGTCGTCATCCAGTGGCGCGGTGAGCAGCGCCGGCTTCCCACCGAGATCGACTTGTCCGCCTACCGCATCATTCAGGAGTCCCTGACCAACGTGCTGCGGCACGCGAGAGCCGCCACCTGCCGCATCCACGTCGACTATGCGGCGGACGGGCTCGACATCGAGGTCGTCGACGACGGACGCGGCAGTGTGAGCGGCGGCAGCGCCGGGCCCGGCTTCGGCATCGTCGGGATGTGTGAGCGCGTCAGCCTGCTGCACGGCCAGTTCAGCGCCGGTCCCAGGCCCGAGGGCGGGTTCCGGGTGGCGGCTAGGCTGCCGGTATGACGATCAGTGTCGTACTCGCCGATGACCAGCCGCTGGTGCGCGCCGGACTGCGGCTGCTCATCGCCAGTGCCCCGGACATCGAGATCGTCGGGGAGGCCGGCACCGGAACCGAGGCGGTCCAACTGGCCAAGGAACTGCGCCCCGACGTCGTGGTGATGGACATCCGCATGCCCGTCATGGACGGCATCGAGGCCACCCGCCGGATCAAGGCTCACGCCGCCGGGGTGGGGCCCGGGACGGTGGGGGTGGTGATGCTCACCACGTTCGACGACAACGAGAACCTGTACGCCGCGCTGTATGCCGGAGCCAGCGGATTCCTGGTCAAGGACATGGTGCTGGACGAGATCCTCGCAGCGATCCGCGTGGTGGCCGGTGGTGAGGCCCTGCTCGCCCCGGGCGTCACGCGCCGCCTCATCGAGCGGTTCACCGACCAGGCGCAGGCCGCCGAACCACGGCGGACGATCAAGGGGATCACCGAGCGCGAACGCGAGGTCCTGACCCTGATCGGGCGGGGCATGTCCAACAGTGAGATCTCCGCCGAGCTGCACATCAGCATGGCCACCACCAAGACCCATGTGGCACGGCTGCTCGCCAAGCTCGACGCGCGCGACCGGGTGCAGCTCGCCATTGCCGCCCATGAGGCGAAGATCGTCCCGCAGTCCGACTGAGGACCGATCGGACACAGAAGGAAGCGGGGCCCTGATCCAGCGACGGTGGATCAGGGCCCCGTGGTCTGTTCGGCGGTACTCGGTGACCGCAGTGCGGCGAGGCCGGCAGACGCGAGCAGCAGTGAACCGCCGCCGACGACGAAGGACAGTGAGGGCACCGCGTGGTACAGCGGCAGCAGGGCGATCGGGGCAACCGCCGCGCCGCCGAAGCGGAAGGCGGACACCGCTGAGAGCGCGCCACCCCGGTTGCTGGGCACCTCGCGGACGGTGAGGTTCTGCAGGGACACGTTGAGCATCGAGTAGGCGACGCCCGCGCCCGTCCAGCACAGCACCAACGCCGGCAGGCTGTGCGTCGATCCGGTCAACGCGACCAGCACTGCCCCCAGCGCGGCGGCGATCCCACCGCAGAGGCGCCCGCCGAAGCGGTCACTGAGCGAACCCCAGCTCGTGCCCAGCAGCAACCCGGTCAGGCCGAAGCCCAGCAACGCGACACCGGTGAGTTCGGGACGGACGCTGAGGTGCTCTTCGGCGTGCAGGGAGACAAGGAACGGTAGCCCGGCCGCGCCGAAGTAGCTGACGAACGCGGCCACCGACAGCAGTCCCATGCGCGCGTTCACCAGGGGGCGCAGGCGCGGAGCCTGTGCCCCCGGACGGGCACCGCCGGGCGGGGGCGACAGCGCGAGCAGCCCGGCTGCGACGGCGACCCCGACGAACGCCCAGCGCCAGTTCGCCGCCGCGGCCACCCCACCGAGCAGCGGCGAAAGCGACTGGCCGGCGGCCTGGCAACTGGCCAGCAGCCCCACGGACCGGCTCAGCCGGTGCGGTGGAACCATGTCGGCCAGCCCGGACAGCAGCAGTGGCGAGATGAACGCGTTGGCGGTGCCCATCACCGCCCGCACCACCAGCAGCAGCGCGATGTTCGGTGCGACGGCGCCGAGTAGTGAGGCGATCAGGTAGACCAGGTAGGAACCGAGCACGGTCCTGCGGCGGCCCCATCGCTCGCCCGCCGTCCCGGACACCAGTTGCACCAGGGCGAACGGTACGAAGTAGGCGGTCACCGACAGCATGGTGGCGCTCATGGAGGCGTTCAGTGAGTGGGCCATCTGCGGCAGCATCGGTGCCACCACGCCGCCGCCCAGCGGCCCCAGCGCAGCGCCGGCATACACCGCGAAAACGCGTAACTTCCCTGTCAGCCCGCTGCTTTCGGTTCGGGCTTGCGAACGTGCGAACGGCTCGGGCGACCCCGACCGGGCCGCATTGGCCAGTGCGGTGTTTCCCACAGCGCCGCTCGGCGCATGGTCGTCAATCATCACGGTCTCTCTCCGCTCAGAGCGGGCTGATCCGTGAGTGACGCTAAGTTCTCCAGATGGTGCTTGGGTAATGCCCTTCATGGAACACCGATAGCCGACAGGCATAGTCCGAAGTGGGCGGAGCGCGTCAGCGGTCCACCGTGGTGGTCGCCACATCGATGAACCGGCGCAGCAGGAGCTCCTGTACGTGCGGCAGGTAAGCGAGTTCGACCGGGACCGGAGGCGCGTTGACCAGTGGAACGAAGGCCACCCCGGGGTGGTTGATCCGGCGCACCCCTACTGCCGGGGCCACCCCGATGCCGCGATCCGCGGCCACCGACTCCACCCACTCGTCGTAGTTGGTCGTCTCGATCACCTCCTGCGGCCCCTCGCCGGGAGCCCAGGACCAGTGGCCGGTCGCGCCGCTGACCACATTCACCACGAGTGGCCAGCGGGGAACGTCTGCCCAGTCCACCTGGTCGAGCCGACTCACGTCGGACTCGGCGGCGCAGGCGATCGCCACCCGAGGTTCTTCGAACAGGCGCACCACCTTGACCGACGCGGACGGGCGCACACCGCCGCGCACCAGCGCGACATCGATCGCATGGCGTTGCAGCGCCTGGATCGGATCGTCGATGCGTACCAGGTGCACTTTGCTCCCCGAGATCCGCTCGAACTCGCTGATGGTGCGCTGCGTCCACGGGTCCGGCATCAGCCAGCTGAATCCCAGCCGGACGCTGAGCTGCTCACTCAACGCGTTCATCGCCCGGTCCAGCTCGTTGAGCACCCGTTCCACCTGCGCGAGAAAGGAGTTGCCCACGTTGGTGAGTTCCACGTGCCGGGAGCTTCGGTTGAACAACCGCACCTGCAGCGCGGCCTCCAACTGCTGAACGGTGCGAGTCAACGCGGGCTGCGTGATGGTCAGTTCCTCGGCCGCACGGGTGAACGACCGCTGTCGAGCCACCTCGACGAACGCGCGCAGGTGACGCAGCTCGACATCCATGACTGTGGAGCATAGCCGGGGCACACAAAGCATTTCCCAAATTCGTACGGGCATAGCTACGTTCGGCTTGCTACCGCGACGAAAAGTGTCCGGATCGGGTGGGACTTCCCGGGGACAAAGTTGAGAGTGAGGAGTAATCAGCATGGCCAAGGGATATCTGGTCGGCACGTATCGGTCGGTGAGCGACCCAGAAAAACTCTCTGCGTACGGGGAGCTGGCGAAGCCCGCGCTGGAGGCGGCCGGCGGTCGGATTCTGGCCAGGGGCGGCCGGGTTACCGCGTTCGAGTCGGGGCTGGCCGAGCGCACGGTCCTGATCGAGTTCCCAAGCTACGACGCCGCGGTCGCAGCCTACGAAAGCGAGGAGTACCAGCGGGCCGTCGCGGTCTTGGACGGCGGAGCGGAGCGCGATGTGCGGGTCGTGGAGGGGCTTGGCTGAGCGCCCGAACGCTCACGTGGTCCCCGCCGACGACGGCGGGGACCCGTGTGGGGAGTTGATGCGTCCGGGCGGGCCGTAGCAGATCGAGGTCAGTGCAGAACGTCAATCTCACTCCAACGGGTGAAATGACGTTCCGTGGTGCTCATGTGACGGATTGTTCGAGAAGACTGGCGGCTCATCGTTTCATCTGCGTTGGGGTACCGCCTTGTCTTCTCATCGAATCGTTTCTGCTGCGGCTGCCACGGTGGTCTGCACGGTGCTCGCCGCCGCGCCCGTCCAGGCCGCCCCCGTGGCCTCGACCGCGCCCGCCGCCTCGCCCGGCAAAGCGCGTGCCGTCACCGCCGAAGTCGCCCTGGACGTCAAGCTGCTGAACAACGCCGTGGACGTCCCGGTGGACATCGCGCTCAACAAGGTGGAGACACCCGCGCAGCGATGGGGGTCCCCCCAGCCGGAGGCTGGGGGAGGCTCCGTCCTCACCGCCAAGGTGGACGGCGTCGACCAGCGGGGCCCGGTCGAGCTGGTCAAGGCCGACATCGGCAAGTCCGTCACCCGTGCCGACGCCAAGGGCGCCGCCGCCTCCGTCAAGCTGGTCAACGCCGACGTGCACGCCCCCGGCCTGCCCGCCACCGCGCTGCTCGGGCTGGAGGCGATGAGCGCCGAGGCCACCTGCCCGGTCGACGGGCAGCCGACCGCGGACGTGGTCGCGCCCGCCAAGCTGACCGTGCTGGGCAAGCCCGTCACCGTCGGGCTGTACGGCCCGACCAAGGTGGACGTGCCGCTGGTCGGCAGCGTGTCGGTGGAGTTCTCCAAGAAGACCACCACCACGACCACCGCCGCCGCCTCGGCCCTGGAGGTGCAGGTGGAGGTGAACCCGCTGAACCTGAACGTCGCCAAGGTCACCGGTACGATCACCGTGGCCTCGGTGAGCTGCGAGAAGCCCGTCGCCCCCGCTCCGACGGACACCCCGAGCACGGCGCCCACCGGCGCGCCCACCGCCCAGCCGGTCGCCGACACCACCACCTCGCGGGCCGCCGTGCCCCAGGCGGCGGTGGAGAAGCCCGGCAAGCCCGAGACGCTCGCCAGCACCGGCGGCAGCAGCGCCACCGGCCCGCTGGCCGCCGGAGCCGCCGCTCTGGTCGCGGGCGGCGCGGCCGCGCTGTGGGCCACCCGGCGCCGCCGGGCCGCGCACGCCCGTCGGCACTGAGCACGCCAGCCGGTACTGAGCGCGCCTGGCCACCCGAAACGGTGCGGGGTGCCGCACGCGGCACTCCCGCACCGTGACCGTGCCAACGCGGACGGTTGGTTCACATGCGCGTTACATGAGAGGAACAACCGGGAAACGGCGGCTTGCGACGCTACGCGGGCACCCACCACCCAGCAATGCGAGGGACCAAGCCGTGGCAATCAAGGCCGAGTACATCTGGATCGACGGCACCAAGCCGACCGCGAAGCTCCGCTCCAAGACTCGCGTCCTGCCCAACGCCGACAAGATCCCCACTTGGGGCTTCGACGGTTCCTCGACCAACCAGGCCGAGGGCCACGCCTCGGACCGCGTGCTGGAGCCGGTGAAGGTCGTCAAGGACCCGATCCGCGGCGGCGACAACATCCTGGTCCTCTGCGAGGTCCTGGAGACGAACGGTACCCCGCACGAGTCCAACACCCGCGCCCTGCTGCGTGAGGTCGACGAGAAGTACGCCTCGCAGGAGTCGATCTTCGGCATCGAGCAGGAGTACACCTTCTTCAAGGGCTCCCGCCCGCTCGGCTTCCCGGAGGGCGGCTTCCCGGCCCCGCAGGGCGGCTACTACTGCGGCGTCGGCGCCGAGGAGGTCTTCGGCCGCGAGATCGTCGAGCTGCACCTGGACCGCTGCATCGACGCCGGCCTGGCCATCTGCGGCATCAACGCCGAGGTCATGCCCGGCCAGTGGGAGTTCCAGATCGGCCCGGTCGACGCGCTGACGGTCTCGGACGACCTGTGGATCGCCCGCTACCTGCTGTACCGCACCGCCGAGGAGTTCGGCATCGACGCCACCCTGGACGCCAAGCCGGCCCGCGGTGACTGGAACGGCGCGGGTGCCCACACCAACTTCTCCACCAAGGCGATGCGCGAGGGCTACGACGCCATCATCACCGCCTGCGAGTCGCTCGGCACCTCCCAGGAGAAGGTGCTGGAGCACGTCACCCAGTACGGCGCCGACATCGAGTCCCGCCTGACCGGCAAGCACGAGACCGCCCCGTGGAACGTCTACAGCTACGGCGTCTCCAACCGCGGCGCCTCGGTCCGCATCCCGTGGCAGGTCGAGGTGGAGCAGAAGGGCTACATCGAGGACCGCCGCCCGAACGCCAACGTCGACCCCTACGTCGTCACCCGCCTCCTGATCAACACCTGCTGCGAGGCCCTGGAGAAGGCCGGCCAGGTCTGATCCGCCCCTGAGGTGCGTACGCCCGCAGGCCCTCCCCGTTCGGGGAGGGCCTGCGGGCGTTGCGGCTTGGGCAAATCGCTGGTCAATCCCGGTTGGCCACCGGACAATTCACGGCATGACTCGACAGCCACTGCTCCTGCTCGACGTGGACGGACCGCTCAATCCCTATGCCGCGCCGAGGCTCCGGCGGCCGGCCGGCTACCGCGTCCACGAGCTGATGCCCAGCTGGTGGATGGAGCGGCAGGTCCGGCGGGTGGACGGCGAGGCGAAGCCGCTGCGGGTGTGGCTGAACCCGGCGCACGGGGTCGAGTTGCTGGCGCTGCCGTACGAGCTGGTGTGGGCGACCACCTGGATGGCCGAGGCGAACGCGCTCATCGGCCCGAACCTCGGGCTGCCCGAACTCCCGTACATCGCCTGGACGGAGCTGTTCGGCGAGGATCCGGACGGGCTGCACTGGAAGACCAGGGACGTGGTCGCCTGGGCGGACGGGCGGCCGTTCGTCTGGGTGGACGACGAGCTGGGGCCGCAGGACGCCGAGTGGATCGCCGCCCACCACCCGGGCCCGGCGCTCACCCTGCACGTCAACCCGCGGGTCGGCATGCTCGCCGAGGACTTCGCGACCCTGCGGGAGTGGGCGGAGGACGCGCCGTGCTGATCGGCCACGTGGAACGGCTGCGCCGCTACCCGGTGAAGTCGCTGCTGGGGGAGGAGCTTTCGGCGGCGGAGGTGTCCGGGCGGGGCGTGGCCGGGGACCGGGAGCGGGCGCTGCTGGACCTGGCGACCGGGCGGGTGGCCAGTGCGAAGAACCCCCGGCTGTGGGCGGGGCTGCTGCGGTACTCGGCGACGGCCGCGGCGGACGGCCAGGTGGCGATCACCGGCCCGGAGGGGCGGGTCGCGGACGAGGCGGAGCTGTCCGAGGCACTCGGCCGCAAGCTCGCCCTGATCACCGAGCGCCCGCCCGGTGCGGCGGTCGAGCGGGCGGTGCCGGAAGAGGTGCTGGCGTGCGGGATCGAGGCCGAAGTCCCGGTGACGGTCAATGAGTTGGGGCGGGCTGCACCGGAAGGCGGTTTCTTCGACTTCGCCCCCGTGCACCTGATCACCGACGCCACACTGCGCGCCGTCGGCGTCGAGGCCGAGCGTTACCGGCCGAACCTGGTGCTCCGCACCGGGGGCGAGGGGTTCGTCGAGAACGCCTGGGTGGGGCGGGAGTTGGCCGTCGGCGAGACGCTGCGGCTGCGGATCGTGGCGCCCACCCCGCGCTGCGCCGTTCCCACCCTGGGGCACGGTCCGCTGCCCCGCCGGGCGGACGCGCTGCGGGTGCCCGCCGAGCGCAACCGGCTGGTCCCGCTGGAGGGGATGCCGGCACTGCCCTGCGCGGGGGTGTACGCGCAGGTGCTGGCGCCCGGCCGGATCGAGCCCGGGGCCGAGGTCAGGCTGAACTGAGCACGGTCTCCAGGGCGTTGAGGAAGCGGTCGGTGGTCTCCTCGTCCCGTACGGCGATCCGCAGCCAGTCCTCGCCGAGGCCGGGGAAGGTGTCCCCGCGCCGGACGGCGAAGCCGTGCTCGCGCAGCCGCTCGCGGACCGCGGCCGCGCCCGGCAGCCGGACCAGGACGAAGGAGGCGGCCGGCTCGCCGTACACCCGCAGTGCCGGGAAGGCGGCCAGGCCTTTCAGCAAGTACGCCCGCCAGAGGGCGAGTTCGGCGGCCGCCTGCTCAGCCTCGGCCAGTGCCGACCGGCCGCTGCACGCCTCGGCGGCGACCAGGGCCGGGGTGGAGACCGGCCAGAGCGGCTGCGCGGCGCCGAGGGCGGCGATCAGCGGTGCCGGTCCGAGCACATAGCCGATCCGCAGTCCGGCCAGGCCCCAGGTCTTGGTGAGGCTGCGCAGGACGACGACCCGGCCGGGCAGGTCCCGGGCCGGGGCGAGGGACTCCCGCTCGCCGGGCACGGTGTCCATGAACGCCTCGTCCACCACCAGGGTGCGCCCGGGCCGGGCGAGCGCGGCGACGGCCTCGGCGGGGTGCAGGACGGAGGTCGGGTTGGTCGGGTTGCCGAGGACGACCAGGTCCGCCTCCTCGGGGACGGCGCCCAGCCGGAAGCCGTCCTCGGGGGAGAGCAGCACCCGGTGCACCCAGTGCCCGGCGTCCCGCAGCGCGGCCTCCGGCTCGGTGAACTGCGGGTGCACCACGGCGATGTGGCGAGGCGTCAGAACACGTGCGAGCAGGACGAAGGCCTCCGCCGCCCCCGAGGTGAGCAGCACCTCCTCGACCGGGCGCCCGTGCCGGGCGGCCACCGCGGCGCGGGCGGCGCTCTGGTCGGGGTAGGCGGCGAGGTCGCCGAGGGTGGCGGCCAGGCGCTCGCGCAGCCAGGTCGGGGGCGTGCCGGTGCGGACGTTGACGGCGAGGTCGACCAGGCCGCTCCCGTCGGCCCGCACCTCGGCGTCGCCGTGGTGGCGCAGGTCGGGCTCGTGGGCGGTCATGCGGGGTCTCCTGCCGGTCGTGCGGGTACGGCGGTCGGCTGGGGCACGTGGTGGACGTCGTAGCGGCCGGGGGGCACCGCGGGCTCCGCGTCGTCGCCGTGGGTGACCAGTGCGACGGTGTGCCCGTGCGCGGCGAGTTCGGTGGCCGCCCCGATGTGGTCGACCGCCGTTCCGGTGCCGTCCTGCGCCGCGTAGGCCCAGGGCACCACCCGTCCGCTCGCGCTCCGTACCGTCCCGGGCGCCGCCACGGCGACCTGCCGGGTGCCCGGCCGGAGCAGGTCGGCCAGCGCCTCGACCGTGTTCGGCCGGCCCACCACCGCGGAGGCGCCGCGCAGTTCGGTCAGCGCCTGCGGCCCCAACCGGTCGGGGCCGTCCGGTCCGAGGTCGATCACGACCAGCCGCCCGGGCACCGCCGCCCGGGCGATCGCCACCGTCGCCGTCGCCGACTTCCGCTTGGTGACCACGAGTCGGCCGCCCGGCGCACTGGCCAGTGCGGCCGCCTCGGCGACGCTCGCGGTGCCGACGGCGGTACCGACCAGGTCGGACGGGTTCGGCACCGGTACGTCCGCCAGTCGCGCCACCGGATGCTCGTCCACCGGCACCCCGGTCAGGCGGGACGCGGCCCAACGCACCGCCGGATGGTCCGCCTTGCCGGTGACGGTGGCCAGCCGGGCCACCGAGGAGCGGTCGAGGCCCTCCTCCGCCAGGGTATCCGTCAGCAGTCGCATCAGCTCGGCGGGTTCGGTGCCGCTGCCAGCGCCGATCCCGACCACCAGGGTGCGTGGGTACACCAGGACGTCGCTCTCGCCCGGCTCCTCCCAGTCGACGACCCGCAGGACCGGGGCGTCCGCAGGCGTGCCGGGCACGAAGGGCGGGGAGGGTGTGATCGCGGGGTCCCCGGGCGGCGACGGGTAGTCGGTGAGCAC
Source organism: Kitasatospora sp. NPDC053057 (assembly GCF_044546945.1). Taxonomy (NCBI): domain Bacteria; kingdom Bacillati; phylum Actinomycetota; class Actinomycetes; order Kitasatosporales; family Streptomycetaceae; genus Kitasatospora; species Kitasatospora sp. NPDC053057. Next base: position 30,219 of record NZ_JBITZP010000022.1, on the reverse strand, counting down.
CGGGGTGACCCCCAGGACGAGCTGCACCTCCCGGGCCAGTTCCTCGGCGGCCTCGCCGCCGGCGAGCGGGATCACCCATCGTCGCTGGGGGTCCACACAGAGCAGGCTGGTGCCGCGCGGGGCTTCGATGTGCCAATGCCGGAGCAGCGAGACGACCGTGGGCAGTGGTGCGAAGGCGACCACCCGCCGGTACCGACCCAGCGCGAAGGACATCGCATCGGGCGCCTGGAAGCAGTTGCCGATGGAGGCGACGTGGACGCGGCTGCTCTCCGGCCAGGCAGCGTGCAGCTCAGTCGCGAGCGGTCTGACCGCCCCGTCGATGGCGACCAGTCCGATCACGTCGCGTACTCCTTCGTCCAAGCCCCCGTGATCCCACCACGTGCGGCCGAAAAGGGTCAATCGGGACGCGTGTGACATCCGACGCGGCGCCGATTACTCCGTATCAGGACCGCCTCGCAGCTGTTCTTCTGTTCTTCACTTCTCTTGTGCGGTACACGACACGCCGCGATCCTACTGTTCTCGGCGCTCCCGCCCCGGAAGCCCCGACTCACGGAGGACCCCATGGCCTTCGCACGACTCCGCACCCCCGGCACCCCCACCGCCGGTCCGCGCCCCGCCCGTCGCCGCAGGCTCCGCCCGATCACCGCCCTCGCCACCGGCCTCGGCCTGGTGGCCGGCTCGCTCGGCCTGTGGGCCGCGGGCGGCAGCGCGGCCGCCGACACCGCGGCCGGCCTGCCCTCGCCCGACCACGTGGTCGTCGTCATGCTGGAGAACCACGCGTACTCGCAGGTCATCGGCAGCTCCAGCGCGCCGTACATCAACGGCACCCTGGCCGCCGGCGGCGCGACGCTGACCCAGTCGTACGCGCTCACCCACCCCAGCCAGCCCAACTACTACATGCTGTTCTCCGGCAGCGCGCAGGGCGTCGTCGACGACAGCTGCGTGGACGTCGGCGCGCTGCAGCAGCCCAACCTGGCGTCCGAGCTGCTCGCCGCCAACCAGACCTGGGCCAGCTACAACGAGGGCCTGCCGTCCGTCGGCGCCACCGACTGCAGCAGCGGCAACTATGCGCAGAAGCACAACCCGTGGTTCGGCTTCGGCAACGTGCCCACCTCCAGCGCCTACGGCATGGACGCGTTCCCGACCGACTTCACCACCCTGCCCAAGGTCTCCTTCGTCATCCCGGACCTGTGCGACGACATGCACGACTGTTCGGTGGGCACCGGCGACTCCTGGCTGCAGACCAACCTCGACGCCTACGCCCAGTGGGCCAAGAGCAACAACAGCCTGCTGGTGGTGACCTTCGACGAGGACAACCGCCTGGCCGGCAACCGCATCCCGACCGTCGTCTACGGCGCCCACGTCGCCCCCGGCAGCTCCACCGCCACCACCTACAACCACTACGACGTGCTCCACACCCTGGAGGACCTGGCCGGCGTCAACGCCCACGCCGGCAACTCCGCCAACGCCGCCGACATCAGCGGCATCTGGAACTGACACCCGTGTACGTCGCGGACTCCCGCAGCTCCAAGGCCCCCGTCGCACCGGCCACCGGCCAGGTGCGGCGGGGCGCCGCCCTGCGCGCCGTGCCGGGGGCGGTCCTCGCCCTCGGCACCGTCAGCATGGTCACCGACATCTCCTCCGAGATGGTCAACGCCGTGCTTCCGCTCTACCTGCTCACCGGACTCGGCCTCTCCCCGCTCGGCTTCGGCCTGCTCGACGGCATCCAGAACGGCTTCAGCGCCCTGGTCCGGCTCGTCGGCGGCCACCTCGCCGACCGCCGCGGCCGCGACGGGGCCGCCCGCCACAAGGCCGTCGCGGCCGTCGGCTACGGACTGTCCGCGCTGTGCCGGCCGCTGCTGCTGTTCGTCCACACCGTGCCGCTGATCGGCGCCGTCATCGCCGTCGACCGCACCGGCAAGGGCCTGCGCACCGCGCCCCGGGACGCGATGATCTCGCTGGCCACCGAACCCGCCCACCGCGGACGGGCGTTCGGCGTGCACCGGGCGATGGACACGGCCGGCGCCCTGCTCGGCCCGCTCACCGCCTTCCTGGTGCTGCGGCTGGCCGGCGGCCCGATGCTCGCCGACGGCGGCGAGCGGCACGGCTACGAAGCGGTGTTCACCGTCAGCGCCTGCGTCGCCGCGCTGGGCGTGCTGATCCTGCTGCTGTTCGTGCCCAGCCGGCAGAACGGTGACGCTCCGTCAACTATCGCTCCCTCGCTGCGCAGCAGTCTCACCCTGCTGCGCCTGCCCGGCCTGCGCCGGCTCACCGCGTGCGCCGTGCTGCTCGGGCTCACCACCGTCAGCGACTCCTTTCTCTACCTACTGATCCAGCGCCGACTCGGCCTGTCCGTCAACCTGTTCCCGCTGCTGCCGCTCGGCACCGCGGCCGCCTTCCTGCTGCTCGCCGTCCCGCTCGGTTCGCTCGCCGACCGGATCGGGCGCCGCCGGCTCTTCCTGCTCGGGCACGGGGTGCTGCTGCTCGCGTACGGGCTGCTGCTCTCGCCGCTGCGCGGACTGCCCGCGGTGCTCTGCGTCCTGGTGCTGCACGGCTCGTTCTACGCCGCCACCGACGGCGTGCTCGCCGCCGCCGCGGCCGACGCCGTACCCGCCGAGCAGCGCGGCGCCGGGCTCGCCCTGGTCGGCACCGGGCAGGCGCTGGCCCGGTTCGCCTGCTCGCTGCTGTTCGGCGCGCTGTGGAGCGCGGTGGGCGGCCCGACCGCGCTCGCCTGGTCGGCGGGGGCGCTGGCGCTGTGCGTGGCCGGCGCGGCGGTGGTGCTGCGTTCGTCCGGGACCGTTGCCGCTGAGGAGGGTGTGTGAACCTGCAGAACAACCGCACCAGGGTGATCGTGCTGCTGGTCGCCGTCCTGGTGCTCGGCGCGGTCGGCACCGGGGCCGTCCTCTACGCGGCCGACCGCACCGCCCGCCGGGACCAGACCCAGTCCGGCGGCCCGGCCGTCTCCCCCGGGAACGTCTCGCTCCAAGCCCCCTCGAACGGCCGTCAGTTGCTCTTCCGCAACATGGCGTGGGGCCCGCACCGGGACGAGATCACCACCGTCCCCGCCGACCACCCCGACGGGCCGCGCACCGCCTCCGGCACCCAGTGCCTGCGCTTCCACGCCGCCGCCGGCACCGGCATCTGCCTGCAGGCCCAGCACGGCGCGTTGGAGGACACCTACCGCGCCGTCATCCTGGACGACCACCTGCACGAGCGGCGCTCCTTCCCCGCCGCCGGCATCCCCACCCGCGCCCGGGTCTCCCCGTCCGGGCACTTCGCCGCCTGGACGGTCTTCGTCAGCGGCGACTCCTACGCGGGCACCAACTTCTCCACCCGCACCTCGATCGTGGACGTGCGGGACTGGAACCTGCGGGAGAACCTCGAGGACTTCGCCGTCGTCAAGGACGGCCACCCGTACCAGGCGCACGACGTCAACATCTGGGGCGTCACCTTCGCCGACGACAACACCTTCTACGCCACCCTCGCCACCTCCGGACAGACCCACCTCGTCCGCGGCGACCTCGCCGCCCGCACCCTCACCACCCTGCACGACAACGTCGAGTGCCCCTCCCTCTCCCCGGACGGCACCCGCGTCGCCTACAAGAAGCGCGTCCCCGGCCTGTCGCCCGACGCCCCCTGGCGGCTGTACGTGCTCGACCTCGCGACCGGGACCGAGACCGCCACCGCCGAGCAGCGCAACATCGACGACCAGGCGCTCTGGTCCGACAACGGCACCCTGCTCTACGCCCTGCCCGGGGACTACGGCGCCGACCTGTGGACCGTCCCGGCGGACGGCTCCGGCACCGCGCGGCTGGTCACCAAGGCTGCCGTCGCCCCCGCCTACCTGGGCTGAGGAACTCTCCGCTACCGTCCCACGTCGAGCAGAGTGTGACGCCCTGACCGAAGGGTCCGGCCGGGCGTCCTGATCGAAACGGGGGAGCGAGACAACCGTGGACGGTATCCCACCCGAGCGCATGGTCACCGACTCCTGGCCGGCCCTGCACGGCCGCCCGGTCCTGCGGCGCACCGTCGCCGTCGGACTGGTGCTGTGCGTGTCCGTCGCCGCCGCCCTGGTGGTGCGCGGCGTCAACGCGCTAACCGCCGGAGGGGTCGGCGGCCGGGAGACCGACCGCGACCGCGCCGAGCGCCTGGCCGGCCTCCACCCCTCCCAGCACCCCGGCGCCGGCCGCTACTACGTCCCGGTCGGCGCCGTCTACACCCGCACCTCGGACGGCGCGCCCATCGCGTACCTGCACTACCGGCTCGGCGGCGGCAAGGAACCCGGCCTCGGCGACTTCCTGCGCACCTACGACCTCCCCGAGCCCGGACCGGCCGCGCCGCTGCCGCCGGACCTCGCCGCCGCCCTCGGGGGCGACGAGCCGGCGGAGGCGCCGGAACTGCCGGAGGAGCCGGCTTCGCCCTCCGCCCCCTCCTCGGGGCCGAGTGCGGCGGGCGCGCCCGATGCGTCCGCCACGCCTGCCGCGCCGGACACGCCTGCCGCGCCGTCTGCGTCTGCCGCGCCCGCCGCGGCCGCCGCGCCCGCCGCGATCGCGGCGGAGCCGACGCCGACCGAGGCCGACCCGGACGGCGCGGGAAACGCCGCCGTGGCCGACGAGCCCGAGGACGACGCTCCCGGGAACGACGCCCCCGTGGACGGCACGCCCGGCCCGAGCCCGAGCCCGACCCCCACCCCGACCCCGACCTGGACGCCCACCGCGACCCCGTCCGCCGTCCCCACCCATGCGCCGACGGCCCGCCGGATCTACGTCGCCACCATCCCAGGCGGCCTGCCGGGGGCCGCCGACATCTACATCCGCGCCACCGGCTGAGGCGGCGCCGGAAGACGCCTCCGCCCCGCCGGGCGGTGGCGCCCGGCGGGACGGAGGGCGGGACGGAGGGGGCCGGGATCGTCAGCGGGCGGCTGCCGTTCGGAGCGCTTCGGTCTGAGCCGTGGGTACCTGGGGCAAGGTCGCAGGAGCCGCGGCTGCCGGGCTCGCCGTGGCACTCCGGCGGGCCGGGGCCTGGCCGACGAGCATGGCACCGAGCGCCAGCACCAGGCCCAGCACCTGCCACGGGGTGAGCGTCTGGCCGAGCACGACCAGGCCGCCGACGGTGGCCACCACCGGGTTGATCAGTCCCAGGAAGGACGCCGGCCCGGCGCCGAGCCGTTCGATGCCGCGGAACCACAGGACGTACCCGAGCGCGGTGCTGAACAGCCCGAGGTAGGCGAAGCCCGCCAGGTTGGAGGCGCTCAGCGCCGGCGGCGCGCCCTCGACCACGGCCGCGAGCGGGACCAGGAAGATCGAGCCGGCCAGCAGCTGCCACGCCGTGAGGTCGACCATGGTGGCCCCCTGCGGGCGGCCCCAGCGGCGGGTGAGGACGGTGCCCATGGCCATCAGGCCGATCGCGGTGACCATCGCGGCGATGCCGACACCGTCCAGCTTCGCCCCGCTCTTGAGCACCAGCAGCGCCACCCCGCCGACCCCGGCCAGCCCGGCGAGCACCGCCCGGCGTCCGGGCCGTACGCGGAGCACGCCGACCGAGAACCCGGCGACCAGCAGCGGCTGGATCGCCCCGATGGTGGCGGCGACGCCGCCGGGCAGGCGGTAGGCGCCGACGAAGGTGAGCGGGAAGAACAGCCCGATGTTGAGCATCCCGAGCACTGCCGCGCGCCCCCACCAGCGCCCCTTGGGCAGTTTGCGGCCGATCATCAGCAGGAGCAGCCCGGCCGGCAGCGCCCGCAGCGCGGCGAGCAGCAGCGGACGGCCTTCGGGCAGCAGCTGGGTGGTGACCAGGTAGGTGGTGCCCCAGGCGGCCGGGGCGAGTGCGGCGGTGGCGGCGATCCCTGCGCGCTTGCGGTCCATGGCGATCCCGATCCCCTCAACGTTGATTATCTGAACGTTGAGATATTTCTACGCCCCGGGATCGGCGAACGTCAAGTATGTGAATGTTAAGATATCTGGACCGGGCGCACCGAGAGGGAGATGACAGGTCATGCAGCAGCGCGACACCGTCGACGACATCGCCGAGCAGTGGCGGAGGGTCGACCCCGGCCTCGACCTGGAGGCCATGGCCCTGATCGGCCGGCTCCGGCGACTCAACGTCCGGGTCGACAACGCCCTCCGCGAGTACTTCCTCACCTGCGGCCTGGACTCCTCCGAGTTCGACGTCCTCGCCACCCTGCGCCGCTCCGGCGAGCCCTACGAGCTCAACGCCCGCGCCCTGCTCAAGTCCGCCATGGTCACCTCCGGCGCCATCACCAACCGCGTCGACAAGCTCTCCGCCAAGGGCCTGGTCGAACGCAACCCCTGCCCCACCGACCGCCGCGCCGTCCTGGTCCGCCTCACCCCGGCCGGCAAGGAGCTCATCGACGCCACCCTGCCCGGCCACCTCCAGAACGAGGAGCGCATCCTCACCACCCTCGACGCCGACGAGCGCGCCCAGCTCGACACCCTGCTGCGCAAGCTCCTCATCGCCCATGGCGACACCGAATCGCTGATCGACTGAGGAGCTGTCAGTGCCCGCTGCCATGCTGTCCCCGGTGGCAGGCGCAAGGGGCAGGGCAGTGATCGAGCAGGCGGCACGGCGGATCGCCGAAGGCATCGTGGCCGAGGCGCCCGAGGACTGGGCGGAAGCCGTCAACGGCACCTTCGGCAGCGGCTCGTGACTCCCGCTACAGGTCCGCGACCACCGCGTAGCGCTCGTCGTTCACCGGCCCACCCCACAGGGCGGCGTCCCCGCTGAGCGGCTCGATCCGCAGCTCCGCGACCAACGGCCGTAGCGCCGACGCGAGTTCCTCCGCCCCGACGCCGCCGCCCCACGGCAGCCGCTCCGCCCCGGCGACGTACGGCTTCGCCCGCTCGCCCGCCTCGCGCCACCGCCCCTCGACCAACACTAGCCGCCCGCCCGGCCGGAGCAGCCGCACCCAGGCGCGCAGGGCCTGCTCGGGGTCGGGAAGCGTCCAGATCACGTGCCGGCAGAGCAGCACGTCGAAGCTGCCCTCCCGCACCGGCGGCGCGCCCGCGTCCCCCACCAGGAACCGCCCCGCCAGCCCGGCCGCCGCCAGCTTCGCCCGCGCCCGCGCCACCATCCGCGGCGCCAGATCCACACCGGTCACCCGATGCCCACCCGCCGCGATCAACTCCGCCAACGAGCCCGTCCCACAACCGACATCAAGCACATCCACGGCCCCCGCCGGCACCCACCCCCGAACCCGCCGCCCCCACGCCTCCCGTGTCCCGGCCGCCCGCAACCCGTGATCCGGCTCGTCATCGAACCTCGGTGCGGCAGCGTCCCAGTAATCAGCGATGGCCCTGCTGGAGTCACTCATACCGGTCATCATCGCAACCACCTCCGACATCCGGCCCGCCTTGTCGGCCCGGGCCGATCACGCGTGCACAGCAATCGCGACTGACTGCGGAACATATTCCGGATTAGCGTCGAATCATGTCGCCTCTCACCGTGTCCTTCTCCGACCTGTCGAAGAACTCCAAGCGCGTCGCGGACACCGTGGAGCGTGCCCAGCGCGTCCACGTCACGCGGCGCGACGGCGAGGACCTCTACCTGACCACTGAGCGCCACGACCGCCAGCGCGAGGAGACCCCTCCCGGTCGCTGTGTGAGGGCGGGAGGCGGCCCCGTCACACCTCGGTGCGGAGTGTCGGCGGCTGCCAGTTGTAGATCGCCGCGGAGCGGCGGAGGAGGGTGCGGGTGGGGAGGAGGCCGGCGAGGGTGAGGGCGGTGGTGCGGAGGAGGGTGGCGGCGGGGGTGCGGAGGGCGATGAGGGTGCCGGTGCGACGGGAGGCGGTGACGATGGCGGTGGTGCGGGGGAGGCGGGTGGCGGTGTAGGCGGGGAGGGCGGGCGCGGGGTCGCCGGTGGGGGTGAGGAGGGAGGCGAGGACGACGGCGTCCTCGATGGCCTGGCAGGCGCCCTGGCCGAGGAAGGGGCACATGGCGTGGGCGGCGTCGCCGAGGAGGGCGACGCGGCCGTGGTGGTAGGCGGGCAGGGGGTCGGCGAGGTCCCAGACGTCGTTGCGGAGCACCCGGTCGGGTTCGGCGAGGGCGAACAGCTGGGGGACGGGCGCGCACCAGTCGCCGTACAGCCGCTGGAGTTCGGCGTGTTCGCCGTCGGCGGCCCGGGCGCCGGCCGGTGCGAGGGCCGCGCCGTAGAGGTAGACCCGGTCGTCGGCGAGCGGGACGATCCCGGCGAGCCGGCCGCGGCCCCAGACCTCGCCGACGGCGACCGGGCGGCGACCCGGGGCGACGATGGAGCGCCAGGTGGTGAAGCCGCTGTAGCGGGTGCCGGGGTGTCCGGGGAAGAGCAGGCCGCGGGTGGCGGAGCGGATGCCGTCGGCGGCGACGACCAGTGCGGCGGGCCGGTCCCCGTCGGCGGTGCGGACGACGGCGGGCTGCCGGTCGTCGCCCGGGTCGGTGACGGTGGCGGGGGAGTCGGTGCGGACGGTGCCCTCCGGGAGGGCGTCGACCAGGGCGGCGATGACGTCGGCGCGGGTGACGGCGACGATCGGGTCGCCGAAGTGGGCCTCGACGGCGGCGGTGCTGGTGCGGGCGAGCCAGCGGCCGGAGGGGTGGCGCACGCCGACGGCGGGGTGCGGGGCGGCGAGGGCGCGCAGCCGGGGGCCGACGCCGAGCCGGTCGAGGGCGCGCAGGGCGTTGGGGGCGAGGGCGAGTCCGGCGCCGACGGGTTCCAGTGAGGCGGCGCGTTCGTGGACGGTGACGGGGATGCCCTGTCGGTGGAGGGCGAGGGCGGCGGTGAGGCCGCCGATGCCACCGCCGATGACGATCGCCTGGTGCAGGCCCATGGGAGGCATGAGGGCTCCTCTTCTCACACGATCCGGTCACTACAGGTGTAGTATCCGTTGGTCCAGCACGGTACTACATGTGTAGTGATCAGTAAACTACGGCTGTAGTGAGTTGGGGGAGCCCGACCGGAAAGGCCATGATCGGACCCATGACACCCCCGCGACCGACCCTGATCGCCGACGCCGCCATCGACCTGATCGCCGACGCCGGCCTGCGCGGGCTCACCCACCGCGCCGTGGACGACGCGTCCGGCCTGCCCGCCGGCTCGACCTCCAACCTCGCCCGGACCAGGGCCGCCCTGCTGGAACTCGTGCTCACCCGGATCGTCGAGCGGGAGACCGCCGACTACCCGGACCTCACCGAGGGCGGGCTGCCGGGGGCCGCCCTCCCGCCGCGCGAACTGCTGGTCGAGGTCGGCGCAGAGGCGCTCTTCCAGGCGCTCACCAGCGGCCGCAGGCTCACCCTGGCCCGTCTGGAACTGGCCCTGGAGGCCACCCGCAGGCCCGAACTGCGCGCCGTCTACGACCGCCTGGGCGCCCGCTTCGCCCGGATCGCCGCCGACCTGCTCGCCGCCGCCGGCTCCACCGCCCCGGAGGCGGACGCCCGTCGGCTGATCCGCTGGTGCGACGGCGTGCTGTTCAACGCGACGGCCGGCAGCGGGCATTGGCAGGTGCCGATGCCGGAGGAACTGCGCGTCGACATCGACCGCTACCTCGCCGCACTGTTGGACGAGGAGAGCTGAGAGGGGAGAGCTGAGAGGGGAGAGCTGAGAGGGGAGAGCTGAGAGGGGAGGCCTGACGGGGTCGGATGGCGGGCCCCGGTGTCCCCTCCCCCTCCCCCTATACTCCCTGTGCCCGATCAGGCAGGGGGAAATATGCTGGACTTGCTCGACATGGCGCTACTGATCACGGTCGGACTGGCGCTGCTGGTACGGCTGGCGGCACTTCCGGTGCTGGTGCGCGCCCAAACGGCCACCCGGCGGCGGGCGTTGGCTGCCACCGGCGCCGACGCGACCGGGGGAGCGCCGGGCGGCCTCGGCGCGACCTTCGGCGAGCTGGCGGTCGGTCTGGTCGCCGCCGTCGGGGCGGGCGTCACCGTGTACTTCGAGGACCACCACAGCTACTACCTGCTGGAACGGCCGTTCAGCCTCAACAACGCCGTGTACCTCGCCTTCGAATGGCACATCCCCCGGGCCGAGGCGCGGACGTTGTACATCGCCCTGTTCGTCGGGTTCCTGCTGCTGTGGCTGTTGCTGTGGTACCTGACCCAGCGCAAGCTGCTGACCGCCGGCCTGCCCCGGGAGATCTGGACATCCGGTTCGACCCAGGCGCGGCTGATCGGTCTGGTGCTGCTCCGCGCGGTGATCGTCGTGTTCCTCCTGCCGATCGGCCTGATCTTCACCGCCCTGGTCTTCCAGGTGATCGCCCTGCTGGTGAGCCGCCACCCCAAGCCGGTCGGCACGGAGGGGCCGGGCACGCAGGAGGAGCAGGCCGCCCGCGCCGCCCAGGCCGCGCAGGCGCTACTGGCCTCGCAGAACCCGTACGCCCCCACCGTGCCACCACAGATGCCCTACACGCCGCAGGCGCCGCACGCGCCGGCCACCCCGCCGCAGATGCCGCAACCCCCGTACGTCCCCACGCACTTCGCCCAGCCCGCCCCACCGCCCCCGACCGCCCCGCCCGTGCTGTCGAGCCCGCCCCTCGGCAGCCCGCTCAGTGCCCACGAGCCCCGCACGATCGGCGGCTACCAGCTCCTCGGCCGGATCGGCTCCGGCGGCATGGGCACGGTCTACCTCGCCCAGCGCCAGGGCTCCGCCACCCAGGTCGCGCTGAAGACCATCAACCTCGAACTCCTCGATGACGCGGACCTGTTGCGCCGCTTCCAGCGCGAGTCCGAGGTGCTGGCCATGGTCCCCGGCGCCTACACCGCCCGGGTGCTGGACACCGGCGTGGACTCCGGACGCCCGTACCTGGCCATGGAGTTGCTGGACGGCCGCCCGCTGGACGTCCACCTGCGCGAGCAGGGGCCGATCCGCTCCGCCGAGGCGCTGCGCGCCCTCGCGCTGGCGCTGGCCGTGGCGCTGTCCGGGGTGCACCGGCTGGGGCTCGTCCACCGGGACCTCAAGCCCGCCAACATCATGCTGACCACGGCGGGCCCGCGCCTGCTGGACTTCGGCATCGCGGCGATCGTGGACGGCACCCGGCTGACCGCCACCGGCGGCGGGCCGGGCACCCTGACGTACATGGCGCCGGAGCAGTTCGGCGAGGAGCGGGTCGGTCCGGCGGCCGACGTGTGGGCCTGGGCGTGCTGCGTGGTGTGCGCGGCGCACGGCGCGAGCCCGTTCGCGGCGACCAACACGGGTGCGGTGATCCGCCGGATCGTGGAGACCGGGCCCGAGCCGGCGGCGCTGGCGGCGGTCCAGGCGTTCGACCCGGCGCTGGCCGCCGTCGTCACCCGCGCCCTGGCCATCGACCCGGCGCAGCGCCCGGCGGACGGTGCGGGCCTGCTGGCGGCGCTGGCGGCGGCCCAGCCGACCCCACCGGACCCGGCGGCCGTCCACGACCAGATCACCCGCGGCTGGCAGACCCTGGCGCTGTGATCCACGCCCCGGCCCGCTAGGGCCGGTCCGCGACCGTCACCTCGGGTGCTGCCCGACAGTCAACCGCAGGAGGCCGCCCGCGGGCGCTCAACTCCCTGCGGCCACCCGCGTGAGGATCGCCTCGGCGCACTCGTCCGGCGAGGCCTGCGCGGTGTCCACGACGAGGTCGTACGCGACGCCCTCGTGCACCGCCGAGGCCTGCGCGGCGGCCATCCCGGCGACCCGGTCGCCGCGCGCCGCCTCCCGGGCCGCGGCCACCGCCGGGTCGCAGCGCACGCCGACCCAGAGCACGTCCAGGCCCTCCAGGGCCGAGCGCCACCGCTGCTGTGAGGCGGCCCCGCCGAGGAACACCTCGTCCACCAGGATCGGGGCCCCGGCCCGGGCCATCGCCGCCACGCCGACCGTCCAGGCGGCGTCCAGCCGGGCGAAGACCGGCCCGACCGCCACCGTGCCGTCCCCGTCCTCCAGGCCGCCGATGCCCTCGTCCCCGCCGAGGAGCCACGGCGGCAGCGCGTCCACCATGGTGTCCGCGCCGAGGTGCAGCCAGGGCTCCGGCAGCAGCTCCTGGAGGCGCCGGGCGATGCTCGACTTGCCGGAACTGGAGCCGCCGTTGAGGACGATCACATGCATGCGCCCACCCTACGGTCGCGCCTCCGACCCCGTCCCGGCATCAAAGGCCGCCATTGAAAGCAGCCGCGGCGGAGGCGAACGACGAGGCCAGCGAGGGCGTCCCGGCCCAGTGCAGGTGCAGGTACGAGGCGTGCACGTTGCCGCCCGCGAAGCCCTCCGTGCGCGGTCCGGTCGGCAGGCGCCAGCCCCAGGTCGGCTGGTCGCCCGCGCCCGGTTCGCAGACCGTCCGGTGGAACTCGTGCCCGCGCACCCGGGTGCCGGCCGGGGCGAGCGGGGAGTCGTGCAGGGCGACGGCCTCCCGGTAGCCGAGGGTGAGCCGTTCGGTCATCCGGGCGTCGGTGTCCAGCACCCCGCACATCGGCAGGCCGTCCAACTCCCGCCCCAGGTACAGCAGTCCGGCGCACTCGGCGGCGACCGGCCCGCCCGCGGCGGCGAACCCGGAGATCGCCGAACGCAGCGCGGCGTTCCCGCTCAACTCCCGTACGTACAGCTCCGGGAAGCCGCCGCCGATGACCAGTCCGGCCGTGCCCTCCGGCAGTGCCGAGGCGTGCAGCGGGTCGAACGGGACGACCTCCGCGCCCGCCGCGGCGAGCAGTTCGGCGTTCTCGGCGTACGAGAAGGAGAACGCGGCGCCGCCTGCCACCGCGATCCGCGGCCGTCCGGCGACCGGCGTGACCTCCGCCGACGCGTCCCACGGTTCGGCGTCCAACTCCGGCGCGGTGCGGGCGAGTGCCAGCACGGCGTCCAGGTCGACCGAAGCCGCCACGAGGGAGCCCATGTCCGCGACGGCCCTGAGCGCCTCCGCCGAGCGCTCGACCGCCGGGATCAGCCCGAGGTGCCGGGACGGCGTGGCCACCGCCGCCGAGCGGCGCAGCGCACCCAGGACGGGCACCCCGGAGCCCTCCTCCAGGGCCTCGCGCAGGAGTTGCTCGTGCCGGTCGGAGGCGACCCGGTTGAGGATCACCCCGGCCAGCCGCACCTGCGGGTCCCAGGACGCGAAGCCGTGCACCAGCGCGGCCACCGAGCGGGACTGCGAGGAGCCGTCCACGACCAGCACCACGGGCGCCCGCAGCAGCTTGGCGACGTGCGCGGTGGACGCCAACTCCCCGCGCCCGGAAGCCCCGTCGAACAGGCCCATGACCCCCTCGACCACCGCGACGTCCGCCCCCGCGGCGCCGTGCAGGAACAGCGGGGCGATCCGCTCCGGCCCGCACATGAAGGCGTCCAGGTTGCGGCCCGGGCGCCCGGCGGCGAGCGCGTGGTAGCCCGGGTCGATGTAGTCCGGGCCGACCTTGTGCGGCGACACCGCCAGCCCGCGCGCGGCGAGCGCCGCGATCAGGCCGGTGGCGACGGTGGTCTTGCCGGCGCCGGAGGACGGCGCGGCGACGACGAGGCGGGGGGTGTTGCTCAAGGGGTCACCACTCGATGCCGCGCTGGCCCTTGCGGCCGGCGTCCATGGGGTGCTTGACCTTGGTCATCTCGGTGACCAGGTCGGCGAATCCGGTCAGCGCCTCGGGCGCGTACCGGCCGGTGATGACGACGTGCTGGCTGCCCGGGCGGTCCTTGAGCACCGAGACGACCTCCTCCGGGTCGATCCACCCCCAGTGCATCGGGTAGGTGAACTCGTCCAGCACGTAGAAGCGGTAGGTCTCGGCCGCGAGGTCCCGCTTGACCTGCTCCCAGCCCTCCTTGGCCGCCTCCTCGCTGGACATCTCCTGCTCGGCGGAGCGCTGGATCCAGGACCAGCCGGAGCCCATCTTGTGCCAGTCGACGGTGCCGCCCTCGCCGGAGGCGCCGAGCACGCGCAGCGCGTTCTCCTCGCCCACCTTCCACTTGGCGGACTTCACGAACTGGAACACCCCGACCGACCAGCCCTGGTTCCAGGCCCGCAACGCCATGCCGAAGGCGGCCGTGGACTTGCCCTTCCCGGGGCCGGTGTGCACGGCGGTGATCGGCTGGGTACGGCGCTGGCGGGTGGTCAGGCCGTCGTCGGGAACGCTCTCGGGGACGCCCTTGGGCATGTCGGTCAGGCCGCCTTTCGCATCGAAGTGGTGGTCGCACGGTTCACGGCACGGTTCTCCCGGACGAGCGAGGCCACGCCCTCCGCGCGCAGCTCGTCCAGGCTGACGGCGCTGCCGCCGAGCAGCCCGGCCAGGGTACGGGCCAGGCCCAGGCGGACCGGTCCGGACTCGCAGTCCAGCACCACGCTCGCCGTGCCCTGGGCGGCGAACAGCGTGGCCGCGCGCTGCGAGCGGGCGAGCGCCTCCCGCCCGCCGGTGGCCCGGCCGTCGGTCACCACGACCAGCAGCGGGCGCCGGCTCGGGTCGCGCAGCCGCTCCACCCGCAGCACCTCGTGGGCGCGCAGCAGGCCGGCGGCCAGCGGGGTCCGCCCGCCGGTGGGCAGCGACTCCAGCCGGGCCGCGCCGACCTCCACCGAGGAGGTGGGCGGCAGCGCCAGCTCGGCGTCCGCGCCCCGGAAGGTGATCATGCCGATCTTGTCCCGGCGCTGGTAGGCGTCCATCAGCAGCGACAGCACCGCACCCTTGACGGCGGTCATCCGCTGCCGGGCGGCCATCGAGCCGGAGGCGTCCACCACGAACAGGACGAGGTTGGACTCCCGTCCCTGGCGCACCTGTTCGCGGAAGTCGTCCTTGTGCAGCACCAGCGCCCGGCCGGCCCGCCCGCGCGCCACCTGGTGCGGCGCCGCGGCCTGCAGGGTCGCGGTCAGGTGCAGCCGGCTCAGGGTGCCCTGCGGCCGGCGGGCCCGGACGGTGTGCCCGCCGGTGGTCTCGGCGGGGGAGCGGCGGCCCTGCGCGCCGTGGCCGGTGCCCCGCACGGTGAACAGCCGGGTCCGGTACGGGTCGCCGGCCGCGACCGGCGCCGACTCCCGGGCGGGGGAGGGGTGTTGGGCGGGGACGGGCTGCTGCGCGGGCGGCTCGGCGTCCGAAGCGCCGCTCTCGGGGGCGGACGCCTCCGGGGCGCCGCCGTCGAACGGCTCGGGAGCGCCACCGCCGTCGGGGCCGCCACCCTCCGGACCGTCGCCATCGCCGTCACCGCCGCCGTCCGGACCCGGCCCGTCGCCCTCGGGCTCCGGGTCCTCCGGCTGGGCGTGCTCCTCCAGCGTCCGGTCCAACTGCTCCTCGTCCAGCCCCGGAGCGTCGAACGGGTTGCGCCGGCGCCGGTGCGGCAGAGCCAGCTGGGCGGCCTTGCGGACGTCCTCCTCCAACACCTCCACCCGCCCGGCCCAGGCGGCCAGCGCGACCGCGGTGCGGGCCATCACGATGTCCGCGCGCAGCCCGTCCACCTCGAACGCCGCGCATACGGCGGTGATCTGACGCAGCGCCACATCGGTCAGCTCGACCTTGGACAGCAACTCCCGGGCGGCGGTGATGTGTTCGGCGAGCTCCCGCTCCTCCGCCGCGAACCGCGCCGCGAAGCCGGCCGGGTCCGCGTCGTACGCGAGCCGGCGCCGGACCACCTCGGCGCGCTCGGCCGGGTCCCGGGTGGCGGCGATCTCGACGGTCAGGCCGAAGCGGTCGAGTAGCTGCGGCCGCAGCTCGCCCTCCTCCGGGTTCATCGTGCCGACCAGCAGGAACCGCGCCGCGTGCCGCACCGACACGCCCTCGCGCTCGACGTAGGAGCGGCCCATCGCGGCGGCGTCCAGCAGCAGGTCCACCACGTGGTCCTGGAGCAGGTTCACCTCGTCGATGTACAGCACGCCGCGGTGCGCCCTGGCCAGCAGGCCGGGCTCGTACGCCTTGACGCCCTCGGCCAGCGCGCGCTCCAGGTCGAGCGAGCCGACGATCCGGTCCTCGGCCACACCGACCGGCAACTCGACCAGCTGGGAAGGCCGTTCAGTGCTGGTGGCGGCGGAGTGCGGCCCGTCCGGGCACTGCGGGTCCGGCGCGGCCGGGTCGCAGGCGAAGCGGCAGCCGTCCACGGTGGCGATGGAGGGCAGCAGCCCGGCCAGCGCGCGCACCATGGTCGACTTCGCGGTGCCCTTCTCACCGCGCACCAGCACGCCGCCCACGGCCGGGGAGACCGCGTTCAGCAGCAGCCCGAGCCGCAGGTCGGCCATGCCGACGACCGCGGTGAACGGATAGCGGACGTCACTCATGCGTCACTCCCAGGTGCCCCGGGCGGGAGGAACGGCAGCGTTCCGGCCGCCGGCACCCCGCCCTCGATCAGCTTCCACAGCGCGTCGGTGTCCGCGTGCTCCTCGATCAGGTCGCCCAGCCGGTCCAGCCGGGCCTCGCGCGCCGCGGCGAAGCAGGTGTCCGGCGCCGGCACGAACGCCCGCCCGGCCGACTCGGCGACCTCGCGCAGGAGTTCGCGGCGGAAGCCGTCGTTCTCCAGCACGCCGTGCCAGGTGGTGCCCCAGACCGAGCCGAGCCGGCAGCCGTCGAGGCTCTGCCCACCGCCATCGGAGATGAACCCGTCCCCGCCCTCGACGGAAACCACCCCGTGGTGGATCTCGTAGCCCTCGACCCGCTGCCCGTACGCCTCGCCGACCGGCCGCGCCAGCACCTTCTCGGTGCCGAAGCGGACGTCGGTCGGCAGCAGTCCCAGCCCGTCGACGACGCCCGCCTTGGACTCCACCTCGTCCTCGATCGAGCGCGCCAGCATCTGGTAGCCGCCGCAGACCCCGAGGATCGGCAGCCCGGCCGCCGCGCGCGCCTTCAGCGCCGGCTCCAGGCCGCGTTCGCGCAGCCAGGCGAGGTCCGCCACGGTGGCCCGGGTGCCGGGCAGCACCACCAGGTCGGCGTCGGCCAGTTCCTCCGGCCGGGTCGCCCAGCGCACCAGCACGCCGGGCTCCTGCGCCAGCGCGTCCAGGTCGGTGAAGTTGGACAGCCGGGGGAAGCGCACCACGGCCACCCGCAGCACGTCCGCCCCGAGCGGCCCGGGCCCGTCCGCCCGGTCCACCACCGTGGACAGGTCCAGCGAGTCCTCGGCGTCCAGCCACAGGCCCGGCAGCATCGGCAGGGTGCCCAGCACCGGACGGCCGGTCAGCTCCCGCAGCATCTCCAGCCCGGGTGCGAGCAGCCGGGCGTCGCCGCGGAACTTGTTGACGAACCAGCCCGCCACGTGCCGCTGGTCCTCCGCGGACAGCAGCGCCAGCGTCCCGTACATCGCCGCGAAGACCCCGCCGCGGTCGATGTCCCCGACCACCACCACGGGCAGGGCGGCGGCCGTGGCCAGGCCCATGTTGGCGATGTCCCGGTCGCGCAGGTTGATCTCGGCGGGCGAACCGGCGCCCTCGCACACCACCACGTCATAGCGCCGGCGCAGGTCCGCCAGGCACTCCAGGGCGCGCTCCAGCAGGACGGGCTTGCGCTCGCGGTAGTCCAGCGCGCCCACCTCGGCGACCGGCCGGCCGAGCAGCACCACCTGGCTGCGGCCGTCCGCGCCGGGCTTCAGCAGCACCGGGTTCATCGCCGCCTCCGGCTCCACCCGGGCGGCCTGCGCCTGCATCGCCTGGGCGCGGCCGATCTCGGCGCCGTCGGCGGTGACGAAGGAGTTCAGCGACATGTTCTGCGCCTTGAACGGCGCGACCCGCACGCCCTGGCGGGCCAGCCAACGGCAGATCCCGGCCGTCACCACGCTCTTGCCCGCGTCCGAGGTCGTCCCGGCGACCAGCAGTGCGTTCCTCATGCTTTGCCCCTCCTACGAAGAGCACGCAGCAGGACGTGCCCCGCGACCGTCGTACCCAGCGCCAGCGCGCCCACCCGCCGCGACAGCGTGCAGGCCCGCTCGATGTCGTCCACCGTCACCGGCCGCAACTCGGCGCCCAGCACCGGCCGGTGCTCCACCCGTTCGCCGTACTGGAGCGTCCCGCCCAGCCGCACGCCCACCGCGCCCGCGAAGGCCGACTCGGCCTGGCCCGCGTTCGGGCTCGGGTGCGCGGAGCCGTCCCGGCGCCAGACCCGCCAGGCGGTCCGGGGCTCGGGCGCGGCGGCCACCGTCAGCAGCGCGGTGAGCCGGGCGCCCGGCCAGCCCACGACGTCGTCCAGCCGGGCCGAGGCCCAGCCGAAGCGGGCGTAGCGGGGCGAGCGGTGGCCCACCATGGCGTCCAGGGTGTTCGCGGCGCGGAAGGCCAGCAGTCCCGGGGTGCCGGCCAGGGCGCCCCAGGTCAGCGCGTTCACCACGGCGTCGGCGGTGTTCTCGGCCACCGACTCGACCACCGCCCGGGCGATCTGCTGCCCGTCCAGCGCGCTCGGATCCCGCCCGCACAGGTGCGGCAGCCGCTCCCGGGCGGCCGTCAGATCACCCGCGGCCAGGGAGCGGCCGATGGTGCGCGCCTCCCGGGTCAGCGAGGTGCCGCCGAGCACCGTCCAGGTCGCGGCGGCCGCCAGCGCGGTCCGGCCCAGCGGACGGCGCCCGACCGTACGGTCCAGCGCCAGCGCGCCGGCCGCGACCACGCCCACGCACAGCGCCGTGTACCCGGCGCCGGCGGTACGGTCGTCGCGCCAGACGCGCCGCTCCAGGCGGGTGGCGGCGCTGCCGAACAGGGCGACCGGGTGACCGCGGCGCGGGTCGGCGAAACGGGCGTCGGCGGCGTAGCCCGCGACGGCGCCCAACGCGAAGGCGGCGGCGCGGGTCAGCGGGCGCACGACGGCGGCGGGCAGCTCGGAGTCCGACGGGGCGGGGCAGCCTGCATCGCGTGGGTGTCCTCACTCAGGGTCCGCGCCCTGGATCGACGTACCGGGGGCGAGAGTCTCCTGGCTTCCGGGTCGGACGCACCCCCGGGCCCTCCAGCGGCTTCTGACGGCCGCCGTGATGGGCCCCTCCTGCGCGATGGCGGGCAAGGAGGGATTCCGAGCGTGCTCCCCGGTGACAGTGGCGGGACCGCGCCGGACTCGCACCGGCTTCCTCTCCATGCCTCCGTTTGGCCCCAGGATCCCATCACGCGGCCGAACCGGGAGTCAACCGAGGTCAAGGAGGGGTCGGTCACACCCGAGGCCGTTGCCGCCCTGTGCGATCGCCCAGCGCGGGGGAGGGCCCGTCAGCTCCACTTCGTGCGTTCGGCGACTGGGACGGGCCGAGGGCCACACCTACCGTTCGGTGCCATGCGCCGCAGAAAGTCCCCCGCCACTGCCGCCCCTTCTCCCGTGCCGTTCTCACCCGAGGCCGCCCGCGCCCACCGGGCCGGCCTCGGGCTGACCCCCGAGCAGGTCGCCGAGGGCATGGCCGCGCACGGCGTACGGCTGCTGCCCGGCCACGTGCTCGCCTGGGAGGACGGCGAGCTGCGCCCCGGCGAGGCCGAGTTCATCGCCCTGGCCAGGGCCCTCTGGTGCCCGGCCGCCCAGCTGATGGACGGCCGCCCGGTGAGCCTGCGTGACCACCGCCTCGCCCGGGAGCTCGGCCAGGAGGCCGTCGCCGAGCGGGTCGGCGTGACGCTGCCCGCCTACCGGCAGGCCGAACTGACCGGCCACTGGGACGGTGACCCGGACCAGACCCACGCCCTCGCCCAGGTGCTGGGCCTGCGGCTGACCGAACTGGTCGCGGCCACCGGGCGCGGCGAGGCCCTCGACGGCCTGCTGCGCCAGTGCGTGGCCGGCCGCTGGCAGCCCCAGCTGCGCCCGCTCGCCCGCCTCGTCCCCGTCCCGGAAGCCGACCTCGCCGCCGTCCTCCCCGTCCTCCACCAGGAACACCACGTCCCCTCCCACTGGGGCGCCACCACCCAGCCCCGCACCCCCACCCCACCCCTCACCCCCCGCTTCTGGCACCTCCTCAGCACCCACGACCCCGACATCCCGGTCTGACCGTCCCCGGCCGTCCCCCGGACGGCCCAGTCCGGTGGCCGGGGGCGCGGTGCCCCGGTGGACTGGTGCTCGAATACCGTCCGGTCCGTGGAGCAGAGCGGGGAACGAAATGCGTTGGGGAACCGCAGCGGTCGTGGCGGCCGCCGCCGTCGGGGCCGGGGCCGCCGTCCTGGTGATAGGCCGCCGGGCCTCCGAGCGGATGGTCAGCCCGGGGGTGGGGCCGGGCCCGGCCGCGCAGGAGGCCGGACCCGTGGTGGTGCACAGCCTCGGCGTCGGCCGGGTCACCTTCAACCGCCGCCCCGAGAGCCTGCGGCCCGGTCGCTGGGCGGTCGAGTGGGATGACGACGGGCACGCGGTGGTCGAGGAGATCCTGTACCGCGACGCGCAGGGCGTCACCCGGCGGCTGGTCCGGGCCGACCGGGGCACCCTGACGCCCGGCACCGAGGTCCGCTTCACCCCGCGCGTGTACCTGGGCGACCCGACCGAGGCGCTCGGCCTGGCCTTCACCGCGACCGCCGCCGACGGCGAACTCGGCGCCCTCCCCGCCTGGCGGCTCGACGGAAAACGCGGCACCTGGGTGATCCTCGTGCACGGCCCTGAGGCCGACCGCCAGCAGACCCTCCCGGTGCTGCCCGTCCTGCACCGCCTCGGCCTGCCGGCCCTCGCCGTCACCTACCGCGGCGACGAGGGCGCCCCGGCCTCCCGGGACGGCTACAGCCACTTCGGCGAGACCGAGTGGCGGGACATCGAGTCGGCGGTGCGGCTGGCGCTCGACAGCGGCGCGGGCCGGGTGATCCTCTACGGCTGGTCGGTGGGCGCCACCGTGGTCCTGCGGACCGCGGCCCGTTCCGCCTACGCGCACGCGATCAGCGGGCTCATCCTCGACTCGCCGGTCCTCGATCTCCCGGGCTCCGCCCGCCGGGACGCCGCCCGGGCCGGTTTCACCGGTGCCTCCGCCGAGCTGGGCGCGCTGGCCGCGCAGGCCCGCACGGGTGTGGACCTCGCGGACTTCTCCCGCCTCGCCGAGGGCGCGGACCTGCGGGTGCCCACCCTGGTCCTGCACAGCCCGGACGACCGGATCGCCCCCTTCGGCACCGTGGAGCGCCTGGCCGCCGCCCGCCATGACGTGGTGAACCTCCAGCGCTTCCCGGGGGCCGAGCACGCAGCCCTGTGGAATTCGGCCCCCGACCACTACACCGAACTCCTCCGGCGCTGGCTGACCCCGCTGCTCTGAATCCGGGAATCCGCGGCCGCCCACTGAACAGCGCGCGAAGCAAAGCGAGGTAAAGCGAAGCAAGAGGCGAGGTAAGGCGGTAAAGGAGACAATTTGCTCCCGAACCCGGGAAGCTGCTCCGCTTTTTCCCCTGCGCCGACCGCACGGGAAGTCGGACCGGCCGACTTCCGGTGCGCCGCCACCGCCCAGCAGGCACATGCCACCTGGCCGGATTCCAGCCCTCTACTTCCGCCCGCACCCGCCTCCGCGGCTCCGAAACGCTCCGCTCCTGACGCGGAGAGTGACCGCCCGAGCGGGCAGCGCGACGCCTCACCACGCACCTGGCATGCCCCCGCCACACGTTTCCGGCCAGGCGGTTTGCCACTGTTGCCCGATCTTGCGGAGGTGCGGTACCCAGTCGTGCGCTCGTACGGACAACCGGATGTGACAGAAGGCCCGTGCAAGGGGAAGACTGCTCGACGTGACGTCTCGGAACCCGCGCGACCGTGATGCCCCGCTCCCGCCGACGATCGGTACCGGTGCGACGGTGACCCGTCTCCCCGGTACGGCCCACCGGCCCTCCGGTGGCAGGCCGGGCGGGGCCGGTGTACCCCGGCGACGAGGGCCCGCGCCGGCACCCGGCCGAGGTCGGGTCCCGGTGCCGGAGGGCTTCCCCGCACCGGCCGAGCTGGCGCCGCTGGCCCGCCGGATGCTGGTGGACGCCGTCCGGATCGCCCGCTGGGCCGGAGACCTGGAAGAGGTCGACAAGCGCGGCGAGCTCCTCCCGGAGGACGCCCGCGCCGCCGGCCGGGCGCTGGCCATGACGGTCGGCGCCGCCGCCAAGGCGTGGGGTCAGGCGCTGCTGGTGGGCCTGGTGGAGGCCCGGGACGGCGGAGCGGGCCCCGGCTGGCGCCTTCACGCCTGGGAGCACGACGACGAGGCCGTGGTGCGCGGCTGGTCCGGGCTGTTCGACGCCTGGACGCTGCTCGCCCCGGTGCCGCCCGCCGCGCTGCGCGGGGTGTTCGCCGTCCTGGCCGGCCAGGCCGTGGACCAGGCCCCGCAGCTGCTGTCCTTCCTGCACCTGGTGGACGGCCCGGTGGCCGAGAGCGAGCTGCTGGAGCTGCTGCGCCGCGGCCTGGACGAGCGCCGGGTCGGCGCCGGCCTCGGCAACCCGGGCCTGTCGCCGGTGCCGCACGCCGCCTCGGCGGTGTCCGCCGTCCGCGGCACCTGCCGGGCGCCGCAGATCGACACCCCGGCCGCACCCTCCGACGTGGCCGCCGTCCTGGACTGGATGCTGGACGGCCTGGCGGCGGTCGGCGCCGTGGTGCGCAGGAACGATGCCGCTGAGCTGTCCCCGCTGGGCCACTGGGCGGTGCGGGCGAAGCTGGAGGAGATCTGCACGGTCGCACAGACCGCGGCCGGGCACATCGAGCAGAGTGCCTTCGAGCTGCTGAACGCCTGCGCGGACTACTCGCCGGGCCCGGCCCGGGCGGAGTTCCGCGCCTGGGTGGCGGCCCGCCCGGCGGACCGCGCGGTGGCCGAGCTGCTGGACGCCGCCCAGGGCGACGACGCGCTGGTGCGCGGCCTGGCCTTCGAGGCGCTGCGGGTGGCCGGCGGCCCGGCCGAGCAGGCGGTGCGGGCTTCGGTGGACGAGCCGGTGCTGCGCCCGTACGCACTGCTGTGGCTGGCCGAGCGCGCCGACGAGGGGGTCTCCCCGGCGGACGTACTGGGCGCCGAGGACGCGGCCTGGCTGTGGGTGGACACCGCGGCGGCGGTGCTGGACCACGGCGAGACCGAGCTGCTGGTGGGCCATGTCGAGGGCGCCGCGGCGGGCGACCCGGTGCGGCTGTTCGCCCGCGCCCGGCAGTCCGGGCACCCGCGGGCGGCCTCGGTGCTGACGGCGGTCTCCGGCGTGCACCCGGACCCGGGCGTGGCCAGGGCGGCCCGCCGCTCCGCCTTCAGCGTCCACACCGGCGGTGCGTAGGTCGCATCAGAACGCGGAAAGGGCCCGGAACCTGACGGTTCCGGGCCCTTCCCACATCAAGGCGGACTCAGCCGAGCCGCGACTCCGCCCGCCGGGCGCGGACGTCGCCGACCTTCTGCCCGACCTTGCGCCGGATGACCAGCAGCGGCGCCATCGCGGCGAGCGTGATCTGGGCGAACGCGCCGACGTGCATCAGCGTGTCGCCACCGGGCAGCCCGGTCGCCCAGGCGGCCAGGCAGCCGATCGCCACGACGACCCAGCAGAGCGTGGCGGTGGCCAGCAGTCCCTGCGGCTTCGGGTACTCGATCCGGCTGACCATGAGGTACGCGACGCCGAAGATGGCGAGCAGACCGGGCAGGAACGGCGGGTCGAGCAGCACGATGGCGATCACCGTCATCGCGCCCATCGGGCAGGGCATGCCCTGGAACACCCCGGGCCGCATCTTGACGGCCGAGAAGCGGGCCAGCCGCAGGACCACCGCGAGCAGCACGGTCAGCGCGATCAGCGCCGAGAGCGTCCGGTTGGAGCCCTGCGAGACCATGCCCCAGACCGCGACGAAGTAGGCCGGCGCGATGCCGAAGCTGATCAGGTCGGCCAGGTTGTCGAGTTCCGCTCCGAGGGCGGAGGAGCGGAGCTTCCGCGCCACCAGGCCGTCGAAGAGGTCGCACATCGAGCCGATCAGCAGCAGCGTGACGGCGGTGGCCGCGCTGTGCCGGTCCGGAGCGGCGTCCGGGTTGGTGATGTGCGGGATCAGGACCCCGGTGGTGATCGAGTAGATCGCCAGGAAGCCGCAGACGGCGTTCCCCAGGGTCAGGAAGTCGGCGGTGGACAGGTGCTGCGGGGAGCGCGGGGCACGCAGCTCGCGGTCGCGCGCCCAGCGGCGGCGGCGCAGGGCCGTCTCCTCGTCGTCCAGGCCGACGATTGTCTCAGGATCAGTCACGGTCAAGGCGCGTCACCCCGGCTGTGGTCTTCTGGCCGACCTCGACGCCGACCTCGACGCCGGCCGGCAGGTAGGTGTCGACCCGGGACCCGAACCGGATCAGACCGATCCGGTCGCCCTGCTCGACCTTGGTTCCGGCGGCCACGTACGGCACGATGCGGCGGGCCACGGCCCCCGCGATCTGCACCATCTCGATGTCGCCGAGCTCGGTGTCGAAGTGCCAGACGACCCGCTCGTTCTGGTCGCTGTCCTTGTTGAACGCCGGCACGAAACCGCCCGCGACGTGCTCGACCGACGTCACCGTGCCCGGCAGGGGCGCGCGGTTGACGTGGACGTTCAGCGGGCTCATGAAGATGGCGACCCGGGTGCGGCCGTCCGGCCAGGCGTCGATGCTCTGAACCACGCCGTCGGCGGGGGAGATCACTCTGCCCGTGCCGATCTCACGCTCGGGGTCGCGGAAGAACCACAGCATGCCCGCGCTGAGCGCACAGGCCGGGACCGCCGCCAGGGCCCACTTGCCGCTGCGCCGGGTGAGGGCGGTGGTCACGGCGGCCGTGGCGAGGGTGGGGACGAACCAGGGGGTGGCTCCGCGCGCGATGGTCACGCGGGGTCGCCGACCGGCCGTCGGGGCGGCGAGGGCATCGCGGTCCGTGACGGAGGTGTGAGGGGACGGGCTGATGGGCATCGAAGACCTTTGTCGCGGGGGATCATGGCCGCTGGACGGGGGCCACCGCGGAATCGGTAATAGAGGGACGGCTTGCTGTCCCGGTGGATGCTATCGGGAGCACACGGTGGGTGGGCAACCCGCCTGCTCGTTCATGTGTCCGGTGGGAGCGCGTGCACGCGTCCCACCTCTACGACCGTAGCTCGCCCCGGTCCGGTTCCCAAGGGACCGGACACGGCTGGTGACTCTTGTCTCAGCAGGTTGGCGCACGGAACCCCTTGGGGGACACGGCCCGTGGCGGCCGGAAGAAGGTGTACGGAAGCGGCCGCAGGGCGCGTCGCTGCAGCTGTACGCCCTGCGGCCGCTTTCCGGAGGCCGTGCCGGACCCTGGCGGACCAGGCCGGGCCCGTGACTGGGCACGGCACTCTGCCGGGACGGGCCCGCACGCCCGTCGACCGGCGGTTCGGAGGGGGCCGCCCGTCAATCGGGGCGGCCCCGCAATCACTCGGCGGTCCCGCGCTCAGGCGGGAGACCGGGTCGTCACTCGGCGATCTTGTACTCCTCCAGGAGCCGGCGTCCGACGATCATCTTCTGGATCTCCGCAGTACCTTCACCGATGAGCAGCATCGGGGCCTCGCGGTAGAGCCGCTCGATCTCGTACTCCTTGGAGAAGCCGTAGCCGCCGTGGATCCGGAAGGCGTCCTCGACGACCTCCTTGCAGTACTCCGAGGCCAGGTACTTGGCCATGCCGGCTTCGAGGTCGTTGCGCTCGCCGCTGTCCTTCTTGCGGGCGGCCATGACCATCATCTGGTGGGCGGCCTCGACCTTGGTGGCCATCTCGGCGAGCTTGAACTGGATCGCCTGGTGCTCGGCGATCTTCTTGCCGAAGGTGGAGCGCTGCTGGGCGTAGGAGATGCCGAGCTCGAAGGCGCGGCGGGCGACACCGCAGCCGCGGGCGGCGACGTTGACGCGGCCGACCTCGACGCCGTCCATCATCTGGTAGAAGCCGCGGCCCGGGACGCCGCCGAGGATGCGGTCGGCCGGGATCCGCACGTCCTGCAGCACCAGCTCGGTGGTGTCGACGCCCTTGTAGCCCATCTTCTCGATCTTCCCGGGCACGGTGAGGCCGGGGACGGTCGGGTTCGGGCCGAAGCCGGCCGTCTTCTCGATCAGGAAGGTGGTCATGTTCTTGTACGGGGTGTTGCCGCCCTCGTCGGTCTTGCACAGGACCGCGACCAGGGTGGAGGTGCCGCCGTTGGTGAGCCACATCTTCTGGCCGTTGAGGACGTAGAACTCGCCGTCCTTGACGCCCTTGGTGGAGATGGCCGAAACATCGGAGCCGAGGCCGGGCTCGGACATCGAGAAGGCGCCGCGGATCTCGCCGGCGGCCATCTTCGGCAGGAAGTAGTCCTTCTGCTCCTGGGTGCCGTGGGCGTTGATCATGTGCGCCACGATGAAGTGGGTGTTGACGATGCCGGAGACCGACATCCAGCCGCGGGCGATCTCCTCGACCACCAGGGCGTAGGTGAGCAGGGACTCGCCGAGGCCGCCGTACTCCTCGGGGATGGTGAGGCCGAACAGCCCGAGCTGCTTCATGCCCTCGACGATGGCGGTCGGGTACTCGTCCTTGTGTTCCAGCTCGGTCGCGACCGGAATGATCTCCTTGTCGACGAAATCCCGCACGGTGGCGAGGATGTCCCGCTGGATCTCGGTGAGGCCGTCGGTCTGTGCGAGGCGTCCCATCGTGCGGCTCCGGAATGTCTGAAGAGGGCGGGGGGGGGGATTTCCGGGGGCCCTGCCGGCGTGGCTGCGGCAGCAGGGCCCCCGACCGGGTGGGGGTCGGCCGATGACGGCGGCCTCCCCGTCCGGGGTCTCTATAGAGGGGAGTGGGTCAGGAGAGCGGCTCGGGGCGACCGGGCTGCTCGCCGCCGCGCTCCTTGATGTACGTCGCGGTCGGCACCATCACCTTGCGGCGGAAGACGCAGACGACCGTGCCGTCCTGCTTGTACCCCTTGGTCTCGACGTAGACGATGCCGCGGTCGTCCTTGGACTTGGACGGCCACTTGTCGAGGACGGTGGTCTCGCCGTAGATGGTGTCGCCGTGGAAGGTCGGCGCGATGTGGCGCAGCGACTCGATCTCCAGATTGGCGATCGCCTTGCCGGAGACGTCCGGGACGGACATGCCGAGCAGCAGCGAGTAGATGTAGTTGCCCACCACGACGTTCTTGCCGAAGTCCGTCGTCTTCTCCGCATAGTTGGTGTCCATGTGGAGCGGGTGGTGGTTCATGGTGAGCAGGCAGAAGAGGTGGTCGTCGTACTCGGTGACCGTCTTGCCGGGCCAGTGCTTGTAGACCGCGCCGACCTCGAACTCCTCGTAGGTGCGTCCGAACTGCATGGCTCAGGCCCTCAGCTTTCCGGGATCTCGAACTTGGTGGTGCGCTGCATGCCGGCGGCCCGGCCCTTGCCGGCGATGACCAGGGCCATCTTGCGGCTGGCCTCGTCGATCATCTCGTCGCCGAGCATCGCGGAGCCCTTGGCGCCGCCCGCCTCGGAGGTGCAGTAGTCGTAGGCGTCGAGGATCAGCTCGGCGTGGTCGTAGTCCTCCTGCGAGGGCGAGTAGATCTCGTTCGCGGCGGCGACCTGGTCCGGGTGCAGCACCCACTTGCCGTCGAAGCCGAGGGCGGCGGAGCGGCGGGCGACCTCGCGGTAGCCCTCCGGGTTGCGGATCTGCAGGTAGGGGCCGTCGATCGCCTGGAGGTCGTTGGCGCGGGCGGCCATCAGGATGCGCATCAGGATGTAGTGGTAGGCGTCGGCGCCGTAGCCGGGCGGCTGCTCGCCGACCACCAGGGACTTCATGTTGATCGAGGCCATGAAGTCGGCGGGGCCGAAGATGATGGTCTCCAGCCGGGGCGAGGCCTCGGCGATGGCGTCGACGTCGATCAGGCCCTT
Source organism: Kitasatospora sp. NPDC053057 (assembly GCF_044546945.1). NCBI lineage: Bacteria > Bacillati > Actinomycetota > Actinomycetes > Kitasatosporales > Streptomycetaceae > Kitasatospora > Kitasatospora sp. NPDC053057. The sequence goes on along the minus strand of NZ_JBITZP010000022.1, from coordinate 2,658 downwards.
GGCGTTCTCGATCTGCGCCTCGATGCCGATCTTGCCGACCTCGAAGCCCATGGTCTTCTCGATCTGGGTGAGCAGCAGGTCGAGCGCCTTGACCTGCTCGGCGTCCTGGACCTTCGGCAGCATGATGCAGTCGAGGTTGGGGCCGGCGCCCTCGACCACGGTGATCACGTCGCGGTAGGTCCAGTGGGTGGTCCAGTCGTTGACGCGGACGACGCGGGTCTTGTTGCCCCAGTCGCCGTTGTTCAGCGCGTCGACGATGTTGTGGCGGGCGCTCTCCTTGACCAGCGGGGCGCAGGCGTCCTCGAGGTCGAGGAAGACCTGGTCGGCCGGGAGGCCCTGGGCCTTCTCCAGGAAGCGCGGGTTGCTGCCCGGTACGGCGAGGCAGGAGCGGCGCGGGCGCAGGCGATTGAAGCTGGCGGGCGACGGGTGGGAGTTGCTCATGACGGTGGTTCGGTTCCTTCCCAGTGGTCAGCTGGTCAGCTGGTCAGCTCGTGGCCGCGGTCGGTGCGGGCGTCCACGGCTGGAGCTTGTTGGCCAGCCGGATCTCGTCCACGATCCGGCCGATGATGGTGGTGATGCCGAAGTCCTTCGGGGTGAACACGGCGGCGACGCCGACGGCCTTGAGGGCCTCGCCGTCCGCTGCCGGGATGATGCCACCCACGATCACCGGGACATCCTCCACCCCGGCGCGGCGCAGCCGCTTCAGGACGTCCGGCACCAGCTCGGTGTGGGCGCCGGAGAGGATGGACAGGCCCACGCAGTGCACGTCCTCCGCCACGGCGGCGGAGACGATCTGCTCCGGGGTCAGCCGGATGCCCTGGTAGACCACCTCGAACCCGGCGTCGCGAGCACGTACGGCGATCTGCTCGGCGCCGTTGGAGTGCCCGTCCAGGCCGGGCTTGCCGACCAGCAGGCGCAGCTTGCCGGCGCCCAGCTCCTCGGCGGTGGCGGCGACGGCGGCGCGGACCTGCTCCAGTTCCCCGCCGGGCTCGGCGGTGATCGCGACGGGTGCGCCGCCCACGCCGGTGGGGGCGCGGTACTCGCCGAACACCTCGCGCAGGGCGAAGGACCACTCGCCGGTGGTGACCCCGGCCCGGGCGCAGGCGAGGGTGGCCGGCATCAGGTTGGCCTCGGTGGCGGCGACGGTCTTGAGCTCGGCCAGTGCCTGCTGGGCGGCGGCCTCGTCGCGCTGACCGCGCCAGGCCTCCAGGGCGGTGAGCACGGACTGCTCGGAGGCCGGGTCGACCATCATGATCGCGGTGTCGAGGTCGGCGGTGAGCGGGCTGGGCTCGGTGGTGTCGAAGCAGTTGACGCCGACGATCTTGTCCTCGCCGGACTCGATCCGGGCCCGGCGGGCGGCGTGCGAGGCGACCAGGTTGGACTTGAGGTAGCCGGACTCCACCGCGGGAATCACCCCGCCCATTTCCATCACCTTGGCGATCTCCGCCTCGGCGCCCGCCAGCAGCGCGGCGGTCTTGGCCTCGATCACCTCGGAGCCGTTGAAGATGTCGCCGTACTCCAGCAGGTCCGACTCGTACGCCAGCACCTGCTGGATCCGCAGCGACCACTGCTGGTCCCACGGGCGCGGCAGGCCGAGCGCCTCGTTCCAGGCGGGCAGCTGGACGGCGCGGGCGCGGGCGTCCTTGGAGAGGGTGACGGCCAGCATCTCCAGGACGATCCGCTGGACGTTGTTCTCCGGCTGGGCCTCGGTCAGCCCGAGCGAGTTGACCTGGACGCCGTAGCGGAACCGGCGCTGCTTCGCGTCGGTGACGCCGTACCGCTCCAGCGTGACCTTCTCCCAGAGCTGGGCGAAGGCGCGCATCTTGCACATCTCCTCGACGAAGCGCACGCCGGCGTTGACGAAGAAGGAGATCCGGGCGACCACGTCGCCCATCCGCTCGGCGGGCACCTGCCCGGAGTCGCGGACGGCGTCGAGCACCGAGATGGCGGTGCACATCGCGTAGGCGATCTCCTGGACGGGCGTGGCCCCGGCCTCCTGCAGGTGGTAGCTGCAGATGTTGATCGGGTTCCACTTGGGGATGTTGCCGACCGTGTAGGCGATCATGTCGGTGATCAGGCGCACCGACGGGCCGGGCGGGAAGACGTGCGTCCCGCGCGACAGGTACTCCTTGACGATGTCGTTCTGGGTGGTGCCGGTGAGCTTGGCGATGTCGGCGCCCTGCTCCTCGGCGACCACCTGGTAGAGCGCCAGCAGCCACATCGCGGTGGCGTTGATCGTCATGGAGGTGTTGGTCTGTTCGAGCGGGATGCCGTCGAACAGGGTGCGCATGTCGCCGACGTGGCCGACCGGGACGCCGACCCGGCCCACCTCGCCGCGGGCGAGGATGTGGTCGGAGTCGTAGCCGGTCTGGGTCGGCAGGTCGAAGGCGACGGACAGGCCGGTCTGGCCCTTCGCCAGGTTCCGCCGGTAGAGCGCGTTGGAGTCGCTCGCGGTGGAGTGGCCGGCGTAGGTGCGCATCAGCCAGGGGCGGTCGCGCTTCTGAGCGTCGCTCATCACACGTTCCTGAAGCGGTTGATCGCGGGCAGGTGCTTCTCGCGCAGCTCCTGGTCGCGGACGCCCAGGCCCTCTTCGGGGGCGAGGCAGAGGACGCCGACCTTGCCCTGGTGCTTGTTGTGGTGCACGTCGAGGGCGGCCTG